>JBEGTL010000032.1:0-29364 GCA_041179425.1 Pseudomonadota bacterium | reverse complement strand
CCCAAGAGCTCTTGGGGCCGTCTCGCTAGGCGGCCGGCCACACCGATCGTAACCGCCACCGAAAAGAGACCAGTCGCGCCGGCCCGCGTCCACCGCCGAGCATGTACCTTGAAAAGCAGCCAGTTCTCTGCCACTTTCCGAGCCCGATGAGCCACGCAAACCATCCGCCCGAGCTACCCGAAGTCACAGACGAGGCAGGCGACACGCCAAGCTGGGTACCGCTGCTGGGAGTGGTGTTGTTCGCGCTCACCGTGGCGTACATCTGGTGGGCCCATCGCCAGCACGAAGCCCTCGACGAAGGCACTGCCGTCGGCGCGGCCGAAGCGACGCCGTAAACTATTCACCATGTCTGGGACTCGGCTCGCTGCGCACGTTGGACGCAGGACCGTGGACCTGCGTCCTGAAGGCGAAGCGATGACCGACACACAAGCCAACACGTTTGATCCCGTTCCCCTCATCGCGCGCGAGCTCGGCCTGCCTGCCGCGGGCGTGCGCGCCGTCGTGCGTTTGCTCGAAGAGAGCGCGACCGTTCCGTTCATCGCGCGCTACCGCAAGGAGGCCACCGGCTCGCTCGACGAGGTGCAGATCCGCAACATCGAAGAGCGGCGTGCCTACCTCATCGAGCTCGACGAACGCCGCAAAGCCATCCTCGAGTCCATCGCGTCGCAAGGCAAGCTGACCGACGAGCTGAAGGCGCGCATCCTCGCTTGCGATACCAAGGCCGCACTCGAAGATCTGTACCTGCCGTACAAACCCAAGCGGCGTACGCGCGGCATCATCGCCAAGGAGCGCGGGCTCGAGCCGCTGGCCAAGCGCATCGTCGAGCAGCCCGCGAGCGGCAAGCCCAGCGAAGACGCAGCCGGCTTCGTGTCCGCCGAAAAAGAAGTGCCCGACGTCAAAGCCGCGCTCGCGGGAGCGCGCGACATCGTGGCCGAGTGGCTGTCCGAGAACGCCGATGCACGCGCGCGGGTACGCGAGACGTTTGCAGAGCACGGCGTGCTGGTGTCCGAAAAGGCAGCCGGCCTGCCCGACGCGCCAACCAAGTTCGAGCAGTACTACGAGTACCGCGAGGCACTCAAGACCATCCCCTCGCACCGCTTCTTGGCCATCCGCCGCGGCGAGCGCGAGAACGTGCTGCGCGCCCACGTCGAGGTCGACGGCGAGACGTTGGTGATGTCGCTCGCCGCACTGATGGGCAAGCGCGCAGGCTCGCCCTTCGCCGACGAGCTGAACCAAGCCGTCGAGGACGGCTACAAACGCCTGCTCGCACCCAGCGTCGAGAACGACCTCCGCATCGAGGTCAAGGTGCGCTCCGATCGGGGCGCAGTCGACGTGTTCGCCGACAACCTGCGCAACTTGATGATGGCCGCGCCGCTCGGTGAGAAGGGCGTGCTGGGGCTCGATCCCGGCCTCCGCACGGGCTGCAAGTTCGTGGCCGTCGACGCGAACGGCAAGTTCCTGGCAGAGACGGTGCTGCACCTGGCCAAGGGTGCAGGCGCCGAAGAAGCGGCCAAAAAGACGCTGCTCGCGTACGTCGCGCAGTTTCAGCCACGCGCCGTCGCCATCGGCAACGGCACGGGCGGGCGCGAGGCAGAACGTTTTGTGCGCGCCACGCTGAAAGAAGCGGGCCTTCACGAGCTCATCGTGGTGCAGGTGAACGAGGCGGGCGCGAGCGTGTACAGCGCAAGCGACATCGCACGCGAAGAGCACCCCGACCTCGACATCACGGTGCGTGGCGCGCTGTCCATCGCGCGGCGTCTGCAAGACCCGCTGGCCGAGTTCGTCAAGATCGACCCCAAGGCGATCGGCGTCGGCCAGTATCAGCACGACGTGCACCAGCCGCTACTCGCCAAGAAGCTCGACGAGGTGGTCGAGAGCTGCGTCAACGGTGTCGGCGTCGAGCTCAACACGGCCAGCGCGCCCCTGCTCTCACGCGTCAGCGGCATCGGGCCGTCGCTCGCCAAAAAGATCGTCAAGTTCCGCGAGGACCACGGGCGCTTCAAGAGTCGGCTCGAGCTGCTCGAGGTGCCCGGCCTCGGGCCGCGCGCGTTCGAACAGTCCGCCGGCTTCTTGCGCGTGGCAGGCGGCGCTCATCCGCTCGACGGCTCGGCCGTGCACCCCGAGCGCTACGAGCTGGTGCAGCGCATCGCCAGTGACCTCGGCCTCAAGGTCGAAGAGCTGGTGGGCAACGCCTCGGCGGTCGAGCGTATCGACCTGAAGAAGTACCTCGGCGAGGGTCTCGGCGAGCCCACGCTGCGCGACATCGTGGCCGAGCTCAAGAAGCCCGGGCGCGACCCGCGCGCCGACTTCGAGCCGCCCAGGTTCCGCGAAGACGTGGAGAAGCTCGAGGATCTGACACTCGGGATGCAGCTCGAAGGCGTGGTCACCAACGTCACGGCGTTCGGCGCGTTCGTCGACGTGGGCGTGCACCAAGATGGCTTGATCCACGTCTCGCAGCTGGCAGACCGCTTCATCAAGGACCCCAGCGAGGTGGTCAAGGTGGGTGACAAGATCAAGGTGCGCGTGCTCGAGGTCGACCTCGCACGAAAACGCATCGCGCTCAGCGCACGCAGCGAGGGCGCGCGTCCGCAAGGCAACGCGCAAGGCGGGGGCCCGCGCGATCCGGCAGGTGGCAACCGTCCCCCGCAGCAGCGCGACGCGCGCGGCGGCGGACAGCGACCGGGCGGGCAAGGCGGCGGGCAAGGCGGCGGCCAGCGTGGCCCAGGCGGCGGCCAGCGGCCCGAGCCCGAGAAGTTCGCCAACAACCCGTTCGCCAAGCTGCTCAAGCGCTAGTCCGAGGGGACCCATGGCGGAGCTGATCGTCGCGCTCGCTCCGCTCTTGCTGTTGGTCGGGCTCGCGCTCGCCGCCATGTTCGTTCCGCTGTCGGCGTTGGCGAGCTTCTCGCTGGCGCTAATGGCGTTCGGTTTCGTGGTCGGTCTGCCCGCCGGGCTCGGCTATCACATCGTGCTGCGCCGCGAGCTCTTGCGTGTGGGTCCACTACCGCGCGGTTGGTACTGGAGCCCGCAGACCCATCACGCGCTGCTCGAGAGCCCAGCGGTGCGCCGGCTCAGGCCCTGGTTCGTGGTGGGCGCAGGCGGCTTTCTGCTGATCATCGTCGGCTTTGCACTGGCTGCGCTGGCGCTGGCCCTGTGGTTTCGTTCGGGCGGCTGACACCACGCGCGCGAGCGGGGCGACAAGCGCACCAACAGTAAGGTTTGTTGCTGCCGTGTGAAGCTGACGCCAGGCACCGGCGGCGGCAAACCGTCCAAGGTATACTCTGGCATGTCGGAGTTCTGGCGCATCACTACCACGCTCCTGATCGTGTTGTTGGTTACGGGAGCGCTCGCCTGGTACGTGGTCCGGCGTGCGGAGTGGGCCTTCGTTCTCCCACGCTACGGGGTTGTGCTCCTCGGTGCGACCCTGGGGCTCGGGCTCATCGCTTCGGTCTTCGCGCGCACCCTGGGCATCGAGTACGCCGCCATCGCGGCCCCACTCGGCGCATTCGGCGGCGCAGTCATGTTGGCGATCGTGATCAGCGCGTTCTTGCTGGTCCCGGTCGAGCTCGGCCGCCTCGTGTCGCGGCTGGTCACACGCCTTCGTGCTCGCAGCGAGGGTGGCAACGCAGCAAGCGCTGCCCGCTCCCAGGCTGGCGATCCATCGACCGGGCTCGACGCGCCTGTGCACGCGCAAACACGCGAGGCAGTCGAAGAGCCTGCTCGCGACGTGGCGCTCGTCGAGCCGCCGCGACGACAGTTTCTCGCGCAGCTGGCCACCGGCGGTGCGCTCTCGATCGGCGCTGGCTCGGCCTTGTACGGGACGCTGTTCGGACGGCGCGACTACACCGTAGAGACGGTGCCCATTCGTCTGCACAAGCTGCCGCGCGCGCTCGATGGCATCACCATCGTGCAGCTGTCCGATCTGCACGTGGGCACCTACGTCGGAGAGCGTGAGCTCGCACAGGCCTTGAGTCTGGTGCGCGACGCCAAGGCCGACGTGGTGGTGCTCACCGGTGATCTACTCGACTACGACGCGTCGTACGCGCCGCTCTTGGCGCGCTTCACGCGCAAGCTGCAGTCGGTCGCGCGCTACGGCGTGTTCGCCATCCCGGGCAACCACGATCACTACGCAGGTGCCGCCAAGGTGCTGCAGAGCCTGCGCGACGCAGACACCAAGGTGCTGCTCAATCGCAGCGTGCGCATCGGACAGCCGGGCGCATCGTTCGTGCTCGCCGGCCTCGACGACGTGGCGGGGCCACGTTTTTCAGGTCCCGGTCCGCAGCTCGCGCAGGCCTTCGCCAACGCGCCGGACGACTTGGCGCGCGTGCTCCTCAGCCACAACCCGGCCTTCTTCCCCACGTCGCATACGTACTCCGATCTCACGCTCAGCGGGCACACCCACGGAGGTCAGGTGACGCTGTTCATCAACCCCGCCAAGCTCGTGCTGCGCCACGGGATGATCCGCGGTCACTACGACTTCGAGGGCAGCCAGCTGTACGTGAACCGTGGCTTTGGCACGGCGGGTCCACCAGCGCGCATCGGCTCGCCGCCGGAGGTCACGCGGCTGGTCCTGCATACGTAGGCTTGCCCGTGATCGAGCCACGGATCGTGTCCGCGACCAGCTTCGCATCGTCGAACATCGGCACGTGACCGACGTTCTTGAGGCGCAGGTAGTGCGCGTGCGGCACCAGTGCACGCGCGCGCGCCTCGAACTGAGCGGCAGGGAAGATGTGATCGTTGTCGGACCACGCGATGGTGATCGGACACGTGTTGGGCAGCGGCGTGATGCTCTCGGTGGTGGCAAACAGGTCTTCGGCCACGGTGCAACCGAGCAAGATGTCGGCGAGCTCGATCAGGTCGGCGCCCGACACCTCGGACGCGTGCACCGCATTGGCGCGCAGCGCGAAGCGGCGCAAAGGCGGAAGCTTGGCGAGCAGCGGCAGAATGCCGCGCGTGAGCCGCGTGCGCGCCGCCGTCTCGCGCAGCAGCGAAGTGGCCGACTCTTGGCGCGTCCCCTCCCACATACCCGCGGGAGACAGCGCACACACGCTGCGGGCACGGCCGCGTCGCGCGAGCTCGAGCGCAACCCAGCCGCCCATCGAGTTGCCCGCCAGGTGGACGCGCCCCAGGCCGAGTGCGTCGAGGCTGCGCTCGGCGTCGTCGACCACGTGCTCGATGCGCGCCGGCCGCACGCTACACGGGGTGCCGCCGAGGTGGCCCAGCGCGTTGAACGCGAGCACCTCGTAGTGGTCTGCCAAGAGCGGTATCACGCGACGCCACATGGCGGCGCCGCCCACTACGCCGTGCAGCAACACCAAGGGATCACCGTGCCCGGCGCGCAGGGCGGGCGGCGTGGCGTCGGGCGGCGTGGCGTCGCGCACCGAGGAGGTGCCGACGTAGTGCGAACTTGCCGGTTGGTCCATGCCGCACAGTCTGACAAAGAAAAGCTCAGCCGAAGCGCTGTGGCGCTCGCAGGTGCTTCTTTGTCGCCGCGGGCTCAGGCCTCTCGAGCGCGGCTTGCACCAAGTGCACCACAGGCGACGGAATGAGCTGCCGCGATGCGATGCGGAAGCTGCGCGGAGTCTCCCCGGTCCAGCGACGAAAGGCCCGATGGAAGGCGCCGCTGCTCGAGAAACCCGTGAGCAGAGCCACCTCGGCGATACTCAGGTCGCCCGTCTGCAGATACTTGAGTGCGAGCTCTTTGCGCAGCGCATCGAGCTGCAGACTGAAGGTGGTGCCTTCGTCTTCGAGCCTGCGCCCGAGTGTACGTTTGCTCATGAACAGACGGCGCGCGACGCGCGTAGCGCTGGGCTCGCCTCGCGCCAGCTCTTCGGTGAGCAGCGCGCGCAAGCGATCGGTGAGGCTACGCACCTTGGGCAGGCTGCCGAGCACCCACTCGACGTGGTTGCGCATGACGCCGTGCAGCTTGGCATCGGTGGAGCGCAGCGGCGTGTCGAGGTAGTGCGCGGGAAACGAGAAGCCGAGCTCGGGGGCCCCAAACCGCAGCGACGCCCGACCGAGCGTGACGCGGTACTCACGCAGATCGGGGGGCTCCGGGTATGGAAAGCTCACGCACAGCGCCTCGTGCACGCCCTCGGGCCAGAGCCGGCCGTGGTTCCACAGCAGCGCGCAGACCTGGAAGTCGAGCGCAGTGCGCGGTAGCTCGACCTGATTGCGCACGCGCACACAGGCCAGGTCGCCTTCGATGTCGACGGCGACCGAGGCCGCATCGTTGACGAGGCGCATGTAGCGCGATGCGACGCCGAGACAGTCGCGCAGGGTGGCCGCACTGCTCATCGCGTAGTCGAGCGCACCGCCGTCGCCGAGCGTCATCTGACGACTGGCCCGAAGGCCGAGGTCTGGGTCAGGAAAAAACGCCGCAAAAGTGCCGAGGAACTGGTGCGCCGTGGCGATCGGAATGCGCTGGTCAGGATCGATGCCCTCGACCGCGCCGGCCACATGGCTCGGCAGCTTGCCCTCAGCGCGCAGCGTCCGCGTGAACACTTCGATCAAGCGGGCCGCGTAGCAGAGTAGCTCCTCTGGTTCGTCGGGGGACACGCCCTCTGGTATCGTCGAAGTCTCGCGCGACCGCAATAGGCCAGACTGGCCACGGCCCTGGAACCTGTGCAAGCGCACTGAATCGCAGTGCGCCAGCCGATCAGACGCCCAACGCGACTTCCCTGACGCGTTGGACGAGTGCTGCCCGTAACCGTTTCGAAAACAGTGTGCGTATGGCACACGCACCCTTCCCTTTGGTCCAAGCGACCCTCCTTAGTCTGTCCCTGCTCGCAGCTTGCGGAAAGCAGGACCCCATCGCGCCCGGCGGCGGCGACGACTCCGCGGACGAGAGCGACGACGGATCGGGCGCGGACGACAGCGACGGGAGCGGCGCCAAACCCAAGGATGCTGGCGGAGCCACCACGCGCGACGCGGGCGCCAAGGTCGACGGCGGCGGCAAAGTCGACGCCGCGAAGCCGACCGACGCGGGGACGCCTCCCAAGGTCGCCGATGCGGGCCCCAAGACACCGACTGGCGAAGACGGGGGCGGGAGCGCACCCGACGCGGCGAAGCCCACGGGCGGCTCCACCTTTCCGAGCGTCAGCGACCCGCTCACCAAGGGCCCGTACACGGCCAAGACCGTCGAGAACACGGGGCCCAGCAACAACTACACGATCTACCGACCGACCGAGCTGGGCAAAGACGGGGTCAAGCATCCCGTGCTCACGTGGGGCAACGGTGGCTCGACCAATCCCAGCTGGTACCCCATGTTGCCGCACCTCGCGACGCACGGCTTCGTGGTGGTGGCGGCGAACACGGTCCCGTCGATCGGCGCCGAAGAGCCCCTCGGCAAGGACATGCTCGCGGGACTCGACTGGGTCCTGGCCGAGAACGAGCGTGCGGGCAGCGACTACGCCGGCAAGCTCGACCCCACGCGTCTTGCCCCGTTTGGGTACTCGATGGGAGGCCTCGCCACGTTTACGATCGTGGGCGACCCGCGCTGGGTCACCACCGTGCACATCTCGGGCGGCAACATGGGTGACGGCGTGCAGCGCGTCGACAAGATCCACGTGCCCGCCATGTTTTTGTGCGGTGAAAACGACATCGCGGGTCCGCAGTGCGACACCGACTTCAAGGCGCTGACCACGCAGTCGGTCTTCTACGCCACCATGATGGGTGAGGACCACCTCGGCATCTTGACGGGCGAGTGGGCCGATCGCATCCGCGGCACGGTCACCGCATGGATGCGCTGGAAGCTGATGGACGACGCCACGTTCGCACCCAAGTTCGAGGGCGCAGACTGCGCGCTGTGCAAGGACAGCCTGTACAAGGTGCAGAAAAAGAACTTCGACTGACGCCTTGGTTTCGCACGCGGTAGGTCAGTCGCGCGCGAGGTTTTTTAGAGCGAGACGCGCCAGCGGCCCGCTTCGCGCACCATCGCAACCTTGGTCGGTGGCGGCGGGATCACGCTCTCCTCCACCGGGATGACGATGGTGGCGTGCTCGCCGTCGATCTGCGCACGTAGGCGCGCTCCGGCGATGCTCTGCGCCGCGAAGCTGACCCTACCGGGGACGAGCATGTCCCAGGGCTCGAAGGGGCGTCCGGCAAGCGACGACGACAGCCGCGCGCGGTTGGCGAGGCTCTTTTGACTGGCGAGGTCGAGCCACTCGTACGCCAGCCTGCGTTGATCGGGAGCGTGCGTGCTGCGCTCGAGCGCGGCCAAGAAGGCGGTCAGCGCTTCGGTCGGCGCGAGCTCACTCGGGTCGGCCGCGCAGCCCGAGAGCGTGCTGCCGAGCAGCAGGCCGGCAGCCGAAAAAACGGCGCAAAGCCGGGAGCGCAACGCGGGTCCGAGGAGGCTGGTACGCACCCTTCGACGATGCGCCGTGGGCGCGTTCCGAGTCAATCGTGTCGCTCGTGACCGGCCGGCCAGCACGTGCGATCGCGACGCGTCGCGGCATCGGCGCGGGAGTTTTGCCCATGGATTCACGGCTCGACAGAGCCGGGTCGGCAAGGTATTCGGGAAAACCAGCGCCGCGACGAGCACCCACCTGCCCACCTGATACCACTGGCGCACCCATTTGAGTCCGGTGCGGCACACTGCGACGACACACTCGAGAGCGCGGCGCGCACGGGAAGGCGAACCAACGACATGGCAAACGCGAGCTACGACGTCATCGTGATCGGAGCAGGCCCAGGCGGATATCCAGCCGCCATTCGTGCCGGCCAGCTCGGTCTCAAGGTGCTGTGCGTCGAGAAAGAGTACATGGGCGGCGTGTGCCTCAACTGGGGCTGCATCCCCAGCAAGGCGCTGATCGCGGCCGCCACCACGTTCGAGAAGATCAAGCACGCCGACAAGATGGGCATCACCACCACCGGCGTGAACATCGACATCGAGAAGTTGCAGGCCTGGAAAGACGGCATCATCAAGAAACAGACCGGGGGCGTGAGCAGCCTGATCAAAGCCAACAAGGGCGATCAGATGTTCGGCACGGCCAAGATCACGGGCCCCAACACGGTCGAGGTCACCAAGCCCGACGGCAAGGTCGAGACCTACGAGGCCAAGAAGGGCATCATCGTCGGTACGGGTGCCTCGGTGATCAACATCCCGGGCTTCGCGGTCGACGGCAAGGTCGTGATCACGGCGCGCGAGGCGGTGAGCCTGAAAAAGGTGCCCGGCACGCTGGTGCTCATCGGTGGCGGTGTGATCGCGCTCGAGCTGGGCATGGTCTACCAAAAGCTCGGCTCCAAGGTCATCGTCGTCGAGATGATGGACCAGCTGCTCCCCACCGAAGATGCCGACGTGGTGAAGGTGGTCGAGAAACGCTTCACGCAAAACGGCGGCGAGGTGCTGGTCAAGGCCAAGGCCAAGAGCTGTACCGTCAAGGGCGACAAGGCCAAGGTCGTCGTCGAGCACAACGGCAAAGAGCGCACGCTCGACGCCGACGTGGTGCTGGTGGCCGTGGGCTTTCGGCCCAACTCCAAGGGTCTCGGCCTCAAAGAAGTGGGCGTCAAGCTCGACGAGCGCGGCCACGTCATCACCAACGAGCTGCTGCAGACCAACCTGCCCAGCATCTACGCCATCGGTGACGTCAGCGGGCCGCCCTACCTCGCTCACAAGGCCACCAAGGAGGGCGAGATCGCGGCCGAGGTCATCGCAGGGCACAAGTCGGCGCGCGACTGGCGCGTCATGCCCGCGGCCATCTTTACCGACCCGGAGATCGCGACGGCGGGTCTGCGCGAAAAAGAAGCCAAGGCGCAGGGACTCGACGTCAAGATCGGCAAGTTCCCGTTCTCGGTGAGCGGCCGTGCGCAAGCCATCAGCGAGACCGACGGCTTCATCAAAGCCATCATCGACGCCAAGACACACGAGGTGCTGGGCGTGGCCATCGTCGGCCCCGAGGCGAGCGACATCATCAGCGAGGCCGCCCTGGCCATCGAGATGTGTGCGTTTGCCGAAGACGTCGGGCTCACCATCCACCCGCACCCCACGCTCGGTGAGGCCGTGATGGAAGCCTTCAAACACGCGCTCGGCGAAGCCGTTCACATCCTCAACCGCGGATGACCCGTCAGCTGACCGCGCACCGCCTCGGACGCCTCTCGTACGCAGCTGCGCTCGCGCTGCAAGAACGATTGGTCGAGGCGCGCAAGCTCGGTCAGGTAGGCGACACCTTACTGTTGCTCGAGCACCCCAAGGTCATCACCTTGGGGCGCGCGGCCAAGCGCGAGAACGTGTTGTTCGACAGCGAGCGGCTGCGCGCGGCGGGCTACGAGCTGTTCGAGACCGGGCGCGGCGGCGACGTCACGTTCCACGGGCCGGGACAGCTGGTCGCGTACCCTATCGTCGATCTCCAGCCCGACCGGGCCGACGTCCGCCGCTACGTGAGCTCGCTCGAAGAGACCATGATCCGTGTGTGTGTCGACTACGGTCTGTCTGCCACGCGTGTCGAGGGCCTCAACGGCACCTGGCTCGGCAACGACAAGGTGGGCGCAGTCGGCGTGCGCATCAGCCGCTGGGTGACCATGCACGGCTTCGCGCTCAACGTCAGCACCACACTCGAAGACTTCGCGGCCATCGTGCCGTGCGGCATTCGTGGGCGCGGCGTCACATCACTCTCGCGCGAGCTGGGGCGCGAGGTGTCCATGACGGAGGTCGAGACGCGCGCCGCGCAGCACTTTGCCGCGCTGCACGAGTCCGAGCTGTCGTTCGTCGACGGGGTCCCATCGCTGTGAGCGGCAGATGCGCAAGCTAGGCATCGATCCGGGCATGCGTCGCGTGGGGCTCGCGCTGAGCGACGAAGACGCGTACCTGGCCTCGCCTTACAAGACCCTCGCGCGCGTCAGCGACGAGGCGATGATCGCTGACATCGCTGCCGAGGTACGCACCCATGGCGTCGACGAGATCGTCCTGGGTCTCCCCTTGCGCATGAACGGGCTCGAAGGGCCCGAGGCCAAGCGCGCGCGCAGGCTCGGCAAAGAGCTCGCGTCCCGCGCCGGCGTCAAAGTGGTGATGTGGGACGAGCGGCTGACCACGGTCGCCGCCGAGCGAGAGCTGCGCAGCGCGGGTCTGCGCAGCGACAAAAAGAAGGCAGTGCTCGATCAAGCGGCCGCCACCCTTCTCTTGCAGAGCTACCTCGATGCACGTCGCCACACTGACTAGACGCACGTTGATTGGGCTCGTGCTCGCGCTGTGGCTGGTGGGCACCGGGGCGCTGTTGTGGCTGATGCTGATGGTGGCCGACACGCCCGCCGGCACCGTCTCGCGCGACGTCCCCATCGAGCTCCCCGCGGGCGCCACCGTCGACCAGGTCGCCGCGCGCGTGGCCGAGGCCAAGGCCATCGATCACCCGCGCGTGTTCGCGTTTTACCTGCGCGTGATCGGGGCTGCCCGCACGCTGCGCACGGGCTGGGTGGTGGTCAACCGCGCGCTCAGCATGCGCGAACACTTGGCGAGGCTCGCCTACGGCTACCCCACGTCGTCGGTCGACGTCGTGGTGCCCGAGGGCTTCACGCGCTTCGACGTGGCGACCCGCCTCGAGCGCTACGGCGTGGCGTCACGTGAGGCGCTGCTGCGCGCGAGTGAGGACCCTGAGCTCTTGGCCGAGCTCGACATCGAAGGCGACAGCGCCGAGGGCTACCTGTTTCCGGCGCTCTACCGCTTCAAACAAGACAGCGCCCCGGGCCGCGTGATCGCGCGCATGGTTGGCACCTTCCGCACACGAACCGAGGCGGTGTTCCAGGACAACAGCCCGGCCGTCTTGCCGCTCAGTCCGTTGACGCCACGCCAGCTGCTGATCTTGGCGTCGATCGTGGAGCGCGAGGCACGCGTGCCCGAAGAGCGGCCCACCATCGCCGGCGTGTTCTTCAACCGTCTGTTCGACCCGAGCTTCACGCCCAAGCGTCTGCAGGCCGACCCCACGGTGGCCTACGGCTGCCTGGTCGCCGGGCAGCGCGTGCCGTCGTGCCGCGACTTCGACGGCCGCCACATCACGCCCGCGATGGTGCGCGACCCCGAAAACCCCTACAGCACGTATCGACACGAGGGCCTGCCTCCGGGCCCCATCTGCAATCCCGGGCTGTCGTCGCTGCAGGCGGCGCGGCACCCCGAGCCGCACCCGTACTTTTACTTCGTGGCCAAGGGTGGCGGCCGGCACGCGTTCTCGGCCTCGCTCGACCAGCACAACCAGAACGTGCACCCCGGGCCTCCGCCGTAGGGCTCTACAGCTTTGCTGACCCTGACCCTGTCGCCGTTCCGTCGCCGTCACCGCGAGAGCGTCAAACCACCTCAGTTGTTGCGATGCGCCCCGCGTGGGGCGACAATCCTGCGTCGTGACGTTGTGGCTCACCGACAGTCTGCGCATGCGAGCTGGCGCACTCGCCCCGGCCGCCGAGCGCTTCTTGCACGGCTGGCTCGGCGATGATGCGTGCGCGTTTCGTGGCGGTGCACGCGGGCTCATCCTGCTCTGCGATCACATGGAGCACTGGCTCGGCCTCGACGCGGTCGACGCCGAGGCAGAGCGGGGCTTCGTCGAGGGCGCAGGCGCGCTGCTCGGGTTGCTGCTGATCGATCACGTCGGTCAGACCGCACACGCCGCACACGTCGCCCGGGGCAGCGTGCACCGGCTGCAGCTCGGCACGCACGGCTTCTTCGATCCGTTTGCGGCGATCGACCTTGCCCTCGATGCCGACAGCGTGCGCGGCGAGCTGGCCCGCCAGGTTGCCCTCGCCGAAGCCGAAGCGGCGTCGCGCGGACCCCTCTCGCGCGTCGTGTGCGGCCTGTTGCTGGCTCTCGCGCACAAGCGACCCGACCTCACGCTGGCCGAGCACTTCGACCTCACGCTGTGGCTGCACAGTGGAGACGGCGACGAGCCCATCGAGCTCGACCTCACGCGCGCGGTCGAGAGTACACGCGAGCAGAGCCTCGACGCCGTACACGCCGTGATCGACAAGCTGCTCACGATGCTGCCCGGCGGCGGCGACGTGGTGCTCGACTTTGTCGAGGCCCGCACTCGTCTGGTGCCTCGCCTCGCGCGGCAAGAGTCTCTGCGCGAGCTCGGCACGGGGAGCGGCGCCTTGTTCGGCAAGCCGCTCACCGAAGAGCTCGTGGTGGCACTGCTCGTCGAGTACGAGGGCCGCGCACGCTACGTCAAAGGCCGCGAGCTCGAGGCCTGGGGCGTGCGACCCGAACGAGCCCTCGAGCTTGCGCTCGAGAACCTCTCGCTGCGCTCGGAGCGCACGCGGATTGCGTGCACCAGCACCGACCACGGTCCGCTGTGGGTCGCGCGCACCGGCGACGGGCGCGACTCGGCGCGGGTGCTGCTCCACAGCTTGTACGACGCCCTCACCGACAAGCTCGGCGCGCGCGTGGTCGTCAGCATCCCGCACCGCGACACGTTCTTTGCGTGTGCGGGCGAGGACGAAGCGCTCGTGCAGGAGCTGGCCAGGCGCACCGCGCACGACGCGGCACGCGCGCCGCACCGCCTGAGCAACCGCCTGTTCGCGCTGCGCGCGGGCGGCGCGCTCGCCGACCTTACTTAATCAGGTCGCGCGCCAGGGTCGTGACGGCTTCGCTGGTGAACTGGAAGCGCTCGGCCAGCTTCTTGAAGTTGGCGGAGGCGCCGAAGCCGCGCATGCCGTGGAACTTGTCGCCGGGCCGGATGACCGAGCCCAGGCCCTGCTGCACGCCGGCCTCGACCACCAGGCGGGGCGCCTCGCCCAGCACCGAGCGCTGGTAGGCGGGGTCTTGCTCGAAGAACACCTCGACGCAGGGCAGCGAGACGGCACGCACCTTCTTGCCCTCGCCCGCGAGCGCCTTGGCTGCGTCGACCGCGAGGCCAACCTCGGAGCCGGTGGCCACGATCACCAGCTCGGGCTCGCCATCACTCTCGACGACGACATAGCCGCCGCGACGCGCCTTCTCTTCGGCGCCCTCGATCTCGATGGTGGGCACGGTCTGGCGCGTGAGCGCGAGCGCGGTGGGCCCGCCCGTACGCAGCAGCGCGCTGCGCCAGGCAGCGACCGTCTCGCGCGGGTCGGCCGGGCGCCACAGCTGCAGGTTGGGGATGGTGCGCAGCGCGGCGACGTGCTCGACCGGCTGGTGGGTGGGACCGTCTTCACCCACGAAGATGGAGTCGTGCGTGAACACGTAGGTGACCGGCTGGTCCATCAACGAGGCCAGGCGAATCGGCGGGCGCATGTAGTCGCTGAACACCAAGAACGTGGCCACGTACGGGCGAATGCCGCCGTGCAGCACCAAGCCGTTGGCCAGTGCGCCCATCGCGTGCTCGCGCACACCAAAGGCCAAGTTGCGCCCTGAAAAGTCGGTCGCGCTGACGACCTTGGAGCCCGCGATGCTGGTGCTGTTGGAGCCGGCCAGGTCGGCCGAGCCACCGATCAACGAGGGCACGGTGGCGGCCAGCGCGTTGATGATCTTGCCCGACGCCTGCCGCGTCGCCATCGGCTTGTCTTTGGTGAAGTCGGGCATCAGCGCGTCGAGATTGGCCGGCAGCTTGCGCTCGACCATCTGCTCCCAAAGCTGCTTGAGCTCGGGCTTCTCGAGCGCGCGTTGTTTGCGCGACTCCCAGGCGGCGTGGGCTTCTTTGCCGCGCGCCTTGACGGGCGTGAACGCTTCGTACGCTTCTTCGAGCAGCACGAAGGGCGCCTGGCTCCACTTGAGCGCAGTGCGCGTCGCCAGGACTGCCGCATCGGCCAGGTGACCGTGCGCCGTGGAGGTGCCGACGGCCGGCGAGCCGAAGCCGATCTGCGTCTTGGCCATGATCACCTGCGGACGCTCGTCGCTGCTGCCCGCGTTGGTGAGCGCCATGCGGATCTGCGAGAGGTCGTGGCCGTCGATGCGCTGGACGTCCCAGCCGTACGCCTCGAAGCGCTTGCCCACATCTTCGCTGAACGAGATGTCGGTCTTGCCGTCGATGGTGATGCCGTTGTCGTCGTAGATGACGACCAGCTTGCCGAGTTTGAGGTGACCCGCGATGGACGCTGCCTCGCTGGCTACGCCCTCCATCAGGTCGCCGTCGCTGGCGAGCGTGTAGGTTCGGTGGTTGATTACCTCTTCGCCAAAACGTTCGGCGAGCAGACGCTCGGCCAAGGCCATGCCCACCGCGTTGGCGATGCCCTGCCCCAGCGGACCCGTGGTGGTCTCGACGCCGGGCGTCACGCCGTGCTCGGGGTGGCCGGGCGTGATGGAGCCGAGCTGGCGGAACTGCCGCAGATCTTCGAGCGAGATCTTGTAGCCGCTCAGGTGCAACAGCGAGTACAGCAACATCGAGCCGTGGCCCGCCGAGAGCACGAACCGGTCGCGATCGAACCAGTTCGGATCCTGCGGATCGTGCTTGAGAAATTCGGTAAAGAGCACGCTCCCAATCTCGGCACAGCCGAGGGGCAAGCCCACGTGCCCGATACCGGCTTCTTTGACGGCGTCGACGGTCAAAACACGAATCGCGGTCGCGGCTGCTTGCAAGGCGTGAGTGGCGGTCTGCATGGCGGGCCGACTTACGCGCTGGGCACGGTCCAGTCAATCGCACGAACACCGCGATGTGCGCGCTGCGCGGACAAAGAGTGACCGTACGCGTTCAGCGAGCGAGCAACGCGTCGGCCTCGGCTTCGGTGCTCGCCCACAACGCCGCGCGCGCCACCGCCTCGCACAGCGTGGCCAGCGTGGGCGGGACGCCGCGCTCGGCACAGAGTGCGGACCGCAATAGGCCGTGGTGTCCAACCTGGGCATCCCAGCTGGCCGGCATCACGCCCGAGAGCAGCACGCGACCGTCTTGGACCACGCGAGCCCGCGCGCGGTCGTACCCCACGGGCGCGCTGCCCAGCGGATCGGTCAGCAGAGCCCCGGCGGCGAGCTCCCACGTCCAGCCCGACGGCCGCGGCGCGCGCTCGTGCAGCGCCGCGTCGAAGCGGAGTCCCACGGCGACGGCGCGCTCGAAGTGGCCCGCATCGCGCGGCCAGGGCAGCTGCGCGTAGTCGAGCCGTAGCGCCTCCTGGTGGCGCTCGCGGTAGCGAGGAGAGCCGAGCACCGAGAGCGCGTAGGCGACGAGCTCGCTGCCGGTCACGACACGACCGAGGCGGTGGCCGAGTGCCTCGGCAATGGCGGGCGACACGTTGTCGGTGCCGTCGGGCGCGCGGCTCGGAAACACCCGCGTGCGACAGGACGAACGCGTCGACAAAAAACACGCGTCCGCGCTGGTGCGTGCCGAGGCAAACAGGTTGAAGGGCGCCGCGCCGCGATCTTTGCGCACCGCCAGCAGACTGATGCTGGCGTGGGCCGCTGCCATCAGCAGGTCGGGACGCGGCCGGTGACACAGCGGCGCCAGCGCGACGAACCAGCGATCGTCGAACGGTCGATAGGCGAGTCGGTGCAGACAGTCGTCTCCGCGTGCGCGCGCGTCGGCCAACACGCGGCGCACCTTGCCTGGGTCGAAGTGGCGCAGCGCCGTGAGCGCGAGCGTGCCGCGCTCGATGGCCCAGACACGCTCGGCCAGCTCTTCGCGCGTGTGCGCAGTGGCGAGTGCGTCACGGTTGGTCTGCACGCCCTCGCGATGAAACGGAAAGGCCTCGGCCAGCGAGAACCCGGGCTCCTGGCTGGCCCCGCGGCCCGGTCGAAACAGAAACCACGGCGGCTCGGGATGGTGCTGCTCGCGCGCGAACTCGGTCGGAGAAGCGAGCGCAGCCAGCTTGTCGGCGACCGAGCCACGAAGCGCGAAGAACGTGAGCCGCGCCGGGCCGGTTTCCACGCTTTGCGCGCGCGTGCGAGGACGTGTTTCGACACGCTCGCTCTCTGGCCTTCGCAACGCGCAGGTGACGGCCGCGCCGACGCGCACACCAAACACGTTGTCGTCGCGCCCAAGCGCACGCGACAGCAGCGCGTTGCCGCCGAGGTCGAGTACGTCGATGCGATCGAAGGCGGCGCACAGCGCGGCGCGCATGCCGCGGTGCACGGGACCGTCGAGGTACGAGGCGTTGGTCGCGAGGCACACCACGGCGCCGCCACGTGCCGTGCGCGCATGCTCGAGGCTCCAGCGAAAAAAGCGCACGTAGTCGTCCGACAACACGCCCGAACGCCGCTCTCCCAGGCTCTGCCCGCGCTGGTCGTGCCGGAACTCGGCCAGCCACGCATCGCTGAGCGCCCCGCCTCGGCTCAACGAGCGCGCGGCCCAGGGCGGGTTGCCGACGATCACACGCACGCGGTCGTCGGGCGGGAAGGGTTCTGCGAGCTCGAGCGTGTTGGTCGCGCGGAGCGTGAGCGCTGCGCCCTGCGCGGACGCGGCCGGGGCCAACAACGCTTCGACCTCGGCCACGGCGAGGGCGTCGGTATCGAAGCCAAACAAGCTCGAGGCAGCACCGCGGGTACGCGTCAGGTCGAGCAGCGCGGCGAGCCACACCCCGGTGCCGACGGCCGGGTCGATGACCACCACGCGCTCACTGGCCAGGCCGCGCGCGATGCCCAGCTCCGTGCGCAGCAGCGTGTCGACGTGACGCAGGGCGTGCTCGGCCACCGGCAGCGGCGTAGGCACCACACCGCGCGCGCGCAGGTCGGCGCGAGGACTCTCGGCTGCACGTCGCGCCGCGGCCGCCAGCGCGGCTTGCCCGAGCTCGCTCACACGCGCGAGAGGAAGTGATCGACCAGCACGCAGCCGAAGAAGGCCACGCTGACGTAGCCGTTGAGATCGAAGAACGCCTTGTCGATCTTGCTCAGGTCGCCCGGCTTCACGAGCGCGTGTTCGTAGATGAGGATGCCGGCGATCAGCAGACAACCCGCAAAAAACACCACGCCACGGCCGAGCACGAAGCCCACGCCGAACAGGCACAGCACCGTGACCACGTGCAACAGGGCGCTGATCCACAGCGCTCCCACCGTGCCAAAGCGCGACGGGATGGAGTAGAGCCCGGCGGCACGATCGAAGCCCTCGTCCTGGAGCGAGTACAGCACGTCGAAGCCGCCGACCCAGGTCGCCACGCCGAACACCAGCAGCCAAGGCGCGCTGGTGACGGGCGCGCCGACCGCGATCCACGCGCCGCCCGGTGCGAAGGCGATCGCTGCGCCGAGCACCAGATGACACCAGCTGGAGTAGCGCTTGACGTACGAGTAGCCGAGCGCGAGCGCCAGCGCGATGGGACTGAGGTAGAGGGGCAGCGGCCCGAGCAGCGCCGCGCACACCACGAACACCGCGCACGACGCGAGGACCAGCGCACGCACGAAGCCGGGGCTGAGGACACCGCGCGGGATCTCGCGATCTTTGGTGCGGGGGTTGTCGGCGTCGATGTCGCGATCGACCAGCCGATTGAACGCCATGGCCGCGGTGCGCGCCGACGCGATGGCCAGCAAGATCAAGAGCAGCTTGAGCCAGGTGAACGTGCCGTACGGCAGCGCGAGCACCACGGCGGCCAGGGCGAACGGCAGCGCAAAGATCGTGTGGCTGAACTTCACCAGCGAGCCCACGTGCGCGAGCGTGCCCGAAGGGCTCGGAGAGGTAGCGGGATATGCGCTCATGGCTTGTCCTCCAACGTGTGACCGGGACGCGGCATGGCAGGCCGCGCGAGCACTCGTCGACCCGGCGGCGGCGAGCGGAGAAGATACTTCAAAGGGTCGTCGACGGGGCGCTCGAGATCGATCGCCAGCAGGCCCGGGCTGAGTCCCGCGCGCAGCGCCCCCACACGGTGCGACAGCCCCAGCGCGACCGCACCGTACCAGGTGGCCATGCTCACCAACAGCCCGGGGTCGACCTGCGGAAACCTGTCGCGCAGCGCGGTCGCCTCGGCCAGCACGTCGAGCGTGGTGTTGGACGCGAGCGAGTCGGTGCCGAGGCCGGGCGTCAGGCCCACCTCGAGGATGTCGAACAGTGGCGGCAGCTTGAGCTCGATGAACAGGTTGCTGCGCGGGCACAGCACCGCCGGCGAGCCCGCCTGAAACAAACGCGCGAGCTCTTCGCGCGTGGTCGCGCACAGGTGGATGGCGAGCACGTTGGGTCCCAGCACCCCGAGCTGTAGTGCGTAGTCGATGGGCGACAGACCCGGTGCAGAGAAACCCGCGAGCGGCACGTTGCGGCGCGCCAAGAAGTCGGCGAACGGCCCGCTGCCGTCGCGCAGAAAGGCGCGCTCGGCGGCGTGCTCGGACAGGTGCAGGCTGGTGCGCACGCCCTCGCGCTGCGCGCTGTCGGTGAGCTCGCGCAGCAGGTCCGGGTGCAGCGAGTACACGGTGTGCGGGGCGAGCGTGTAGCCGAGGTTCGTGGGCCAATCGCGGATGCCCGCGCGGCTCTCGCGTGCGAGCGCGAGCGAGCGCGACGCGACCTCGCGGCTCATCCCGAACACCTCGTGAAAGACGCGACCGAGTAAGGGCGCGCTGGCCAACAGCTCGACGCTGGCCAGCGTGTTGCTGACCTCGCCGATCGCCACCGTCCCGGAGCGCAGCAGCTCCGAGATCCCGGCGTCGATGGCCTCACTGTCTTGCTCGGGCAAGAGCGCATCGCGGCGCTCCATCATGCTGGTGACCCACGGCCCAAAGCCGCCGCCACTGCGCGTCTCGCCGCGCAGCTTGGACAGCTCGAGGTGCACGTGGGCATTCACCAGCCCGGGCAACAAGATGGCGGCCTCGTCGCGAAAGCTCGCCTGCGGATAGCGAGCACGCAGCGCGGCGCTCGGGCCGACGGCGAGCACGCGCGCCTCGTCGTCGAGCACCACCGCGGCGTCGCGTAGCGGCTCTTCGCCCGGCGTGCCGGTGATCACCCAAGGGGCGGAGAAGGCGCGCATCTCAGTCTCCGAAAAAGCGGAGCTCGACCGGTGCGAGCAGCTTGGCCGCATTCGCACGCGCGAGAAACTCCGTGAGCCCGGCCCGGTAGCTGTCGTCGATTCGATAACGGATGTGCTGCGTGAGGTAGTGCTGCACGACCAGCGGATCGCCGCCGTGCTGCGCGGCCCACAGGTGCGCGATCTCACGGCGCGCGGCGAGCCCGTGCGCGAGCGAGCGCTCGAGCATGTCGACCGTGTCGTCGTCGAGCAAACCGCGCTGTGCGATCCACGCGGCGAACACGAACGGCAGACCCGTCCACTGTTTCCACGCCTCGCCCAGATCGACGACGTGCGGGTAACGGTCGCGCAGCTCGAGCGCGCGATCGCCGATCACCACGGTGCCCGTCTTGCCGTTGACCTCGCGGTCCATCACGGCGTGATCGGCGGCGCGCACCTCGATCGCGCGGCCCTTGCGCAGGTGGCTCGCGATCAGCTGGGCGAGCACCACGCTGGTGCGACTCTGCGTATCGAGCAGCAACGTATCGAGCTCTTCGATCGGGCGCTCCGATACGATGAGCACGCTGGCGACCTGGCCATCGGCGCCGATGCAGATCCGCGGCGCGAGCTCGAAGCCCGAGCGCAGCGCGAGCGTCGCCACCGGAGCAAGCGCGAGGTCGTACTCGCGCGAGACCAGGCGCTCGGCGAGCACCGAGGGGTACGCCATGCGCAGCTGTGCGGGCTCGCGGCCCAGCATGAGCCCGTACAAAATGGGCCACGCGTTGAGGTACGTGACGCCGCCGATCCGGACACCGGTCGCAGTCGACGCGCGCGCGTCGTCCAGCGACGAGCTGAGAGGAGCTTGGCTACGTGCGGCGGACGTCGTCATACGTTGGCGAGCTCCAGGCGACGTTTGTTGCGGTCCTTGAGCTTGAGCGCGGCCTCGGGCACGGCCTGCGCCGGCAGCTCTTCGACCACGCCGTACAGCGTGTCGCGCTCGACCGGCACCCTGCCCGCCTCCCTGATGAAGCGGATCAGGTCGTCACGCTTGAGGCCCTGCGGCACGTCGCTGCCCGCCGAGTGATAGATCGTCTCGTGCACGATGGTGCCGTCGATGTCGTCGGCGCCAAAACGCAGCGCGAGCTGGGCCACGTCGAGCCCCATCGACACCCAGTACGCCTTGATGTGCGCGACGTTGTCGAGCATCAGCCGGCTTATCGCGAGCGTCTTGAGGTCGTCGTAGGCGGTGGGCTCGGGCAGCCGTGTGAGGCCGTTGTTCTCGTTGTGGAACGCGAGCGGGATGAAGCACTGAAAGCCGCTCGTCTCGTCCTGCAGCTTGCGGATCTGCAGCAGGTGATCGACGCGGTGCTCGAAGGTCTCGATGTGGCCGTACAACATGGTCACGTTGGTGCGCATGCCGATGGAGTGCGCCACGCGGTGCACCTCGAGGTATTGCGCGCCGGTGCACTTGCCCTGCGCGATGCGCCGGCGGATGTCCTCGTCGAGGATCTCGGCACCGCCACCCGGTAAGCTGTCGAGGCCGGCCGCGCGCATGCGCTGGAGCACCTCGAGGTAGGTCATGCCGAACTTCTCGGCGAAGTAGTGGATCTCGACGCCCGTGAAGCACTTGAGGTGGATGCCCGGGCGCACCCGCTTCCAGCCGCGCAGCAGCTCTTCGTACCACTCGAACGGCAGGTTGGGGTTGAGCCCGTTGACCATGTGCAGCTCGGTGAGCTTGGGGTCCGGGAACCGCTCGAGCTCGTCCCAGGCCGCCTGGTGCGAAGTCGTGCGCGCGCCGGGCATGCCCTCTTCGAGCTTCTGGAATGCGCAGAAGGTACAGCTCGCCTCGCACACGTTGGTGGCTTCGAAGCGCATGTTGACGTTGAAGAACGTGCGGTCGCCGTGCAGTCGTTCGCGCACGATGTTGGCCAAGCGACCCACCGACAGCAGGTCCTTGGTCATGAACAACGCCATGCCGTCGGCGAAGTCGAGCCGTTCACCGCGCTCGAGCTTGGCTTCGATCTCGTTCAAGCTGCTCATGATGCCTTCTCCATGCGAGGGCCCTTGGCCATCACGCTGCGCCCCAGCGGCGCGTGAGTTGTTGAGGCAAGCCGAGGTGGTCGCAGATGCGGCCCACCACGGTGTCGAGGAGCTGCCCGATGCTCTCGGGCTGCCCGTAAAACGAGGGTGACGCGGGCATCACCGTGACGCCGAGCCGCGCCAAGGCGAGCATGTTGGTCAGGTGAATCTCGGAGTACGGCGTCTCGCGCGGCACCACGATCAGCTTCTTTTTTTCTTTGATCACCACGTCGGCTGCGCGCGTGAGCAGGTTGTCGCTGATGCCGTGCGCGACCTTGGCCACGCTCGACATCGACGCCGGGATGATCACCATGGCGTCGGGTGCCGACGAGCCGCTCGCGAAGGGCGCACCGTAGTCGCGTCCCTCGAACACGGGGATGCCCAGGTCGCGCACGCTGCGTTGGCACTCGAGCGCGATCACCTGCTCGGCCGTGGACGACAGCACGAGCGAGAGTGACACGTGCTTTTTCAGCGCATCGCGGCTCAGCAGCTCGAGCAAGCGCAGCGCGTAGGGCGCGCCCGATGCTCCGCTGATGCCGACCACGATCTTCATGGGCTAACGCTTCACCAGGCGAAACAGGCTCGCGATCCCGAACGTGAGGTCTTCGCTCTCGACCTCGCTGAAGCCGACCTCTCGTGCGAGCTGCGTGAACTCGGCACGCGTGTAAAAGCCCTGCATCGAACGTGCGAGGTAGTCGTACGCCTCGGGCTCGCGCGCCACCACGCGGCCCAGCGTGGGCAGCACGAACCGTGCGTACACCGCGTGAAAGGCGCGCATGATGGGCGTCGACGGTCGATAGAACTCGAGCACGACGAACACGCCGCCGGGCTTGAGGATACGCAGCGCCTCGCGCAGCCCGGCGACCGGACTGGACAGGTTGCGGATGCCGAACGAGCACGTCATGCCCGCGATCGACTCGTCGCGAAACGGCAAGTGCATCGAGTCGCCCACGATGAGTGGCGCTCGCTTCACCTTGCCACTGCCGCGCACCAACATCTCGCGCGCAAAGTCCGTGGCCAACAGCTCGCGGCCGGTGAAGCGCGTCTCCATCGCAGCCGCGAGGTCGAGCGTGCCCGCACAGGTGTCGAGCAGCGGCCCACTCGGCAAGCGCTGCGCGAGCTGGTCGAGCGCACGCGCGCGCCAGCGCTTGTCGATGCCCACGGACATCAGACGATTGAGCAGGTCGTAGGTCGGCGAGATGCGATCGAACATCGAGCGCACTGCGACCGCGTGCTCACGTCCGCGCCCGCCCACATCCGAGATAAGTCCTGCCACGAGGCTCTCCAGCGCTGGTGCGGACGGTCGGTTGGCCAGCCCGCACTTTGAAGCGTTCAAAATTCTCTGAAACATACGCGCAGGCCGCGGAGGGTGCCAGGTCCGAGTCGCTGGGGGCGATGCGCGCGAATGCGTCGCGGTGCGAGCGGAGTAAGGGGGCCCACCGACCAGGACTTGTCCGAACGTTGCAACCGCCCCACTCTGCGCTGCCTCACGCCAGCCGCAATGGGCCTTGCCTGGGGTAATCGGTGCTGGATCTGGGCTATTTCGGGGGCGTCCAGGGACGCATTCTGTGACATAGAGAGCACTGTGAAATTTCCCTTTGCGTGCTTGGTTGCCTTGCTTGCGTTGGCCGGCTGCAGCGCCTCTCGCAGCGACGAGCTGGGCAGCGAGTGCATCACCAATCGCGAGTGCGGCAGTGGTTCCGTGTGTGAGTCCGGGCACTGCACCAGCACCGAGGCGGCCGGCGACGGCGCCAACATCACGGGCAAAGTCGCCGGTGCCCCCAGCGGCGTGGCCATCGACAGCAAGGCCAGCGGCGACGAGGTGTGCGAGCAGCGCGACGGCAAGGGGCTCGTCTGCGCGCTCAGTCCGGGCGACAAGCTCACGCTCATCGCGCCCGTCGTCGAGGGCTACCGCTTCAAAGGGTGGACCGGCAAAGACGGCTGCACCAGCAGCGAGCCCACGCTGAAGCTGAGCAAGGTCCAGCGCAGCACCACCTGCACGGCCAACTACGTCAAGCGCGTGGTGGTCACCGGCACCGTCGAGGGCACCGTCGAAGGCGAGGCGAGCGTCATCGCCAGCTCCAACAGTGCGTTCGCCAGCTGCGAAGGCGCGAGCTGCGAGGTCGACGTCGGCGGCACGGTGGTGCTCGCCGCTCCCGAGCGCGACGGCTTCCGTATCGCCGGCTTCGAAGGCGAGGGCTGCGCAGCCCGCACGGGCTACCGCGTCACCGTCAGCGACGCCGAGTCCGACGTCACGTGCACCGCCAGCTACGTCGATAGCCTCACCGTGCGCGGCCAGATCCAGGGCGTGGCGCCCGAGGTCCTGCGCGCGCTGCCCGTGCAGATCGTGGCCAGCTCCCCTGCCCAGGGCGCGCTGTGCGAGGGACAGGTGTGCGCCATCGACAGCGGCAACTCCGTCACGCTGACGGCGCCGCTCATCGACAAGTACCGCTTTCGCGGCTGGACGGGCGACACGCCCTGCTTGGGCACCGAGCTCGCCATCCAGCTCGACGACGTCACCACCAACGTGCTGTGCACCGCCGACTACGTCGCGCGCTTCGATGTCAGCGGCGAGAGCGAGGGTGCCGCCGCGTCCATCAGCGCCACGTCCGAGAACCTGTTTTCCGGCTGCGACGGCGCGCACTGCGACGTCGACAGCGGCGAGTCGGTGACGCTGCACGCCGGCACCGTCGACGGCTACCGACTCAAGAACTGGACAGGCGCCGGCTGCGAGCCGCTGAGCGGAGCGAGCGCCATCGCTCGGGACGTCACGAGCGACGTCGTGTGCACGGCGCACTACGTCGAAGGTGTCTCCGTCACCGGCACGGTCATCAACGCCGAGGGCGACGTCGACGCCTCATCCGACACACCCGGGGCGGACTGCGGGCGAGGCAGCTGCGCCATCGACGTCGGCGGCAGCGTGACGCTGACCGCGCCCAGCCTGCCTGGCCGCACGTTCCTCGGCTGGACCGGCGACCCCGGCTGCACCAGCAACACGCCGAGCGTCACGCTCGACGACGTCACCACCAGCAAGAGCTGCAACGCCACCTTTGCCGCCCGGTACACCGTGACCACGCGCGCCGTGCCGGTCGCGGGCGGGCAGGTGACCGCGACGTCTGGCTCGCGCAACGCCGCGTGCAGCGGCCCGCGCTGCGAGGTCGACGAGGGCTCTACCGTGACGCTCAACGCCACGGCCAACCCCGACTTCCGCTTTACCGGCTGGAGCGGGGGCGGCCCGTGCATGGGCAGCGCGCCGCGGCTCGACCTCAGCGCGGTCAAAGCGAGCGTTACCTGCAGCGCCACCTTCGTCGCGCGCATCAAGGTCGGCGGCGCCGTGACCCCCGCCAACACCGGCACGGTCACCGCGCGGCAGCTGTCGCTCAGCGCGCAGTGCGCGGGTCCCGTGTGCACGGTCGACGCGGGCACCGACGTGGTGCTCACGGCGACCGCCAGCACCGGCTACGAGTTCTCGCGCTGGACCGGCTGCGGTAGCTCGTTCAACCCGTTGCTGGGCAGCAATCCGCTGCCTGTCATCGGGCCCACCAGCGACACCACGTGCACGGCTACCTTCGTCAAAAAGACGTACCTGGTCAGCGCGGTCGCGGGCAGCGGCGGCACGGTCGCGGCGAGCACCGGCTTCGGCGGTTGTCCCAACGCGGTGTGCACGGTCGAGCACGGTGGCAGCGCCGTGCTGACCGCCACTCCGTCGTCCGGCTACGACTTCGCGGGCTGGTCGGGCTGCAGCATCAGCACCGCCGGCACCGTCGGCAACGTCACCATGCCGCAGACCTGCACGGCGAGCTTCACCAAGATCAAGTACGTGGTGACCGCCGTCGCGGGCCCGGGCGGCCAGGTGACGGCGAGCACCGGCGGCGCACAGTGCGCGAGCGCGCGCTGCAACGTCGACGAAAACGGAAGTGTCCAGCTGACGGCCACGGCGGCGGTCGGCTACGACTTCGCCAGCTGGACCGGCTGCTCGGTCAGCGCGGGCGGCACTGTGACCGGTGTCCGCACGGCGCTGACGTGCACGGCCAACTTCAGCAAAGAACGCTACTCGCTCACGGGCGAGTCGACCGGCGTTGCAGTCGACATCCGCGCCACCAGCACCAGTCCCGGCAACCAGTGCAGCGGCAAGACCTGCACGGTGGACTACGGCACCAACGTGACGTTGACGGTTCCCGCAACCGACCCACAGGGCTTTCGTTTCGACGGCTGGCAGGCTTGCACGGGGGCTCGGGTCAGCGGTCGTTCCCTCACCGTCGACTCGTTGACGAGCTCGTACACCTGCCGCGCCAGCTACACGGCGCTCCGACGGCTCACGGTCACGGTCGCAAGCTCCGGCCCCGGCACTGCCGCGTGCAGCGGCAGCTGCACGGTCTACGAAGGCGAGAGCGTCACCATCACGGCAACGCGAAGGGACAGCGCCAGCGCGTTCGACGGCTGGACGTGCAGTGATGGTCGGGCGCTCGGGAAGACGACGCCGGCGAGCGTCGACAACCTGCAGCAGAACATCACCTGCACCGCCAACTTCAGCGACATTCCGCTTCTGTAGGCGGCGCCGTGGGTCCGTCCCGCGCTTCGCGCCCGGGCTCGACATGTGTCGGTCAGCGCACGGAGTCGCACTGTTTTTGCGCGGTGTCCCCGCGCGGACGCCTCGAGGGGCGAGCGCCTTGGCGTCCCGCTCACAGACCACCGGGCGGCACCTGACGCGGCGTGATAGGCTCGCCGGCCGCTGCCGTAGTGCGCTCTTTTGCGCCCCCGCGCACGCACTGGTGCCGCATGCCTGACACTGTTCCCCCGTCTTCCGTTGGCTCGCCCGCTCGCTCGGGCGTCGAGCGCGTCGTCAAAGAGCACCCGTACGCGCCGTTCTTGCACCGCGTGAACAAGCCCTCGCGCTACGTGGGCGGCGAGCACGGCGAAGTCGTCAAGGACTGGGACGCCGCCGACTGCACGCTCTGCCTCGCGTTCCCAGACGTGTACGACGTGGGCATGAGCCACCTCGGCTTCAAGATCCTGTACTCCATCGTCAACGCGCACCCCAAGTTGATCGCCGAGCGCTGCTACGCGCCCTGGGGCGATCTCGAGACCGAGCTGCGCGCCCACAACGAGCCGTTGCGTTCGCTCGAGAGCTGGCGGCCGCTGTCGTCGTTCGACGTGGTGGGCTTCTCGCTGCAGTTCGAGCTGTCGTTCAGCAACATCCTGCTCATGCTCGACACGGGCGGTATCCCCCTGCGCTCCTCCGAGCGCAGCGACGGTGACCCGCTCGTCATCGCGGGCGGCCCCAACGCCACGCACCCCGAGCCGCTCAGCGCGTTCATCGACGCCTTCGTGGTCGGCGACGGAGAAGAGAAGATCTCCGAGATCATGCTGACCTGGGCGGCACTGAAGCGTGCGGGTCTGCCGCGCCAGGAGCGCCTCAAGCAGCTCGCGCAGCTCGGCGGCATCTACGTCCCCTCGCTCTACGAGACCGAGCGCGACGCCGACTCCACCCTCTTGTACGTGGCACGCGCGCTGGTGCCCGAGGCGCCGCTGCCCGTGCGACGCGCGTTCTTGCCCGACATCAGCAAGTTCCCCTTCCCCGCCGACGGGCCGGTGGCCAACACCGAGACCGTGTTCGACCGTGTGTCCGTGGAGATTGCGCGCGGCTGCACCGAGGGTTGCCGATTCTGTCAGGCAGGGATGATCTACCGGCCGGTGCGCGAGCGCGACCCCAAAGAGATCGTCAACACCATCATGACGGCCGTGCGCGAAGGTGGCTACGACGAGGCGTCGTTGACGAGCCTGTCGACCGCGGACTACAGCGCCATCTCGCCCCTCGTGCGCGAGGTGATGAGCAAGCTCGAGAAGGAGCGCGTGTCGCTCTCGGTGTCGTCGCTGCGCGCGTACGGGCTCACCGAGGAGCTGCTCGACGAGATCCAAAAGGTGCGCGCCACCGGCCTCACGTTCGCGCCCGAAGCGGGCTCGCAGCGGATGCGCGACGTGGTCAACAAGAACGTCACCGAAGAGCAGCTGATGGAGACCGCCGAGCGCGTGTTCTCGCGCGGCTGGTCCAAGATGAAGCTCTACTTCATGATCGGGCTGCCCACCGAGGACTACGAAGACGTGCGCGGCATCGTCGAGACCGGCGCGCGCGCCCGCGACGTCGGCAAGCGTGCCCAAAAGGGCAAGGTTCCCGAGGTCACCGTCAGCGTCAGCACCTTCGTGCCCAAGCCGCACACCCCGTTTCAGTGGTGCGCCATGGACACACGCGAGACCGTGCTCGAGAAGCAGGCTCTGCTGCGCGCCACGTCCAAGCAGACGCGCGTCAAGCTGCGCATGCACGACTCCGAGGGCTCCTGGCTCGAGGGCGTGCTCGCGCGTGGTGACCGTGCGCTGTGCGACTCCATCGAGCGCGCCTACAAGAACGGCGCTCGCTTCGACTGCTGGGAAGAGAAGCTCGACCTCTCGTTGTGGGTCGAGGCGTTCGACCACTTCGGCATCGACACGGGCAAGTACCTCGGCACCATTCCGCTCTCCGCCAAGCTGCCCTGGGATCACATCTCGGTCGGTCTCGACGACGGCTTTTTGGCCAAAGAGTACAAAAAAGCCGTCAAAAACCGGCTCAGCCCGCCGTGCGGCAAAGGCGTGGGCAACTTCGTCCACCACACCAACGTCGAAGAGCTCGACGCCGACGCCAAGAAGCTGGTTTGTTACCACTGCGGCGTAGCCTGCGACCTCACCCAGATGCGTGCCGAGCGGCGCGACTTCCTGGTCAAGCTCGGCGCGCTCACGCGCAAGAAGCGCGTGGCCGAGATGATGGCCGAGCTTCCACCGCTACAGACCAGCGCCGAAGCCAACCTGCTGCAAGAGCTGGTCGACGACGCCGCCGTGCGCAGCAGCAGCGCCGCCGACGCACACTTCGCGGTCGGGTTCTCGAGCGACAGTCTGCTCCCCGTCGCGCCGAACGCCGAGTCCGAGTCCGAGTCCGAGCACGACGATGGCAGCACGTCTCCCGTGCGCGTCGAGTCCGCGGCCGTCCCCACCAGCGACGCCGACAAAGCGAAGGCCAAGGCCCGCGCCAAACACAAGGCGCGCCAGCCCACGGCCAACTTCGATCAGGGCAAGCCGGTTCGCGTGCGCATCGCGTACACCAAGCTCGGCCGCGCGGCGTTTCGTTCGCACCTCGACCTGGTGCGTCTGTTGCCGCGCATCTTTCGGCGGCTCGACCTACCCATGTACTACTCGCAGGGCTTCCACCCCAAGCCCGAGATGATGTTCGGACCGGCGCTCTCGCTCGGTGTGGCGAGCTTTGCCGAGTACGTCGACGTGAAGCTGATCGAGACGCCCCAGCTCGACGCACGCGCCATCCACGAGCGGCTGACGGGCGCGACGCTCGAGAGCATCGAGTTCACGGACGCGGTGTTGCTCGACGCGCGCGACGCGCCACTCAGCAAGGCGATCGACCGCGCGGACTACGTGGTGGGCTTACCCGCCGCCACGCTCGATGCACTCGGCGTGGCCGACGCCGACGCGCTGCTCGCGCACATCGCCAAGCAGCGAGCCGGCGCC
>JBEGTL010000031.1:0-29456 GCA_041179425.1 Pseudomonadota bacterium | reverse complement strand
CGCGAGCCGTTCGAGCTCCACCAGGCTAACCCCCGGCAGCAACAGCGGCAGGTGGCCGTGCGCCTCCGTTCGGAAGCCGGGCAGCGCCTCCGCCTCGATCTGCTCGCCCTCGCTCAACACCACGGCGCGCTCGATTGCGTTCTCTAGCTCGCGCACGTTTCCGGGCCATGGATAGGCCAGTAGACAGTTCACCGCCTCGGACGTGAAGCCCTTCAGCTCGCGACCGTTGTCTTTCGCGCTTCTGCGCAAGAATGCATGGGCCAGCAGCGGTATGTCGCTCTTACGCACGCGGAGCGGTGGCACGTCGACCTGCACCACATTCAGCCGGTAGTAAAGGTCCTCTCGGAAGCTGCCGTCTCTCATCCGCTCGCGCAGATCGCGGTTCGTCGCAGCCACGATGCGCACGTCGACCGTGATGGTCTCGTTGCCGCCCACGCGCTCGAAGGTCTTCTCTTGCAGGAAGCGCAGCAGCTTGACCTGAATGGGCAGCGGGATCTCGCTGACCTCGTCGAGAAACAGGGTGCCACCGTGCGCTTGCTTGAACCGGCCTTCACGTCGCGTCATTGCCCCCGTGAAGGCTCCTCGCTCGTGACCAAACAATTCGGACTCGAGCAGGCTCTCCGCCAGCGCGGCGCAGTTGAGGCGCACGAACGGCGCACTGGCGCGCGGCGAGTTCTGGTGAATGGCGGCGGCGATCAGCTCCTTGCCCGTCCCACTCTCGCCCGTTATCAACACCGTCGCTCGACTCGGTGCGACCTGCGCGATGATCTTCAGCGTGCGCTGCATCGCGGGATGCTCGCCAAGGATGCGGCCCATGTCGAAGCGGTCCGCGACCCGCTTGCGCAAGTCACTCGCCTCGCGCGAAAGGTGCGCCTTCTCGCACGCGCGGGCGACCAGGACGCAGACCGCGTCGAGGTCGAGCGGCTTGGTAAGGTAATTCTCAGCGCCTCGCCGGAGCGCCTCGACCGCGTTGTTGATGCTGCCGAATGCCGTCATCACCACGAACGCAGCGTGGGGTGCCCGCGGTCGGCCCTGCTCGATCAGGCCCAAGCCGTCGAGCACGGGCATCTTCAGGTCGGTCAAGACGACATCCGGATCGAAGCTCTCGAGCATGTCGAGTGCACGCTGCCCGTCCTCGGCCGTCTCCGTGACGAAGCCGTCCTCTTGGAGCAGCTCGGCCAGGGCGCTCAACGCATCCACCTCGTCGTCGACCACCAGAACACGGCCCTTCGATTCCATCTTGCTGCTCCTACCCAAGAGATCGTGCCGTTTCGTCTCGACCTGCGTCGCGATTTCAGCGCCCGCGCGGCAACACGTGACCGTCGCGGCGGCCCAGCCGATACATACCGTCGCTCGCCGACAGGAGATGCTACCACGGTACACGCAAGCACCGCGCCAAGCCAGGCCGGGCTTGCTTCTGTCGCCGTAGCCGGCACGCACGGTTTGTGCTTGGCAGCCTTTCTACGATGACCCGCTCACTCGAACCGTGCGCTCTCCAGCACGAGCCGCAACCTCCATCGCAACGCCTGACATTCCACCAAGGATTGCTCGACGCGTTGGAGGGCTGCCTGCTCTGCGTGGACACTGGCGGAATCGTGCGCTTCGCAAACCGGTACGCCTCGGAGCTCCTGGCAAGTACGGGTGCAAGTCTAGAAGGTAGCTCGTTCCTGACACTGCCAGACGCGAAGAATCAGCGAGAGCTGGCGCAGGCTGTGCGCACGGCCGAGGGCGGCGAATCGGTGCGAGACCTCGACACGTGCCATCAGCTAGGCGAAGACGCCCACACCATTCGTTGGTCGCTTACGCCACTTCGCGAGCTCGACTTCCCGGACCACGACGGGACTCGCGATGGAACGTTCCCCATCTCCAAGCCCGTCGTGCTCGCGCTCGGCATCGACGTAACTGGTCGACTCGAGCTCGAGCGCCGAAACGCTGAAGACGAAGCGATGGGTGTGATGGGCACCTTGGCCGCCGGCCTGGCGCACGAGATTCGCAATCCGCTCAATGCCGCCACGCTCCAGCTCGAGCTCTTCTTGAGTCGCGCCAAGCGAGCCGGCGACCAGCGCTTGCAGACTCAGCTGGGAGAGCCTGCGTCTCTGATACGAACGGCCATCGGCCGCCTCTCCGTGATGCTCGACGAGTTTCTTTATGTCGCGCAACCACGTGAGCCCGTCAGGACGAACAGCTCGGTCACCGAGCTGTTCGAAACGGTCATCGCTCACAAACGTCCCTTGATGGATGGACTTGGAATCACGCTGCAGAGCTACGTGAGGGAGGCGGGTCTGGAAGCACGTTGCGACAGCGCCAAGATCCAACAGGTCCTGATCAACCTCATCCGCAACAGCATAGACGCGCTAGGTCAGCGAGGGTACGGCCAGATCGAACTTCACGCCGAGACGCGAGCGAGTGGTGGCGTTTCGATCTCGGTTCTCGACGACGGACCTGGACTCGCTAGCAGCATGCACGGTGACGCTGCGTTCCAGCCTTTTTCGACGACGAAAGCCGCCGGCACGGGGCTCGGCTTGTCGATCGCACGCAAGCTCGTCTCGCAGCACGGCGGTACGCTCCAGCTGTCTGCGCGGCCCGGCGTTGGCACCGCCGCACGCTTCTGGATCTCAGAGTGAAGTATCGCACGCTCGAACCTGAGTACTTTCACGGTCGGCCTCTGGTGCTCCGCAGGCGTGCGATGTCTTGGGCTCCCTTCAGATCGCAGACGAGGTCGCCGCGAGCCAAGCAGCTGCAGGAGGACTGGGGCGAGTCGGAACCCTAAAGGCGCTGGCGATTCACGCAACGCCTTCGTGCGACACGAAGAACTTGCGCGACCGGCACCCGCAAGCCGGTCTGCTCAGTGCCTCTGAAGAGTTCTCGACGCGAGGAGCACGAGGATCGTGTTCCACGTTCTCTCAGTCACGGCGTTCCGCGGCAGAATGCGCCCCACCGAAATCAGTGCCGACGTCGTTGCTTGCTGCACGCCCAGCTCCGGTTGTTCGAGGTCGAGATACAGGTCGCCGCGCGCAACGTAACCAACGGAGTCTGAGACACTGGTGCTACCGATATCCTCGTCGGACAAAAGGTTCACGAGGTTGCAGCGGGCGACATAGTCGAACCTTGGCTCTGTGACGGCGCCGATGCCGAGCCTCATCCGGCCATCGCCATTTTTACTTGGTCGTCGACCTCGAATACACCCGGAGCAGCCCACGCAGCGTTCGCTGCGTCCTCGATCGCACGCCAGGAAGAGGCGTGACCACTCAGCGTCACCTTACCGCCTGACGCCTCCACCCGGATCGACTGCGCATCGGCAGTCGCTTGCCGCTGCAGCGCTTGCTCCACCTTCTCTTTCACTTCTATCGAAGACGCCGACCGGATCAGGGATATCGAATTGGTGACGCCAACGACACCCGTCAGATGGCGAACCGAGACTTCCGCCGCCTTGCGCTGGTAGTGGGACGTGACCGCCCCTTCGAGCGTGATCCAACCGTCCTGTACCCTGGCAGTGACCGCCTTCGGTACCAACACGTTCCACGTTAGCGCGCTCACCATCGCCGCGGCGATATCGGAGTCGGTGCGCACGTGCTCACCGAGCAGCTTGACGGTGAGATTCTCGGCCACAAAACGAACACCGCTAACTCGTTTGACCGCCCGCTCCGCTGCCCACTTTTCGGAGTAGGTGTCGACCTGCCCCAGCAGGGAGACCGAGCCATGGTCGACACCCACGCCGATCTGCGCAGGGTTGACCTGCGGGTCCCAGCGCAGCTCGAGGTCGATGTCGTGTTTGAGTTCTAGATCTGTCTTGGTCATCATGCTTGCCGCTACGCATATCGCGTGCCGGAGCTTGAGGAGCGCTGAGCCGTTCGGGGCTGGCCCGCCTTTCGAGGCGAGGCGAAGGAATTGCGCCGACACAAACAGCTTGCAGCGGCACGCGTATCGCGCTTCCTGACTATTCGCAGGGCGCTCGCTAAGCGGACGTTCGCGAACGCGCGCGGTCGCTGGCGCGCATCGTGCTCTCCAACGCTGAACACTACGCTCAATGCGAGCGCACGACGTCGATTGGAGAACCAATGCAGAACGAACAGCGAAGCGCATACGTGACGCGCGAAGAGATCCTGGACCTGCTCTCCGCGGAGGAGGTAGCGCGCGTCAGCACGGCCGAGACGGCCAGCAAGCTGAGCCACGGAGAGGAGTACCTCGATATGAAGGAACTCGGCCAAGGTGTGAGGACAGCCGACGGGCTCAGCGTCCCCATGGGCTTCGTGCTGCCGCGAAGCGCCCTGCACAGCGACACATGGAGGAAGATCATCGCGCACTTGGCCACGCGAAGCGGGCGAGCCGGATAACTCCCGGTCCCTCCGTGCACATCGTCGTCATTCGAACGGACTGCCGAGAAAGCGGCCGGCTGCACGCTGCACCTTCGAGTGCTGCGGCAACGGTACGGGCGCGGTCACGATGTCGCCTCCGAGGACCTCGCCACGCGCATCGTCCTGCAGGGCTAGCGGGTCCGCGTAGCTGGCGAGCTTCGGCAATGAGGAAGCCATCACCAACCTTACCAAGGATGCCGGTCCCCCCAGTGCCAGCCAGTGTGGGCTCGCGCACCAAGCACGCTTCCCCGTGCACTAGCCGGGCGGCCCGGGCGGCGCCTCCAGCGTGATTCGGCCCAATGTGCCGGCGCGGAACTCGTGTACCAAGATCTCGGCAGCCTTGTGCAGGTCGACGACCCCGCCGGGCCGCAGACCTCCACGGCGCTTGCCGATCTCCGTCAGAAGCGCGGTCGGACTCTCGGGCGTCTGCTTGAGCTTGTAGCGGGTCACGAGCAGAGCGGCGTAGCGCTCGAGCAGCAGCTCCGCGCCGGACAACGCGACCGTCAGGTAGTCGATCGCGGTGTCGGGGATCGAACCGGCAAACGCCAGCCTGAGCGCGCCGCGCTCGTCTTCCATTTTTGGCCACGTGACGCCGGGACTGTCCGTGAGCAACGTGCCGTCTTTCAGGATGACGGTCTGCTGCTCCTTCGTCACCGCGGGCTTGTCGCTGACGGCCGCCACCGAGCGCTGCATCAGGATATTGATGAGCGTGGACTTGCCCACATTGGGCACTCCCGCGATCAACGCGCGCACGACCTTCTTGGGCCCACGAGTGAGCGCTGCGTCGCGGCTCAGCTCGGCGATGCGTTGCCGCGTGATGTGGGGCTCGTTGGCCGACGACACGAGCGCGCTGACGTTCGCCTGACTGCGAAAGTAACGGAGCCACGCGCTCGTCAACGCAGGGTCGGCGAGGTCACTCTTGCTGAGTACCTTGATGCACGGCTTGTCCCCCCGTAGCTTGTTTAGCACCGGATTGGAGCTCGACGCCGGCAAACGCGCGTCGATCACTTCGATGATCACGTCTTGCGAAGGGATCAGCGCGCTCAGCTCGCGCAGCGCCTTGGTCATGTGCCCCGGAAACCATTGGACGGACATCCCCGGGGGTCTAGCGCGACACCGGCTCCTCGGCTCCCCGACAAGGGAGCCGTTCGCCGCGATTTCCTTGCGTCGAAGATGGGGTGAGCGCAATGGCAGTCAATGGCAGCGTCGGCCAGCTTGTCGAGCGATGCACGCATCACGCAACATGGTCCTTGTGCTGTTGTTGGCCGCCGCCTGCGGCGACGCTACGAAGGGAGGGCCGCTCGACGGCGGCGCACTCCCTGCGAGCGCGAGTCAGCCGGCCTTCGAGAGCACCATGCCGCCGTACGCGCTGGCGCGGCCGACGCCCTTCGTTCGTATCGATCTACGCATGGATGAGAAGGGCGTCGTGACTCGGCAAGCTCTCTCCAAGATCGACCTGACGATTCAGCCGCTACCGCCCATGACGATGGAGCGGTCGAGAACGTGAAGGGTGTCGTGCTGGGCTTATCCCTGCAGAACGGCGGCGGGCTCATCACAGACCGCTGGCCGTTGGGGACCATCTCCGTGCCATGAAGGTCAGAAGACAGGCCCTATCGTTGGCACTCTTGCTCGCGTGCGATACGTCGATCTCGAAGACCGGCAGCAAGCGCCCCTCGATGCTGTCGGATGGCCGTTCCTCGAGAAACCGCGCGCCTGCGGCACGGTAGAAGGCTGCTGCATGAGGATCGCTTGCGATCACGAGGACGCGGTGCCCGGCGCTGCGCGTCTGCTGCTTCGCATGTTCGATGAGCGCCTTGCCGTAACCTCGTCCGATGGCGTCCGGCTCGACGAACAGAAAGGCGAGTTCCAACCGACCGCTTCCGATCTCTTGTAGAGCGTAGAAACCGACAATCGTCTGACCCTCCTCGAGGACGTAGGTGACATGAGCATCGTCGCCATCGAGGATGACGGTGAGCTCGGCCCGGCACGCCGCCATGAACGAAGCGTCATATCCCCAGTATGCCTTCGATCTCAACGCGAGTTCTGTCAACTCGGCTTGCTCGCCGAGTCGCGCCCCTCGGATGCGCGATGATGCCCGCTCGCTGCTTTGCATACGATGAGCTTACCTCGCTGGCGCGCGGCGGTCATATCGCTGGTTCGAAATCCGGCCAGGCTGCGCACGGCTCAGAAGACCCGAAATCTGGCGACGTTTGCGAGGAGACGTCACGGCGCCGTGCTTGCACTCGAGCCCTGTACGGCGGCCGCGAGCCCGGCGTAAAAGCGTGGTTGCTCTCGATAATAGAAGTGCCCGCCGGCAAAGGTAGCCAGCGTGAACGCGCGGCAAGTGTAGCGGAGCCAAGCAGTAAGCGAGGCGCGCGGCACGTGCCGATCTTCCTGGCCTCCAAACACCGTGATGGGTGTCGATAGCGCTGGCTCTTCGTCGTGAAGGTAGCTCTCTCGGAGGCTGAAGTCAGCACGCATGGTTGCCAGCGTCAGCGCACGCAACTCCGGATCGCGGAGCACTACGTCCGGTGTGCCCGCGAGCTCGCTCACTACGCCGAGCAGCGCGCTGTCGTCGAGCCGACTCAGCGCGGCACCGCCCGCGATCAAGTGAGGCGCGCGACAGGCCGAGACACACAGCGCAAGGGGAAGCGGCTCCCCCGCACGGCGCAGCGCGCGCGTGAGCTGGAACGCGATCAGTGCACCGAGGCTGTGGCCGAAGAAGGCAAAGCGGCCACCACGACGGCCGCGCGTCTCTTCTAGCAAGCGCTCGATCAACACGGGCAAGCTGCGCAGCAGCGGCTCTCTGATGCGCGCCTCGCGCCCGGGCAACGTCACGGGGGTGACCTGAATGCGAGCGGGCAAACGCGCCGCCCAGCCGCGGTAGACGGCGCCACCCCCCCCTGCATGCGGAAAACAGAAGAGCGTAATCGGCTCGTCGTCCAAGGACCGGTTCATGGCGTCTCCGGCTCGCACGAGGGCTGCCAGAGCCGCAGCCGTAAGTCGCGCTTGGGTCGCAGCGTGACCCCGGCGTGGAGCTCCAGCGGCCGCGCCGGGGCCAGCGTGAGCCGGAAGGCGCGGATCACCTGCGCAAGGATGAGCTGCATCGCCTGCATGCCGAAGTTGTCGCCAATGCACTGTCGGCCGCCACCGCCAAACGGCAGGTACGCGTAGCGCGAACGCGGACAGGTCGCGAAACGATCGGGATCGAAACGATCGGGCGCCTCCCACAAGTCGGGCCTGCGATGCGTCGCGTAGGGGCTGCACAACACCACCGCGCCCTTCGGCACGAGACAGCCCCCGACGACATCGTCTGCAGTCGGCGTACGCGCGAGCAGCCAGGCAGGTGGGTACAGTCGCATGGACTCGTGCAGCACGCGGGTAAGGTAGACGAGCTGGGGCAGGTCTTCTGCGCAGAGCGCGCGCCCGCCGCTCACCGCGGAGAGCTCGGCGCGCACGCGGGCCTGGATGGTCTGGTGGCGCGCGAGCCTTGGACAGCATGTCAGTCAGCGCACTCGCGGCGCTGTCGGCGCTGACGCGGCCGAGCTCGACGAGCTGCTCTTGCGCGCGATTGATGCCGGTGCCCTGCAACGCAAGCGCCCACGCGCGTGTATCGGCCGCGCGCCCCGGTGCATCCGCTGCCACGTCGAAGCCGTGCTGCGCACTGCGACGTAAGAAATCGAGCGCCTCACTACGCCGCGACGGCTTGTCGATGCCCTGCCGCAACAACGCCCACAGCTGAGGAAAGCGCGGCGCGGGACCATCGACGGATATCGTCGCGTAGTCGGTGCCCCGGCGCAGCCCACGGCGACGAGCACCAACGCGTAGAGGCAGCGCATTTCGAGGGCGAAAATGGCATGTTCGCAAGCCATGAGCCAGCCCAACCAAGCGCCGCAGCAGTGAGGGCGGACGCAAGGTCGAGGGTCCGTGGCAACGAGATCAACTTCCTCGACGAGGCCGGACGCTTGACCCTGCCCAGTTGAGCGCGCTCTGTGGCACCGGCTTGCCCGTCTCGTTCGCGACCTCGTCGAGCGCGTCCACCACGCGGTAGAGGTAGTCGTCGTCGACCGGTGGTCCAACGTCGACGTTGCGCTTCGATGACGGCCGCGAGATGGCTTGGATGGCTCCGGCCGCCGCGCGGCATGCATGGTATGACTGGCAATGCGAATCGGCGTCATCGGGATGGGGAAGGTCGGCGCGTCCGTAGCGATGGCGCTGCTGGCCCGCGGCGTCGTGCGCGAGCTCTATCTGCACGATCTCAACGCCGCGCGGGCCGAGGGAGAGGCACTCGACCTCGCGCACGGCGCGCCTTTTCTGCGCACCACGACCGTGCGCGCAGTCTCACTCGGCGAGCTCTACGACTGCGATGCAGTGGTGATCGCCGCCGGGCGCAACGGCAAGCCGGACGAATCCAGGCTCGCGCTCTTGCAGGACAACGCGGGGGTCGCGCGCTCGATCGGCGGCCAGCTGCGCCACTACCGAGGGCTGCTGGTGATGGTCACCAACCCGGTAGACGTGCTCACGCAGGTATTGCTCGAGGCGAGCGGGCTGCCGCCAGCGCGCGTGCTCGGCACGGGCACACTGCTCGACTCTGCACGCATGCGCCTCACGCTCGGGCACGAGCTCGGCGTCGCGCCACAGTCGGTCCACATGCACGTACTCGGTGAGCACGGCGACTCTCAGGTGGCTGCGTTCTCGAGCGCCAGCGTGGGCGGCGTGGCGCTGCGGGCGTGGCCGGGCTGGGACCGCGCGCGCGAGCCGGTCCTGGCGGCAGAGGTGCGCAACGCAGCAGCCCAGATCATCGAGCGCAAGGGCGCCACCAATCACGCGATCGGACTGGCGACGGCATACCTGCTGAAGTGGGCGCTCGGCGACGAGCAACGCGTGATCACCGTCTCACGTTGGCAAGAAGGGCGAGCGGGCATCTCTGGCCTGTGCATCTCGCTGCCTGCCATCGTCGGGCGCGAAGGCGCGACCCTCGTGCTCGAGCCAGCACTCGACGAGCTCGAGCTAGCCGCACTCCACGCGTCCGCCGCCGTGCTCAAAAAGGCGAGCGCAAGCCTCGCGAGCTGAGCCGAAGAAGATGTTGCGTGCTCAGGGCGCGACCTCAGCGGGCTTTTTTGCACCGCCGTCCGCGAGCTGGTCCATGCGTCGTTTGAAGCGTCCCGCCACGCGCAGCTCGCGGAACATCGCGCTCTTTTTGTCCTGGTGCGCGGCCATGCGTCGCAAGATGTCGTCCAGCAACGTGACCGCCTGGGTGATGTACGGACCTTTATTGAGCATCACGCACTCGGCGCGCTCCGCCATCGCCGCGTCGGTCACCTCGGCGCGCGTCGGTCTTCCGGTCTTGGCCACACTCTCGAGCACCTGCGTCGCCCAGGTCACCGGGACATGCGCGGCCTCGCACAGCCAGAGGATCTCTTCCTGAACCTCGGCCAGCCGCTCGAAGCCACACTCGACCGCCAGGTCTCCGCGCGCGATCATTACGCCCGTCCGGGGGCTCTGCAGCGCCGCTAACAGCAGCTCGGGCAGCCGGTCGAAGCCTTCGCGCGTCTCGATCTTGAGGATGATGCCGAGGTCGGCTCGCCCGAGCGCTTCGACACGCTCGAGTAGATCGCGCACGTCCTCCGGGGTGCGGACGAACGACATCGACACGATGTCGGCCGTCTCGCACGCAAAGGCCAGCGCCTCGACGTCGCGCTCCGTGAAGGCAGGGAGCGTGGTCTCGGTGTCGGGCAGGTTGATGCCTTTGCCAGCGTGAAGCTGTTCTCCTTCCGCGCGCGCGGCGGTGATACGAACGAGCATCGCGTCGTGGCTGACAGCTTCGACGACGCCGCCGATCTTACCGTCGTCGAGCCACACGCTGTGGCCGGAACGCACCATGTCGAGGAGCGCCGCCGGCACGCACGGAATGTGAGCCAGCGCGAGCGACGAACCGTCTAGCCCACAGCGGGCCGGACCGCCGGGCACGGCTTGCCGCGTCAGCGCGAGCAGGTCACCCACGCGCACGATCAAGGGCACCTCGAGCGGCGGCAGCCGACCTATCGTCGCCTTCAGACCGCCGGCTCGGAGGACGGTGCCGCTCCGCACGTACGAAGTCCGGTCCGAGAGAATCTCGACGGCGTCGTCCACCACGGACGCGACGTGAAAACGACGGCGCCGCCCACGCGCATCGTGCAGCGAGAGCTTGTCCCCGGGGTGGAGCGCGCGCCGGAAGGTCACCGCCACGGGGAGAGAAGGCGCGTGTCTGCTGTCCGTCGTGTCGGTGAGCCAGGCTCTCGCTGGCTCGAGCACGTCGCCCGCGGGGCCGCGCCGCGGACGCAGCTTCAGCACCTCCGGGCCGGGCGCGAGCGCACCGGTGCGACACTTGGGGCCCGGCAGATCCACGGCGACCATGCAGCGCCGCCCGAGCGCCTGTGCCGCATCGCGCACGTTGCGCGCCATGGCTTCCCAGGCGGCTCGATCATCGTGCGCTGCGTTGATGCGAGCGCAGTCCATGCCGGCCGCAACGAGCTGCTGCACGAGCTCCGTGCTGTGCGCGCACTCGCTGGGCAGGGTCACCATGATGCGTGCGCGACGCTTGCCGTTCGGCGCCCCGAGCAGACGGTCGGCGTGCTCGTGCAGAAGAGAATGCCCGCGTTCGCGCGTCACGGCATCGGTGCTCGCAGGCTCCACCTCGCGTGCACCGCGAGCTATCGCGTCCACCAGCCCGAGCACTGCGTTCAGCGAGGCCATCACGTGCGACTCGCTGCGCCCCAGCGAAGAGAGCCCACGCTCTGCAAGCTGCCCCTGCAGCTTCCAGTGATCGCGCTGACGCAGCTCCGTGTAGTGCAGCAGGTTGAGCGCGCTCGCTCGTTGCGCGGGATGCACGGCGGCCAGCAGCGAGGACTCTCGCACTTCGACGGCGAGCAGCTCACTCTGCAGCTGGGTCAGCTCGTCACGCAGCTGGGACCATGAGAGTCGATCTTCGTTGGGCATCGTCTTGAGAGGGTGCACCCGGCATGTGACAACTGGGCAACACAGCACGCAGGAAGATCCCGGTCGGCTCGTCCGTACTACCGTCGTGCAAATACCTGCGCGGTGGATCGTGGTGGGTGCTTTGTGGGTGCAGCTCGGGTGCACGCGCAACGTGCGGCTCGTGATGCCCGACACATCGCCCGGCGCTCGCTACCTGTGCACCGAGACGAGCTGTACTGCGGCACAGGTCATCGACCCATCGCGCGACAACCGGCGCCACACGTACTTCGTCGCGCTGCCAAAACAGTGTGGCGGTCGCGTCCACGAGATCTTGGTGCTCTCTGCGGAGTCGAAGCGACCGGAGATAGAGGTGACCTGTGCACCGCGCGAAGAGGACGGCGTAGGAGACATGGAATGACCCAGCCTGTAATCCCATTCAGCGAGGTCAAACAAGTTACCCACTGGTCCAACTTTCACGGCACGGTCCACAAGTCGATTGCCAGCTACTGTACGCCGGATGTCATCGCCGACGCCGGTGAGCAGGCGCCGCGTCGCCTCGCGCGTCATGGGCAGGCCATCGATGCCTTACTACGTCACTGCTTCGCCAACCAGCAGCCGCTGCGCGTGCTCGGGTCGGCGTGGTCGCTATCGCGTATCGTAGAGCCGAGCGCCGTCGTGCTCGATCCCGCCAATCTCAACGTGGTGCTGAAGGTCAAGTCGGCGTGGGTCGACACCGCGTACAGACCCGCGGCGCCAGGCGCAACGCTCGTCTTCGCGCAGGGCGGCGCGACCATCTCCTCGCTCAATCGTCGGCTGGGTGAGACGGGCCTTGCACTCCAGACATCCGGCGCGAGCGACGGTCATCGCGTCGCGGGCTGCATCGCCACGGGCACGCACGGCTCGGCCCTTGGCATCGGCGCGGTGCACGACACCATCCGCGCGCTGCACCTAGTCACCGGTCCACAGCGGGCGATGTTCATCCAGCCCAGCCAGGCTAGCTGTACACCGGAGGTCGCGGCGTGGCTGGCCCGCGAGACAGGTATCCCCACCACCGATGTGCGCGACGATGCGCTGTTCGAGGCGAGCTTGGTCGCGCTCGGATCGCTCGGCGTGGTGCACGGCGTGGTGCTCGAGGCCGTGCCCCTGTACAAGCTCCGCCGCCGCAAGCTCGCGCTGCGTTTCGACGACGCTGCGTTGTGGGAGGCCGTGCGCACGCTAGACCCGCGCAAGCTGCTCCCGCTAGAGCCGCGACCTTACCACTTCGAAGTCGTGTTTCAGCCGTACCGAGAACCAGGCGCCAGGGACGCGTACGTGGTGATGATGTGGAAGGAGCCGAACGACGGAGGTCCATTTGCCGGGCCCACTCCGGGGCAGCCGGAGCTCTCGAACGAGGTCCTCGACTTGATCGCCGAGCTGAGTAGCAGGCTCGACGGACCGATCGCCGATGTTCTGCTCAAGAAGGTTGTGCGCGACACACTGTCTGGTCGCTACAAGCCGGGCGAGAGCCCCGCACGGTTTCCAGGGCAGATGTTCGGCTGGACCAGCACGCCACCGGGCCGCACTTCGAGTACGGAGATCGTCGTCGACCACGCCCGCACCCGAGAGGCCGTCGACGCGATCTACGCGGCGCTACACGAACACGAGACACGCGGCGAGTTGCTCCTTGGCGCGATCGCGCTGCGCTTCGTCCCCCAGACGCGCGCCTTTCTCGGCATGAACATTCACCCGTTCAACACCTTCATCGAGCTCCCGAGTATCCGTAGCGACGAAGTCACCCGCATCTACGACAGCTGCTACGCAGAGCTGCGCACACGCGGCATCCCGTTTACCTGCCACTGGGGCCAACAACACAAGCTCGACCACGATCAGCTCGCTGGCTACTTCGGCAACCGGCTCGAGCACTGGCGCAGCGCCCGGCACACCTTGCTGCCCGAGTCTGTCGCGCGCCACGTCTTCGCCAGCGCGGACCTGGCAGACCTCGGCCTCGCCGGGTGATGGCGTTCAACTCAGCGCCACTTTATAGCGATACCGACAATGATCATCCGGATGGCAAACGAGTCTGATCGTGCAGCGGTCTGGGGCCTGCTCGAGCCGGTCGTCCGAGCCGGCGAGAGCTTTGCGCTGCCGCGCGACATGAGCGAGTGTGACGCGGTCGCGTACTGGCTCGACCCAACGCACCGCGTCTTCGTCGCCGTCGATGGCGAGCAGGTCGTGGGTAGCTACTTCATCCAGGCGAATCAGCGCGGCGGCGGGGCGCACGTCGCCAACTGCGGGTACATCAGCGCACGCGCGCAGCAGGGTCGTGGAGTCGCTCACGCCATGTGCGAGCACTCGCTCGCGGAGGCACGCTCCGCGGGCTTCCGCGCCGTACAGTTCAACTTCGTCGTCAGCACGAATCATCGCGCGGTCGCGCTGTGGCAGCGCTGCGGCTTTGCGATGGTGGGACGTCTTCCGGGTGCTTTCGAGCATCCCCACCTCGGCGAAGCTTCACGACGCCGAGATCACGACCGCTCGCAAACGAGCGCAGAGTAAGGCTCTGGCGAACGGTCCGACGACCCCATGCGCGACGGTGATGGTCGTCGATTAGCGCAGCGCGGTTCGTCGGCCACCACCCGGCCGTACACCAAAGCAGCGCGGCGGCGGTCTCGCCACCGTGAGTTCACACGCTCGGCCTGTGCGAGCTCGCGTCGATGCACTACGCTCGGGGCGAGGCAATCATGATCAAGCTATTCGGAAACCCCATGAGTACTTGCACCCGCAAGGTCCTGACCGTGCTCGCGGAGACGGAGACACCGTACGAGCTGAGTCTCATCGACATGGGCAAGGGAGAGCACAAACAAGAGCCGCACCTGTCGCGTCAGCCTTTCGGTCAGATCCCCGCGATCGACGACGGTGGCTTTGTGCTTTACGAATCGCGCGCGATCTGTCGCTACCTCAACGCCAAGGCCTCCGGCAAGCTCATCCCGGCGGACCTCGAGCAGCGCGCGCGAATGGATCAGTGGCTGAGTGTCGAGCAGTCGAACTTTTCTCCCAACGCGATGAAGTTTGTCTACCACCACGCGTTCAAGCGCAACCAAGATCCGGCCGTGCTCGAGTCCGCGGGCACCATGGTCGACAAGGTCTACGCGACGCTCTCGGCTCCGCTCTCGAAGAGTCCGTTCCTCACGGGCGAGAACTTCAGCATCGCGGACATCGGCTTCATGCCGTACATCGAATACATGCAGGGGTCGCCAGCCCACGCACTGCTAGAGAAGTATGAGAGCGTGCTCGCCTGGTGGAAGCGCGTGAGTGGACGTCCGAGCTGGGCCAAGGTCGTCGGCCGCGGTTGATCGCTCCAACGCCGGTTCTCGACCAAAAAAAGATCGCAGCGCGAAGCCATGATCTTGCACGCTGCGGCAAGCGATGTGGTGTGCGCGGGGCGCGCTGCCTCACTAGTCGACGTCGCGCGTCGCGAGGCGCCACTTGTCGATGGCGGTGAGCGCCGCGTCGCGGCTGGCGAACACCGCGATGAAGCGATTTTTGTGGCAGAACTTGGCGCCGGGTACACCCACCACCAGAGAGAGCTCTTCGTCCACCAAACCCGCCCACGCTTCAGGCAAGGGGCGCTTCTTGTCGAAGCTCTCGTGGCTCGGAGGAATCGCGATCAGCTGCCAGCGCTCTCCGTCCGGCAGCAGCGCGAAGTCCGTGGGATGGTCGACACCTCCCTGGTCGAAGTAAGTTCGTTTCCACTTGTAGTGCTGGTCGAAGTCGAGGATGCGTGAGCCCTCTGCCACGGCCCGCGCCATGGCGGCACCCACCGCCGCGCGGGCCTGCTCGGTGCGCAGATGCGATGTGCGCACGCCGTTCAGCATGGCCGTACACATCTGCACGGCCTCGCCATAGCGCGCGTCGAACGGCAGAAGAGACGAGTTGCTCCTGGCCGTCGACAACTGTCATCGCGCCGGCCTCCAGGTGTATGCCGACATCGTGTTCAACCACAAGGCGGGCGCAGATCGCACGCAGTGGGTCAAAGCCGCAAAGGTCAGCCAGGAAGATCGTACGTTCGTGCTCGATGGCGAGCGATGGATTCAGGCCTGGACCGAGTTCACGTTCGAGGCGAGGAAGAACAGGTATTCCAGCCATCGCTGGAGCTGGCACCACTTCGACGGAGTGGACTGGGACGAGCTCGCATCGGAAAACGCCATCTTTAAGTTCCTAGGGCGCGGGAAAGACTGGGCCAAGCTCGTCTCTCGCGAGCACGGCAACTACGACTACCTGATGTTCGCCGACCTCGACATGAACAACGCGGACGTGCGCACCGAGCTGACACGTTGGGGCGAGTGGTTCGTGACCTCGACGGGGGTCGATGGTTTGCGTCTCGATGCGGTCAAACACATCCAGTTCAGCTTCTTTCGCGACCGGTTGTCCTTTCTGCGCAAGCGGACCGCCAAGGAGCTGTTCGCCGTGGGCGAGTACTGGAACCCAGACGACGTCGGCGAGCTCCATCGGTACATCGAGCACACCAGCGGCTTGCTCTCGCTATTCGACGCACCGCTGCATCGAAACTTTTTCGAGGCCTCGCGCTCTGGCGGGCAGTACGACATGCGGCGGATTCTCGACGGCACACTGATGCGAGTTCCGCTGCAGCGGAGGTTCGCTGAGCGTGTGGGCGCCCGCGGCTAGCGGCTAGCAGCGCGAGGTCAGACCCACCAGGCGTCTAGCCTTACGGATCACCCAACGGAACGTCGGGCGCACCCGCCTCGAGAGGCTCCGGCAGACCAGCGTCCACGGCCTCGCTCGCGTCGGCCTCGGCGACGACCGCATCAGCCCCTACGGGCCCCTCGGCATCCGTCGTCTCCGCGTCCAGGCTGGGCACTTCAGCGTCGTTTGTAGTCGTCGTGCTGGCGTCGGACGCCTCCACCAACGGTGCACCGGCATCGACGTGTGTCGGCACCCCCGCGTCGATGGCAATGCCGTGGTCTAGACGCGCGATCCAGGCGCGCACGCGAGCGACCTGCTCTCGATCGACCACACGCGTGCCGAGCGGCGGCATCTGGTCGAGCGTGCCCCGCGCGCTCACCAGGCGCACCAGCAAGCTGCTGTCGGGAGCGCCCGGCACGATGCGGACGGACCCGAAGTAGGTCGCGACCACCTGCTGGTTGAGGGTCGTCTTGATCGTGTTCCACTCGCGCAAGGGAGTCAGGGTCTCGAGCTGCCGCGCATCGATGCGCAAGAACTGCCCGCTGAGCCCCGCCTTCGAGTTGGGACTTTCGTTGTGACAGCTGACGCCGCAGTTGACGTGCAGCCACGACACGACCGGAGCTGCCAGCCCTGTTCCGTCGTCCGGGATGACGTACTCGCTGCGTGAAGGTGGAACCGACAGACGTTTTTCCGCCACGAGCGAGGCGAGGCTCACGCCCTGTGCTCCCGGTAAGCCGAGCAGTACGGCTTCGACCCCGAGCAGACGATCGGTGCGACCTCGGTGACAGGTCAAACATTCCTCGCTCTTCGGGATGTAGTGCGGCGTGCCCGTCAGTGCCGGGACGTCGATGCCCCCCCACGTGAAGTCTGCGTGGGTCTCGTCGTCCTTCCACTGGTAGCTGGCCCAGATCCAACGCTCGGCGGCGTCTTGTTTGACCTTGTGAAAGAGCCGGGTCTCGAGGCGCTTCCCGTCACGCTTGAACTCTTTCCAGACTTTTGTGCCGACGGGGAAGGTCCACTCGTTCGGGTTTGCCGTATCGATGACCGAACCTGGAGGCAGCCAGATCCAGCGCCGCTTCTCGGCGCCGTCGGTCCAGAGGTGGTCGGCCGGAGCAAACTCGCGAATGTCTGGATGGACCTGCTTGTCGACGAGGTTGACGTAGAGCCCGGTGCAAGCGAGCGAAGCCGGTGGTTCGACCCAATCTTCGAAGCAACCCGACGGCAACGGCAGCCGCTCAGGAGCCGCCGCGACTGCCGTGCTGGGTTCGCCCGCGTCCAACAGGTCCGGTGCCGTCACGCTCGGCTTCGTATGCTGCGAATCGCCTGCGCAGCCAGCACAGAGCGCGAGCGCGATTAGCCCATGTCCAAGGCGGAAGTGAAGCACCAGGCGAGCCCTTTCTTGCAGTCCGATGGCTGCGTCCGACCTCGCAGCGAAGACTCAGATGCCGGCATCTTTCTCTGCGTCGGGGGAAGACAGCGAAACCGTCCGCGTGCCACCATCAGCTTCCATGCAGGTGTAGGTGTCGCTCGCTTCCGTGACCGGCACGTCTTCTTCCTGAGGCGGTGGCATGTCCGTGAACTCGCCCATGTCCGTAGGCTCGAGAGCACGCAGGTACGAGATGAGTCCGCGTGCCTGGTCGGGCGGCATCGTCCACTTGTGGAACATCTTCCAGAACGGACCCAGATCGGGGAAGTGCTGTTTCCAGCCCTTGGGCTTCATGGCCATCGTGAAGATGGTAGTGATCTCTTCATCGGAGTAGCCGGCTGTCTGCGTGGGACTGTGCTGAATCACCGCGCTGAGAGTAGACTTCCGATGACACTCCGAGCACGAGGCATTGGGATTGAGACCAGTCTCCACGCCTGTGGGCTCGCATGGGTAGATCGTCTGAATCGCACTGGTCATGTTGTTGTACCGCTTGTTGCCGGCGATCCAGTCGTCCGGCGTAAAGGCGGTAATCTTCAGGGAGATCTTGCCGACGATGTTGCCTGCCTTGCCGACGACGCTCGTCGTCCCGGCCTTCTTGGTCTTGATCATCACGCCGGCCTCGGTCTTGCGCAGCTCGGCGATGGACTCGTCTTCGATCGAGAACTTCACGTTGGGAACCAACGACGTCAGCGGCAACTGATAGTCATGAACCCCGTCGAAGCCGGAGTACAAAGCATTGACGACAGCGGAACTTCCGCCCGGTAGTGTGAAGGGAATAGCGCTGGACGTATCGACGTCCGGAGTGGCGGTCGCCGCGGAGGCATCACTCGTAGTAGCGGTCGAAGCGTCACGCCTGGTGATGCCGGTGGTCGGCTCGGGCGTGGTTGCTTTGCTGGGGCTGTCACCGCCACAGCCGAGCACGCCCGCACTCGCGAGCTGCAGTGAAAGAGCAAGCCAGGTGCTTCGTTTGACGGATGCGTCCAAGGTCCACCTCCCTATTGGGCTGAGATCTTCAGTGCACGACACGGTCTTGGGACAAGAACATGAAGGCGCTCCGCGGCAAAGAACTTCTTTGCGACTGAATGATGATTCCGCGGCGCGTCGAACGAGCTCATCACCCCAAGTCGCGACGCCGTTCCAGCGGGGCTGGCATTTAGCCGTCTTGGGAGAATGACGAGGAGCATCGACGCCCGCCCCAGAAGGACAAACTGAACTCCAGGCGCCGCAGACCTTACCGTTCAAATCGTTCGTTTGGGTAGCCTCGCCTTCAGATCTGCGCTCCAAAGAGACGCACGGGTGCTGTCTTCCACGTCTACGACCAGAAGCACCTCGAGCGCATTCCACGTCGCTATACGGTGGGACGAGGGGATGAGATCGGAGGCGAGTGGGACGTGACGGCCGACGGCGGCGCCTACGATCTTTGGGTGCTCGGGCCCAACGGCTTCCACAGGCACTTCACGGGCGACGTAAGCCCGGAACAACGCCGGGTCGGCGAGCCGGAGATCCGCGTCGAGTACGACCAGCGGAGCGACGGCTTGCGCCTCGTGCTGAGCAACCGCGGAGACGTACCCACCACGTTCCGTCTGAGCGCCAACGCCTACTACCAGCACTGGGAGCCGGTGACCTTCCGCGTGAGCGCTCGCGGCGACCACGACTTCTTCATCCCACTCAAGCGCACCGCGTACTGGTACGACTTCACGGTGCGCGTGGTCGAGCTGGAGGCATTCTCGCGCCGCTTCGCGGGTCGCCTGGAGACCGGCCGCCACGCACTCAGCGACCCTGCCATCGGCGGTCGCGCGCGTGGCGATCGCGGCTGACCCCAGCTGACTGCCTTGTTGGGGCGAACGGTCTGACGGGCGCCGCGCATAAAACGCCCCGAAAACTCATCCTCGCCCATCGATCCTCCGCGCACGTTCTTACTCCGGAGCTGCGCCCATCTCCCCTGACGGCAACTCCGCTGCATGTGCGACCGGACGGTAGGTTCGTTTCGACCGGGTTGTTGCTTGCCGACCACGAGGGCGATACGTACGGTGGGTCGCTCGAGGGGTAGAGTCCGCATGCACGCAAGAGCGTATGGAATCGCTGTCGGCGTCTGCTTGCTAGTGTCCGGTTGCGGCCCGATGAGCAACAAGCTGCTCGAACTCGCGGCTCGCCTGTTCGTTGCGGAGGCCCAGAAGCCGGGCTCGGTTCTGCCGCGCACAGACGACAGTCCGGGCACGGACAGACCGGTCGAGTACGTTCGTCATCGGATTGCCGAGCTCGACGCGCGAGAGCGTGAGCTTCAGACGGTTCGGCACCGATTCGCCGCCGACGCAATCAAACTGACTCGCGAGGCTGAAGCGGACAGCGTGCTGAGCGCGCAGCGTGCGCAAAAGCTCGTCGAACTCAAGGCCGCATATCGGAGCGCGTCCGATCACCAGCATTGGCCCCTGGAGCTTTCTGGCGTCCCTATCGCCGAAGACGAGGCACAGCGCTTGATCGTAAGCGCCTACGGCTCGGTCGCGCGATCCGCAAACAAGCGCGCAGCCTACAAGCGTGCAGCGACCAAGCGCCTCGCAGCCGTTGCAGAAGCAGACCGAGCCTTGCGCCAGCTTGCTGAGCAACGTCTCGAGATTCGCGAGAAGCTGCGCCTGATCGAGCTTCAGCAAGATAAGGACGCTGTGAAGGGGGTCGTAGCGCAGATCGACGGGCTGTACGCAGACGCAATGGCTTTTGACACCAAAAACGCCGAGGCGATCGACGTGGACGACCTGCTCGTCCTCGACAACAGGCCGACCCAAAAGGAGAACGCCGACTTCGCGTTGATCATGCAGAAATGAGCAAGCTCCTGAGTCGATGCCGTCACATCACAAAAGCGATGGGCATCCTCGCGATGCTCTCCAGTTGCAACGACCTTCGAGACGCGCAAGCCAAAGCAGATACGGCGCAGGCGGTTCAGGCGGACATCATCGCTTTTGGTGAGGAGTACGCGCCGCAAGCTCAGAGAGCGCTGATCGCTGTCGAGAACGAAGTAGCGGAGCGAGCGCTCCTGCTCAGCGACTACGAGTCCAAGTTGATCGCAGCGGGAGAAAGTCCCGCTGCAGATGTCGTGTACCGACAGCGGACGCAAGATCTGGAACAGGCGCGCGGGCGGCTGCGGCAGCTCACAGACGCACGCAAGCGGGCGTACCTAGCTATGCAGGCGGCACATCTCGAGCCTCAGCGAGAGAGTCCAGACGAGCAGCGCGCACACGCTGGTCGCGCCAAGGCAGCCGTCCGCGAGCTCGAGCAGCTGACCGACCAACTGCAAGGTCCTGTCCGATCTCAGAAATCGCCCGATCGGAGAGACGGGCTCTCCGCACCTGCTCCGCAGGCTGGCGCCGCTCGCCGTAGCCTCCCTTCCGCACCGGGTCCGCGCGCACGCCTTGGTGCCGAATCCCTTCCGCCCGCGAGCGCGGTGGCAGAAGACGCTCCCATCGTGGAGGCCCCTCTCGTCGCTCCCCCTACCGCGACACCCAAGCTCGCGCCGCAAGGCGAGCGCCAGGTCTTGCGTGCTCCACCTCCTTCGTCTGCACGGCAGACACCCCTTTGGGGTTCACCGCTGCTGACGCCGCACGACGATTCAGCTCGCCCGTTGCAAGGGGTGCACTGATCCAGCCTGCCGGGCGGTGCGGGGCTCGCGCGGGTCTCGCACGCTGAGAGAGCGTGGTGGGCCCCTCGGCGTAGGTCCCGCGGCTCCACCGTTAGTCCGCTTGCCATGCGGCGAGACCAGCGGGCTTTCCATCGACCGCAAAGGCACGCCCACGCCGACGGTCAGTCGCACAGCCGCGCGCAGCCCCCAGGGCGCAGCATGGTTGACAACCAATAAGCCACAGCTTATGGATGGGCACGAACGAGCTGCGTCGCCAAGACGCGCCAGAAAAGAAGCGCAACCGATGAACATACTCCTATGGGTCTTGCAGTCCGCACTTGCACTCCTCTGTGTCTCGGGAGGGGCGTACAAGGTGGTCAGCTTCGACGAGGTCGCAGGCCAGATGACCGCTCTCTCGCGCACCGGCTGGACTGTGCTCGGCGTGTTCGAGGTGGTGTGCGGTGTCCTGTTGATCGTCCCGGCCGCCGCCAGGTGGGTGCCGATCCTCACGCCACTCGCGGCCACCGCGCTCGTTCTCGAGACCTTGCTGCTGTCGGGTCTGTACGCGCGGTACTCGCTCAACCTGACTGCCGCCAATCCGTTGGTTTGGAGCGTCGTCATGGCCCTCATGGCCGCCTTCGTCGCCTATGGACGGTTCGCGCTCAGGCCGATGGTCTGACGCCGCGCCGGAGCGCACGAGGCGGCTCGGTCGCGGGCGCATCGACGATTGTCACGGCGCCGCTAGTCGAGCAGACTCGTCCCGCCGCTCGACGGTCAGTCGCACAGCGCCGCTTTGTCCAAGCAGCAGTCACCTTGGAACTCGCATGCGTCGTCGCAGAAGCACGCCCCACTCGAGCCGGCGCGTCCGACTCATGTTTGCCAGCGCGACCGACAACCAGACACTCAGCATGCTCTGGCACCGGAACTACGACTTCTACGGAAATCCGAGGCCGGCGTTCGATCCGAGCTACGACTACGAATCTGCCCGCCGTCAGATCGCGTTCCTGCGTGAACTCGCCGGCCGCAACACGACCTGGATGCAGATTGTCGAGACGCCCGCACAAGCTCGCACGGTCATGAACGCGGGCAAGCTGGCAGTCGTGCTCAGCGTCGAGCTAGACACTCTCACCGTCGCGCAGATCACCCAGCTGCGTGTGCTCGGTGTGCGCCACGTCATCCCGGTGCACTTCGCAGACAATGGGTTCGGCGGCCCGGCACTCTACGCCACCAGCGCGACCGGGCCCGAGGACGAAAATATCTTCAACACGGCAAACCGGTTCTTGACGGGCCGCTTCTACTCGGTGGTGGGAGACACCAATCTCTCCTATCGCCTGGGGCGCCCGAAAGTTCTGCACGCTCACACCAACGACTTCATCAAAGGCGGGGCCGTCGAGCCAATCGCGATAAGCGACGGCGAGTACGCTGCGTTGGCCTATGCAGGAGTGCGAGGTGGTCACCGCAACGCTCGCCGTGCTCAGCTAGGTCCGATTCGTCAGCTGATGCGACTCGGTTTGATGCTCGACGTCGCCCACATGTCACAAGCGACGAAAGGTCGCGCGCTCGAAGGTCTGCTCTGCGATGCCCTGCACGTACGCGCCGAGCGCACGCATCTCTGCGCGTAGCCAAGCGACGCTGCCCGCGGCATCGTGGTGCTCGCTTGCGTCAGTTCTCTCGAATCCGTCGAGCACCGCATCGAGCTGCAACACCAGGCTGGAGCAACGCGTGCGAGCGTCGTGGTGCGCTCGTACGACGTCTTCGAGCTGGCCGCGCGCACGTTCCACGCGCACAGCATCGAGCGCCGCCGCCTCGACGAGACGGCGCGTCCACAGTGCCGCCGCCATCGCCAGCACCGTCGCGCTCGCCAGCATCAGCAGGAAGAACTACAGTCCTGTGTGGTACCGACTGGTATATTTGCGATCTGTGCCGGCGCGAAACCGCTGTGAAGCGGCAAGCACGCGCCTTGCTAAAGTCGGTGATGTCGTTGATTCAAACCCGGACCCCCCGACTCTCGACGTGCGCGACGGCGGCCCTGCTCCTGACAGCCTGTCATGCCGCGGGAAGTGCAACCAAAGACTCAGGTTCGTCGGAGCCGGATGCGGCCGGCACCCCGGACCCTGTCACGACCGGAGGGTGCGACCGGCCGGGCCTCGTCTGGAAGAGCGCTGCAAAGACCAACTACGAGTCGTATCCGGCGCCAGGCAGCGATGAGTGCGTGAAGTACAAGGGCTGCGAGTATCTCGGGCAGTTTCAGGCTTGCGAAAACACCCTGCCCGAGAGCTGGGTCAAGGCACACGACATCGCCTCGGTCTATCCGTTGCAGGGACTCGAGCTACACAACCTTTGTTTGCGTGCGGGCGGCAAGACCATGGTCGTGACTGCGATCGACACCTGCAGCGACAGCGACTGCGACGGCTGCTGCACCACCAACCGCGGCACCTCCGATCGTTTGATCGACCTCGAGAAGTACACGAACGAGCGATTCGGTCTGGCCGATGGCCCCATCGAGTGGGCCGACCTCGGTGCTGCAGCGCACACGTTCGACGGCTGCAATCCCCAGGTGAGCAAGCGCTGAGTCCTCGCTGCTGCGCCTGGGCCACGACCGATCACTCGCGCTGGGCTCGAGCGCAACGTCTCGCGTCGCCCGCCAGCGCTTGCCGGCGCCGCCCGCCACCGCTCGCGACGCAAACCTAAGAGTTCACGTGCGGCACGCTCGGCTCGGCGCGTGCGAAAGCGGCGGCCGAACACCACTTGCGGTGTTCGTAGGAGACGACCGTGCGCTCATGTTCCCCCTCCCCGCGCGCTCTGACGCTCGCACTCGCCGGCGCAACCATCGGCGCGCTCGGCTGCCAAGACGCTTCCGACACTGTCCCTCCACCCGACGTCGACGACCTTGCCGTCATCGCTGGCAAGGCCTCGACGGCCGCACAAGATGCGGTCGTTTTGCTGCGCATCGGAGAAGACGCGCTGTGCACCGGCACGCTGGTCGCGCAGAACCTCGTACTCACCGCGCGCCACTGCGTCTCTCTGACCGATGCAGCCATCGCGTGCGCACCCAGCGGCGACGCGCTCCGTGGCGGAGAGGTGGGACCCGACAGGATTGCCTCGGACATCGTCGTGCTCACCGGAACTCGCGCGAACGCGCTGCACGAACGCGCCCGTGGCGCGCGCATCGTTCACGACAAGGCCAAGAACCTGTGTAACCACGACCTGGCCTTCGTGGTGCTCGATCGGCCGGTGACCGGCACGCCGCTCGCCACACTGCGCACGACCGAGTCCACACGCGCAGGCGAGCGCGTCACCGCCGTGGGGTGGGGACTGACCGAGGACGGCGTGCTGCCGAGGGGCCGCCTTCAGCGCACCGCCGTGACCGTCCTCGACGTAGGCCCCTCACGCCAGAGCGCCTCGACGCAGTTCGTGGTGGGCGAGGCCATCTGCAGCGGCGACAGCGGGGGCCCCGCACTCGCCGCCGACGGCGCGCTGATCGGCGTGGTGTCCTACGGAGGAAACGGCGACTTCGATCCGAAGGACCCCGCGCGCAGTTGCCTCGGGCCCGACGCGCGCAACGTGTACAGCCGCGTGGCGGCATTTCCCAAGCTGGTGCGCACGGCCTTCGCGGCGGCAGGCGCAAAGCTCAAGCTCGAACCTGAGTAGCACCCCACGCCTGGCGATGCGCGCGGCTGCGCTCGAGATAATCAGGTGGCCTACGCTGTGCCGCGTGCACGCCACGCGTCGAGCACGGCATCGAGTGTGTCCGCTGCCGCGCGCACGACTTGGACTGGGTCAGACGCATCGAGTTTGGCAATGGAGAGCTGCCGCAAGTCAGGTCTGCGCGCGGCCAGTGCGTGACGAACCTCGCGCGTGCGTCGAGCCTCTGCAGCGAGCTCTTCGCCTGCGACGCGCGACGCGTGGCGCAGGGACTCGCTCGCACTCGCACAGGTGGCCAAGCGCTGCGTCCAAGCCGGCTGCGTGTCGAGGGCGCGATTGAGCAGCAGCCATGCTGGAGGGTGCGCGAGCGCAGTCAGCTCGTCACAAAAGAAGTCGACGTCGTGTTCGACGCCCTCGCGCGGCGCGGCCACGACCACGTAGGTCGTGTCCACGCCATGGAGCAGACTCGTGGCGCGCCGCGCGATCCGCGACAGCGCCGGACGCGCCGCCATGCCCGCCGTCACCAGCTCCATACAGGCGGCCACCGAGGTGCCGCCCAGGCTCGCCTCCAGCTCTGCGATCAGCCGCGCCTCACCCCACTCGAACAGACGCGTCCAAGACGTAGGTGGGTCGCGCCTGTCGGTGCTGGCGAGGCGACGCTGGGAGACGTTGGCCAGCCAGCGCAGTCCGCGGCTGTCCACCAGCTTGACGATACGCACGGGCAGCCGCAGCAACTCGAGGGCGTGACGAGTCGGAGCCGTGTCGACGACGACGGCATCGTAGGCGTCGCAGCGTTCGACGAGCTGCGCGAGCGCCCCCAGCTCGTGCACCCCCGACAGACCGTCCACCAGCGCCGCGAACACGAAGTTTTGCCGCAGGGCGGCCAGCCGCTTCGGATCGTCACCAAACAACAGTGCGACAGTGCGCCGCGCGCTGTCGGCGGCTTCGGGCATGTAGCACCACAGTAGCCCCCGCTCGTCGACACAAACCGGCTCGGGCGAGCCTGCGACGCCGAAGGCTTCGGCAAGCCGCCGCGCCGGGTCGCAGGTCACCACCAAGGTGCGCACGCCGCGACGCGCGAGCGCCGTGCCGAGCGCGGCCGACATGGTCGTCTTGCCGACACCCCCCGTGCCGAAACAGACGAACACGCGCGGGCTCACCGCACACCTGCCGCGAGGTTTTCGAATGCAAACGTGAGCGCGCCTGGCGTTGGTCGACCGATGCCGTCGAAAAGCAGTGTTGCGTGGCCGCCCGCCAAGATTCGTTGTGCGCTCGCCAGCGCTGGAGCGCGCGCGCGTGCCCAGACCATCAGCTCGCGCAGCGGTGCGATCAACGACGGGTCTGCGCGTCCCAGCGCGCGGAGCTCCTCGGCGCGCACCTCCGCTGCCGGCGGCACGCGATTGAGCACGGTGTGCGTGATGTGCACGCCGAGCCGTGTCACCAGCGCCTGCTCGAGCTCGTTCGACTCTGCCAGCACCATCGGCTCGGCCAGCGTGACCAAGACGTACGAGGTCTCGCGCTCGTCGCGCAGCGCCGCATCGAGCGCTTCGGCTTGGGCGCGCGCTCGACCGTGCGGCACCAACTGCGCGAGTTGTTTGGCTGCAGACAGCCAGCTGATGCCGTGGCCGGTCGCAGGCATGTCGATCACCACGCGGTCGTACGTCGCGAGGCGCGCGCGGGCGGCCACCAACAGACAGTACTCGCGCACGCCGGGCACCACGCTGGTCAGCTGCTTGACCGCGAAGTTGCCGAACACGAGCTTGGCTGCGCGCGCGGAGCCGAACACCTCCGTGGCCGTCTCGAGCAACGCGGACTGCTCGTCGATGTGCAGGCTGGTGAACGACGCGTCTCCGCTGTCCACGGCATCGCGTGCGCCTGCCCCGCTACCGAGCTCGAGGAGCGCGGTATGTAGGCCGCGCTTCGCGAGTGTCGCGGCCAGGCCGCGCGCGACCGTGGTCTTGCCCACGCCGCCTTTTCCCATCACCAGCAGCAAGCGTGCGAGCTCCATGTTCAGCCTCATTTGTGGCGTGGCTTGAGACTGCGCGCGTACTCATCGAGCTCGCCGAGCGAGCCACCAAAGAAGTCCCCCGAGAGCACCTGCCTGACCTCGCGGGTCAGCGCACGCCCACCGATAGCGAGGGCGCAGCCAGACTTTTGGGCGACGACGAACAGCTCGCTGCAGCGCGCTGCACAAGACTTCAGGTCTTGCACGTGGCTGATGCTGAGCGCCAAGATCTGCGGGCGCAGCTCGAGCACCGCTTCACACAGAGCGGCAAAGGGCATGTCGGCACCAAGCAGCACCGACGCGTAGCCGACCTCGGCCAGTACCCACGAAGCCATGGCTGCCGCAAGCGAGTTGGGGTCGGCCTCGGGCGCTGCGCACAACGCTCGCCGCGCGCGGGGTGCGGGGGTAAACCGGTCGCGCATTTCGACGACGGCAGCAAGCACCTGTTCGGAGGCACGGTGCTCGCGGTAGACGGACAGCTCTCCCTCGCACCAGCGCTGCCCCAGCTCGGCGAGCGCCGGCGCGAGCAGACGGTCGGCGATGAAGGCGGCGCGCGCACCTGCCATGCTCAGCTCGCCGAGCAAGCGACGCAACAGCCGCCCGTCTCCGTGGAGCAGCGCCTGCGTCGTACGTTTGACCAGCTCGTGCTCGTCTGCGCGCCGTCCGCCTCGGCCCGCAGCACCCCGTGCTTGCGCCACGCTCGCCGGTGCGGCGCGGTTCCGCGAGTACGCAGCCACATCACTCGGGCGGATGCGACGATGCCCACCGTCGGTGCGCAGGCTCTCGATACTGCCGTCGTCGCACAGACGCCGCACCGTGGACTCGCTGAGCCCGAGTGCAAGCGCAACCTGCGCGGGCGTGAGCAGCGTCTGAGCGGTGGGCGTCATGAGTGGGGTAACCTCTCGCAGCGAGCTGACGATGCCCCGTGCACGGTCCAAAGGTGGGAAAACTCTATTTTCGCATCAATGCCAAGAACTCGCGTCGCGAGCTCTCGTCGCTGAGGAACGCACCGCGCATGATGCTGTTGGTCATGACCGACTCGTCGTCGCGCACGCCGCGCCAGTGCATGCAGAAGTGGTCGGCCTCCATGACGACCGCTAGACCGTCGGGCTTGACGCAGCGCTCGAGCTCGTCGGCGAGCATGGAGACGGCTTCTTCTTGGATCTGTGGGCGGCTCATGATCCACTCGCTGATGCGCGCGTACTTGGACAAACCGATCAAGTTGGAGTGCTCGTTGGGCAGCACGCCGATCCAGACGCGGCCCAGGATGGGGCACAAGTGGTGCGAGCACGCGCTGCGCACCTTGATGGGGCCTACCAGCATCAGCTGGTTGAGCTTGGCGTAGTTGGGAAACTCGGTGACGGCCGGCATGGGAGCGTAGCGGCCCTGGAACACCTCGCGTACGAACATCTTGGCCACGCGGCGTGCGGTGCCCTGCGTGTTGTGGTCGTTGTCGGTGTCGATCACGAGCGACGCGAGCAGTGCCTGCAGGTTTTGCGCGACCTCTGCCTGCAGCTCGTCGAGCTCGCCAGGCAGCACGAATGCCGAGATGTTGTCGTTTGCGTGAAACGAGGCGCCGGCGCGCAACAGCCGCTGCCGGATGCGCTCGGCGGCGGGGATGATGGTCGCGACGACGTCGGCGACCCCTGGCGAAGTTAGATAGGCCACGTGCATGAGAGACCTCTTGCTACGAGCCCGCCCTACCGAGGCGAGCACCTAGCTAGGATCTACCCGCGCCCTCTCCACAAGCAAGCAGCCGTGACAGTTTTGACAGATTTTAAATCGGGGCCCAGCGCGTTACAGCATTTCTCTTCGTGCCGGCTCTCCCTGGCGGTGCCGCGGCTCACCAAGCGTGATGGGACCCCAGGACCGCCCCCACGTCGTTCGTATGTGCAGAGGCCCCGAGCGACAGTATATGTTCGCTCGAGTCGTTCCCGCACACCGGAGGCGCCGTCCGATGATCACGATCCCCACACGCACACTCGCACTCGTACCCTTCCTCGTTCTCGGAGCCAGTAGCTGCGTCGCTCCCTTGTTTGCCGGCGCGGGGACCTCTGGCGATCGCGCGCAGCTTCAGGCGCGCTGCGGCGGCGGCTTCGGTGCCAGCGCCTCCGCGCGCAAACTCGAGTCGTTCATGAGTGCGTCGGTCTCGTTCATGGGCGCTGCGCAAGACCTGCACGGCGTACTGCTCGATGCCTGCCAGGACATGGGCCACCGCCTCGGCGTGCCCGAAGAACAGCTCGTTGGCCCCGGCGGTGAGGCCGACGTCCGCACCGCGTGTTATGCCGCGTCGGCCGCCCTGCGGGCCGAGCTCCAAGACCTGCGCGTGCAGGCCAAGCTCGAAGTCGAAGTCGAGGCTACCCCGCCGCAATGCGACATCCGCGTCGACGCGTACGCGAGCTGTGCCGCGCAATGTGATGCGACGGTCGACCCCGGCAAGCTCGAGGTCCAGTGCGAGGGCGGCGAGCTCGTCGGCAAGTGCAGCGGCAGCTGCGCTGGCGATTGTCAGGTGGACGGCAGGTGGGCCTCCGGGCACGCGCAGTGCGAGGGACTGTGCCGCGGCAGCTGCAGCGTCGCGTTCGAAGAACCCCGCTGCACCGGCACGCTCAGGCCGCCCAAGGTCGAGGCACAATGCGAGGCCGCCTGCAACGCCAAGCTCGACGCGGAGGCGCGCTGCACGCCTGGCACGGCGCACGTCACAGTGCGCGGCGCGGTCGCGAGCAACCTACAAGAGCGCATCGCAAAAGTGCGCGGCGCCGTCGAGGGCGCGGGCGTCGC
>JBEGTL010000030.1:0-29908 GCA_041179425.1 Pseudomonadota bacterium | reverse complement strand
GGCGTGGGTCGTAGCGATCGGACCAGTGCCCCGCGGCCACGATACCGAGGGCTATGAACAAGATGGCGCCGAGCTGCACGCCGAGGAACGTCTCGCGCGCGTAGCCGAGCGTGGTGGTCCCGTAGCCGAGCGCAAAGGCCGTGGTGAGATAAAAGATGGCGTAGCAGCAGACCACCGCAAAGGTGCCCGCGACGAGTGCGCGCACATGATGCCGCGCGAGCTCGGCGAGTGGCACGCGCGGCGGGGGTGCTTCGGCGAGCGCCGCGGCAAACGCAGGCGTCTCCGTGAGGCGCAGCCGCACCCACAGCCCCACGCCCACCAGGAGTGCGCTGGCCAAGAACGGCAGGCGCCAGCCCCAGCGCTGAAACTCGTCGGGCTGGAGCCACAGGCCGAGGATCAGGAACGCACCGTTGGCGGCGATGAAGCCGACGGGCGCGCCGAGCTGCGGGAACATCCCAAAGCGCGCGCGGTAGCCGGGCGGCGCGTTCTCGACGGCGAGCAGCGCGGCCCCTCCCCACTCCCCGCCGAGGCCAAAGCCCTGCCCAAAGCGCAAGATGCACAGCGCGAGCGGAGCCACCCAACCGGCCGTCTGATACGTGGGCAAGAACGCGATGGCCATCGTCGAGCCGCCCATCACCAGCAGCGACGCCACCAGCGTGGACTTGCGTCCGATGCGATCCCCGAAGTGACCAAACACGCTGGCCCCGAGCGGACGCGCGATGAACGCGATGCTGAAGCTGGCGTACGCGCCGAGCAGCTGGGCCGACGGCGAAGCAGAGGGGAAGAACAGCGGACCAAACACCAGCGACGCCGCCGTCGCGTAGATGTAAAAGTCGTAGAACTCGACCGCGGTGCCGACCAAGCTTGCCAGCACGATGCGCCGCGCCGAAGCCGCGGGCGGGCGCACGCTCAGCGTGTCCAAGGGGGTGCTCTCACCCACCGCCACTTAGCGAATCCGTGGCGCGTAGCAAGAACACCGCCCCGTCCCACAACAAAAACGGGCGCTCCCCCGCGAGCTCGACAACGAAGCCGTGCCGCTGCGCGAGCGCCAACACCTCGCGTCGATCGCGCGCCAGGTCGTCGCGGTACGAGAAGTTGAGCAGCAACAGGTGACCGTCCGGCGCGAGCACACGCTTGGCCTCGTCGAACAGCGCATCGACCAGCGCGTCACCGGCCTGCACCACGTACGGGAAGCTATCGACGGCGAGCACGAGGGAGAGCGAGCGTGGCTGCTGGGCTGCGAAGTCGCGCCCGCTCGAGTGCGCGATGTGCACGTTGGCGAGGTGTGCACAACGCCGACGCGCCGCGTTGACCATCTGCAGCGAGAGGTCGAGCCCCGTGATGTGAAAGACGCGCGGCGACAGCGCGAGCTCGAAGCGCCCGATGCCGCAGCCCACGTCGAGCACGCGAGCGTGCGGCGAGAGCAGCTCGCGCGCCTCCAAGAAGTGCACGATCTCGTCGGTGGCCGCGGCGAGGATCTGCGCACTGCCGAGCGAGTACAGCGCGACGCTGCTCTCCTCGGACACGGCCACCAACCCGTCGAACAGCTGACGCTGGTAGGCGAGTGTCGCCTGCTCGGAGAGCCCTCCCGCGTGCGCTTGTTCGCGCCGCAGCTGGTCGGCGATGGTCACGCAGCCGGGCCGGTTGTCGGCGAGCAGACGCGAGAGCTCGGTGCGCACGGACTGAAGATCGGGCGCCAGATATGCCAGCGCCTGCTCCACGACCGCGACGTCCTCGGTCGCGATCAACATCTGCATCAGCGCGACCTGGGGCGACAGCTGGCCTTGGGCGCGGCGGCGCGCGATGGACTCACAGGCGACGACGGGCTCGTTCATCGGCCCAGCTTGGCGGATCGACCCGCGCCGAGAAAGCCGTCAAGGCATCCTACCTTGGCGAACGACCGCAACGCGCTCGGTCGCCCTCGCTCAGGGCAGTCGCCCGAGCGCCGCGAGCAGGTCGAGCCGTGCGCGCCTCGCTGCGTCCTCGGCCGTGACCGCGTCGGCCTCGGCGTCGCGCGCCCGACGCTCGGCATCGATGATCTCGATGTTGGTGGTGGCGCCCGCCTTGTACGCGAGGGTGGCCATCTCGAGCGCCTGCCGGGCCAGCTCGGCCGCGCGCGACGACGCCACGAAGCTCGCCTCGGCGCGCTGCACCGTGCTCAGCGACACCCGCACTTGGGACTTGGCCTCGCGCTCGACGCCCTCGAGCTGCGCGCGGCTCTCGGCGAGCAGCGCGTCGCGCTCGCGCTGCTGACCGATGCGCAGGCCGCCCTGAAACAGCGGGATGGAGAGGACAATCTGCGCCGACCAGCCGGTCTGGGGCTGCGTCGGTGTGGACGGGTTGTTGTAGAACGGCGCAAACGTAGCGCCGAGCGTGGGGGCGTAGTCGGCCCAGGTGTCGCGCTTGACGTGCTCGGCCGCGCGCACGCGTCGCCGACCCGCCAGCACGTCGCCACGCTGCGGCACCTCCCGCGTGTCGACCTGCGCGGGCGTGGCCGGGAGCGCGACCTGCTCTTCGCTGTCGAGCGCGCCGTCGACACCGACCATCACGCCGAGTGCCTCTTGCGCCTGCGTGAGACCAGACAGCGCGCGCTCGAGCTCGGCCTCGCGACTGGCGACATCTTGACCCGCGCGCGTGTCGTCGAGCTGGTTGCCGATGCCTCCCAGGTTGCGCGTGTGGGCGTAGTCGTAGTGGGCCTTGGCGTTGTCGAGAGCGCGCTGGTCGACCTCGATGACGCGGTGCTGCGCGACCACCGCCAGGTAGGCGTGCGCGGTGGAGATGACCACCTGCCGGCGCACCTCGTCGGCATCGAGGCGAGACATCTCCGCGCGGGCCCTGGCCTCGCCGCGCTCAGCTCGACACCGGTGTCCACACCTGCCCTGAGCGCCGGCCAAGACGGCGCACGCCCGCAGCTGCTCGGGAACCTGGCCACCGTGTCGCGCACCAGCGGCCCCGTCAACGTCACCCACTACAACATCGCGGGCTGCTACGACGTCCAGGCCAACGTGTCGGGCAGCGACCTCGGCACCGTGGCCGACGCCGTCGACGAGATCATCGCCGAGGTCTCGCGCGACCTGCCGCGTGGCACCAGCATCACCCTCAAGGGCCAGGCCGAGAGCATGCGCTCGTCGTTCCGCGGGCTCAGCTACGGCCTCATCTTCGCCGTCGTGCTCGTGTACCTGTTGATGGTGATCAACTTCCAGTCGTGGCTCGACCCGCTGGTCATCCTGATGGCGCTGCCGGGCGCGCTCAGCGGCATCATGTGGATGTTGTTCCTCTCGCAGACCACCGTGAGCGTGCCTGCCTTGATGGGCTCCATCATGTGTGTCGGCGTGGCGACCGCCAACAGCATCCTGGTGGTCACGTTCGCAAACGAGCAGCGCGCGTTTGGGCGCGACTCGGTGGGCGCCGCGTTGGCCGCCGGCATGACACGCCTGCGTCCCGTCATCATGACCGCACTGGCGATGATCATCGGCATGTTCCCCATGTCGCTGGGTCTCGGTGAGGGCGGCGAACAGAACGCGCCGCTCGGCCGCGCGGTGATCGGCGGCCTCACGCTGGCCACCCTCTCCACCCTGTTCTTCGTGCCGGTCATGTACAGCCTGCTGCGTAAGCACGTGCCGCAGCACGATCCGGAGCTAGACGACTTGTGACGACCCCTCCCCGCGATCCCGAGCAGACACCTTCGTCTCCGGCGGCGCCCGGCACGCCCAACGCGGGCGAGCTTGGGTTTTCGCTGCCCGAGCCACCCGTGGTCAGTCAGACCCGTGTGGTGGGCATCGCGCTCTTGGTCCTGCTCGGCCTCGTCGCCGCATTCCTGGTCGGCTTCTTGCCCAAGCGCGAGAGGCAAGAAGAGCTGGCTCAGGGCACCGCGAGTGCCGAGCGCGAGCCCGCGCGTGTGGCCGTCGTGTCGCCCAAACGTCTGCGCAGCGATCGGCAGCTCGTGCTGCCGGGCAGCGTGCGTCCGCTCTCCGAGACCACGCTGTACCCACAGACCAACGGCTATATCAAAGACTTCCTCGTCGACATCGGCGACCGCGTCGTTCAAGGCCAGCCGCTGCTCGACATCGAGACGCCCGAGCTCGACCAACAGCTCGATCAGGCGCGCGCTCTACTCGCGCAGGCCGAAGCGGGCCTCGGCCAGGCGCGCGCCAACCGCGACTACTCCAACACCAGCCTCGCCCGCTACAAGGTGCTCAGGCCGTCCGGTGTGGCATCGCAGCAAGAGCTCGATCAGCGCAGCGCCGAGGCGCTGGTGAGCGCAGCCAACGTCACGGCCGCCGAGGCTGCGGTCGCCGTGCAACAAGCCAGCCTACGTCGGCTCGTGCAGACCAAACGTTTTGGGCGCGTCGAGGCGCCCTTCGCGGGCACCATCACGGTGCGCTCGATCGACCGCGGGAGCCTGGTCACCGCGGGCAACAACAGTCCGTTGTTCCGCCTGGTCGCGACCGATCCAGTGCGCGTGTTCGTGCAGATCCCGCAGGACATCGCCACCAAGGTACAGCTCGGCCAGCCAGCCTCCATCAGCGTGCGCGAGTACGCCGACAAGGTCTTCACCGGCACCATTGCGCGCACCTCGGGGGCCCTCGACCCGGCGACCCGCACGCTGACCACGGAGGTGCGCATCCCCAACCCAGACAACCAGCTGCTGACGGGCATGTACGGCGAAGTGACGCTGACCTTGGCCAGTGCCCATCCGGTGCTCGAGCTGCCGGGGACGGCGCTGTACAACGACGCGGAGGGGCTGCGGGTGGCGGTAGTCGACGCTCACAGTCAGATTCACTTCGTGAAGGTGACGCTCGAGCGCGACCTCGGTGCGACCTTGCAGATCGCGAGCGGTCTGACGGAACGAGATCGGGTGGTGCGTCTCGCCAACGTCAGCTGGGTCGAGGGCAAACACGTGGAGGTCGAGCCGTCTCCCGGCGGGACCCCCAGCGCGGCTGACTAAAGAGTCAGCTCACGTGGTCGACGGGATGGCCGGCGCGGTCGCGAGCGGGACCAGGTCTCCCCCGCGCTCGATCAGCTGCAGGTAGGCGATGGACCAGACCATGCCGATGCTGCGCGCCGAGTACCACATCTGATAGACGCCCGCGTGGTGTGGGTGCAGAACCATCGTCGCGCGATAGTGCTGCGCGCGCTCGAAGCCGTACGCGCGCTCGATCAAGTACGGACGCACCTGCCAGGTGTGTCCCTCGTCGTCGCTGTGCCCGTAGTGTAGGCGGTGACCGTCGACCCCAACCGAGTTGAGCAACACGTGGAGCTTGTCGCCCTCACGCGTGACGTCGAGGTGCCACGGCCCCTGTCCTGGCTTGAGCCCCGAGACCGACGTCGCGCTGCGCTCGCCCCACACGAAGCCGTCGACACTCTCGCGGCGCCAGATCACGTTTGAAGAGACCTCCCACATCACGAAGCCTCCCCCGTCGCGCGTGGCCAGCACCGAGGGGCTCAGCAAAAACTCCTGAGACGAGAGCACCAGGCGCGGCTCGCTCCAGCGCACGCCGTCGGCGCTCTCGGTCACGTACAGACGGTGCTGCTCGGGGGTCTGACTGTAGATGCTCTCGCGGTAGTACAGCCTGAGCTTTCCGTCGACGAACAGCATGTCGGTGTCAGACAGGTGGTCGCCTGCTCGCGCGGGCGGACACGCCACCGGATTGGTGCCGGGGACGTGCCAGTTGAGACCATCGTCGCTGGCGTACACCGACGGATTCTCGAAGCGGTCTTGTGCGTACGGGTACGGCGTCATCGCCATCCAGTAACGAGCGCCCGCTGCGCCGAAGCCCTGCGCGATGTACACCACGTCCGGGTGCACGCACTGGCCCGAGCCGTCGTACGTGCTGAGGTTGAGCAGCACCGGCCGATGTGTGGGTGCGGCTTCGCCCTCGGCGCGCGCGTAGATGCCCTCCATCAACGGCGACGGCGGCTCGAGGTCGAGCCCGGTCAGCCGTCGCAGCAGCTTGTAGAACGCACGACGCGGCGACATGTCCTTGAGGACCAGCAGCGCGAGCAGCGCGGTCGACGCGACGGTGCAGACAGTCAGAAAAAGAGTCAGACTCATGGCGCACACGGGGGGCTAGCGGTCGTTGACCCAGGTCTCGAGGTCGACGGGCGGGTCGACGACCTCCGAGCAGACCTCGGCTTGAATCTCGACGTTGCCGTCGCTGAGCGCCTCGTCGGACGGCACGTCGACCGACCCACCAAAGGCGACCCACACACGGCCCAGTACCCGGTCGTCGACGTCGGTCAGCAAGATGCCGAGGTCGCTGCGGCCCTTGACCTGCGTCGCGTTCTCCACGGGCCCGCCCATGTCGCTGGTGCCACCCAAGTGCGCAGCGAGCTCGTCGAGTGCCGCGTTTACCGCCTCGTGGATCTCCTGCTGCTGCTCATCGTCCATCGGCCACGGTGTAGTCCGGGAACAGCGGCCAGGCCCGCTCCGTTCAATATTCTACGGATGAATCATAAACAAGAAATCTATTCATTGGATCGATGTGCCGTCCGGCCCTAGCCTGACACTCAGATTGGGAGCCGACGCCATGACGACAGCGCAGACCTGGAACACAGACGACTACGCGACCCACGCGCACTTCGTGCCGGCCTACGGCAACGCGGTGCTCGACATGCTCACCACCAAACCACCTGCGCGGTTGCTCGACCTCGGCTGCGGCGACGGCGTGCTCACACGCGAGCTCGTGCAGCGTGGGTACGAGGTGCTCGGCATCGACCAGAGCCCGCAGATGGTGGCAGCAGCGCGCGCACGAGGCATCGCGGCCGAGGTGGTCGACGGACACGCCCTCCCGTACGAGCCCGCGACGTTCGACGCAGTGTTCAGCAATGCGACGCTGCACTGGTTGACGCGACCCGACGAAGTGATTCGCGGGGTGTCACGGGTGCTGCGCCCTGGTGGCCAGTTCGTCGCCGAGTTCGGTGGCCGAGGCAACGTGTTGCGCGTGGTGACCGCTCTCGTGGCGGGCCTCGAGGCGCGTGGGGTCGCTGGCAAGCGCTGCATTCCCTGGTACTTTCCGAGCGTCGGCGAGTACGCCCAGAAGCTTGAGCAGGCGGGCTTTCGGGTCGAGGTGATGGCGCACTTCGATCGGCCCACGCCGCTTCCGGGCGACGTGCTGGGCTGGATCGCCACGTTCGGCGAGAGCTTTACGCGCGCGCTTGCGCCGGAGCAGCGCGGCGACTATTTGGCCGAGGTGCGCGACGCGCTCGCACCAGAGCTGTGCGACCGCGACGGACGCTGGTTGCTCGACTACGTGCGCTTGCGCTTTCGAGCCATCAAGCCAGGCTGAGGGCCAGGAGGCCCGATGACACCTGGAGCGTTTAGGGTTCGCGCCGGCATGCTCGTGGTGCTGGCACTCGTGACCAGCGGCGCGTGCAACCGCGACGAGGTCAAACAAAACATGAAGAAGCTCGAGTACGCGCGGGACGAGTTCAAGAGCGGAGCCGAGAGCGCCGCCGAGACCGCCAAGGCGGGTGCCGAGCGCATCAAAGACGGCGCTGGCAAGCTCAAGGTCGAGGCCGAGAAGCTCAAAGACAAGCTGCCCGAGGTAAAGGAGCAGGCGCGCGAGGGCCTCGAGCAAGCCAAAGAAGGGCTGGGTCACGCCGGCGAAAAGGTCAAGGCCACGCTCAAGGCGGCCAGCGACAAGATCGATGAGACCGTCGACAAGGCGGGCAAGGCCGCCGACTGATCAGCGCAACAGCGTGCGCACGACCGGCGTGCGACCCGCTTTAGATGCCCGACCAGCGGTACGTGCTCGCCGCGGTCCAGGCGATCTGTTTAAAAATCGTGGCTTGCTCGGCCGACAGCGTGGGCTCGTTGAACGTCACGTGTCCCTCGGGAGTCTGCTTGTACAAGCAGCTGTAGAACACCAGCGCCACCAAGTACTGCGCGCGTGGGTTGAGGTGGATCACGTCCTGGAACATGGTGCCGAAGAAGTCGCTCATCCCCGGCATCTTGCCCTGGTCGATGCGCCGCTTGAGCTCGAGCAGCGCCAAGCCCGCAGGCACGATGAGCACGCCCTTGCCCTCCGCGGCATCGTCGACGTACTGACGAAACAGCTCGTGGTAGCGGACCTGCCCCATCAGCGCGTTTTCCCAGCTCGTCGGCGCGGCAGGGGCCGTCTGCCCCTTGGGCGCGTAGGTGGCGAAGCCGTCTTGTTTCCACTCGCTCTCGTCGCGGCTCGGCCACTGATCGTAGATCCACAGCTGCACGTTGGGGCTGTTGGCGCGCGCGGCGTTGAACATCTGGATCGCAGGACCGGCCTGTGTCTCGAGCGTCGGGTCCGCGTACGGCTGCACCGTCATGTGATCGAACGGCGCGAACGTCTTGACCCAGGTGTCGAACAGACGCGCTCCTTCGGGCGTGCCGATGCCCGAGTCGTCGGGTCCGCGGTGCTCCCAGATCCAGCCGATGGTGGTGCCCGGCATGGTCCAGCGCGAGTACGTGTGATCGACACCGGTGCTGTCTGCGATGGGCTCGAGCCAAGGGTTGATGGTGTCCGTCAGACTGTTGCCGATGTGATAGTTTTTGAGTCCCTTGGTGACGGGCGCCGTCGAGGTGCCCACCTTGAACACGGCCTCACTCACTTCGCTGTCGAAGTAACAGTCTGCAGACGCCACCGCCTTGAGGTTGACTGAGCCCGACTCCACACGAACGGGAGCGCCGTAGGTGAGTCCGTTGGTCTTGTTTGGATTGCTGCCATCGCGTGTGTAGCGGACGACGGCGCCCGGTGTGCTGGATGCGATGGCGACGTCCACGGCCTTGCTGGACGCGCCAGCAGGGGGCGTGAAGGTGGGTGCCTCGGCAACGAAGGCGCCCCCGATGTCGTAGCCGACGTAGCTACCGCCAGCAGTGGCACCGACGAACGCCGTCGCGGGTTTGCCGTCGAGCGCGTTGGCGAAGGGGTTGTTGCCGTCCGCGTTCTCGGTGCCAAACGCCGCGCCCGTCAAGCGTTGCGCGCCTGCGTAGAACTCGACCTCCGAGAGCCCTCCTGCGCTCTCCTTGGACGCGTAGAACTTCACCCAGCGATAGAGCTTGTCGTTCGTGAACTTGAGCTCGGTGAAGGCGCCGTCGACAAGCGCGGTGTCGACACGCGCAAGGTCGACGAAGTCCAACGTCGGCCCCGTGTTGGATCCCTGGATGAGCGCGCCGACCAGCTTTTGGCCCTGCCCGGCCTGCGGGTAGAGGCGCACCCGGTCGATCGCGCGCGGTGCGCCTGCTGGACAGGCGGAGGCGGGGAGCTGCGCTTTGTCCCCGCCGCCTGCATCTGCACTCGGGCGAGGCGGTGGAACGACTGCGCTCGCATCCGAGCCGGACCCGGTATCGGCACGGGCCGCGTCGCGCACGCTCGACGCCGTGGGCTGGTCGCGCGACCCGCTGTCGAGGTCGGGTGGCCGGGAGGGAGACGACGGCGCGGGAGACTCGGAGGGGCTCGTCGTCTCCTGCGGCGCGGCGATGGAGCCATTGCAGGCCGCAACGAAGAGACAGACGAAGAGCGAGGACAAGGACCTGGACATAAGTTCCACGGCACCAAAGCAAAAAGGGGACCGCGCAGTCCAGGCTCCCCGATGAGCGCGGCTGATCGGCGCGGGGACGCCCGAGCATCCCCTCCGGGGCCGCAAAGTCGAGCGATCAAGCGCCGGCTGTAGGGTGAGCTAGCAAGCGGCCCAAGAGCGAGGCCAACCTCGGGCCGCCCGACAGGCCCATTGCGGCTGCAGCGGGATTCCCCAGACGTGCATTTGCGCCACGGCCCTCGACGCAAAGGTTCCCACCACTCCTGAAAAGAAGCCCGACGCCGGCGACGCGCCCGTCGAGGTAAAGACCGACGCTTCGACGAGCGGTTACCCGGACGGCGGCGGGGAAGTCGGAGCGCACGAAGATCTCGGCAAGGGCGACGGTAAGGATGTCGTCACCATCGGCGACTCGTGGATGCGGTACGCGGCAAACGGCGGGGGCATCGAGCGTGGCCTCAAAGACGCCAGCAAGCAGAAGTACCGGAACTACGGAGTGACCGGCGTGGAGCGCCTCGAGAACAACACCTTCGGCCAAGCGATTCCGACGCAGTACGACAAGGCGAAGAAGGAGAATCCCGATATCAAGACCATCGTCATGACGGGTGGTGGCAATGATCTCCTCATGCTCGCAGCTGGCGACGCGATGAAGAAGATCGACGAAGTCGGAGTTCGTCTGGACAAGCTTTGGAAGCAGATGGCGACCGATGGTGTGAAAGATGTTCTGTACATCGAGTACAGCGAGGGCGGCTCCAACGGCCCGAACGTCAGATACGGAATCGAAAAGGTAAAGCCCGTCTGTGAGAGTCAGACAGGGCTCCGCTGCCACTTCATGCTGTCCGATCCCATCATCCACATGCAGTAGTACGCAGGTGACTTCCTCAACGTGCATCCGACACAGGACGGATGTACCAAGCTGGGCCAAGCAGCTTTCGACCTTATGGTCTCCGAAGGCATGCGCAGATAGACAGCTTCATAAACGCCGCGATTGCGAAGTCGGGTCAGGGGCGAAGTCACGGGTCCAGGGAACACATCGTCTTAAAGGGCACTCCCATGAAGTCCGCAGCTGACTTGCACGTGAATCCGGTGGGGCAGTCACTGTTTATTTTGCATTCAGTAAGCTGACACATGCCCACCCCCGCATTGCACCACGCAACTAGTGGTGCCGGTGGAACTGGGCAAGTTGTCGCAGATCCCCACCCGTTGAGCGGCGTGCAGCCTCGATTGCAGTAGCCAAGCGAGCAGACCTCAGGCGCCGTGCACAGCACTGAGCTGCCCATGCACTGATTGTAGATCGTGACATTCTTGCAACTTCTGCAGTTCCATGAGGTCCAAGAACTGAAGTTCGGCTCACACTCTTCAAGGAGCGTGAGGTCGCTTCCGTACAGATTGGGCACACCATCTCCGCAAAATGCCTTCTTGCAGTTGTTCAGGCAGTCGTCTTGGTCAAAGCCGTTGCCATCGTCGCACTCCTCTGCCGCTCGATTCTTGACGCCATCTCCGCACCGGGGAGCAGGCCCGCAGGCGCCCTTCCCGTCGCAGATTCCCCGAGAGCAAGGCGTGCCGTTCGCCTGGAACACCGTGCCGCAGCTGCCGCTCGCGGCGTTGCACGTGGCGACGCTGCACTCGACGGCGGCCGGGCAGTCCGTCGGCTGCCTGCACTGCACACAGGTGCCCTTGCCGGTGCAGAGCGGTTTGGCCGTGGGGCACGCCGTCGTAGCGAAGCCCTGCCCTTCGGTGTTGCAAGACTTGACGCTGTTGTCTGCACAGGACTTGGTGTTGGGCACGCAGATGTCACACTGCTTGCCCACGCCGTCGCACAGGCCTGCGCCGCAAGGCTGATCGTCGAAACCAGTAAGCGTCGCGTTGCAGGTCTGCAGTACGTCTCCCTTGCACGTCTTGCTGCCCGACACGCACGCGGACGCGGTGCAAGCGCCAGCTTGCGCGTTGCATAGCGCGGCGGAACTGCACGCTGGCAGGTTGGCAACGCGGAGAGGCGCGAACACGCTTCGAGCACAGGTCGACATTCGAGACGACTTAGTGGAGCCGGTGAGACAGTCAACGCTGAGGTACGGTGATCACGACATCGACGCATGCACGCTGGGGAACTACCGCCGCGAACGATCTAAGGTCGGCCGCGCAACAGCCAAGCAAGTTATCTCGCGCAGCGCTCTGCGCCCTGTTTGAGCTCCTTAGGTAGCCGCGGGTGACGGTGGTCTCGTCCCGTGCAACGACCGCGCGCGGGGCCCGCTCCCGCTCAGACGAGCAGCTCGGCGATGGTCTGATTTTTCGCACCCATCAGGCTGTCGCCGAAGCTCGCCACACCCAGCTGAAAGTACGAGTTGAGGATCGTGAAGTACAAGTCGCGCAGCGGACGGGGCGCGCTGAACTTGATGTGGTGATCGGTCTTCATGCCCGCCTTGCCGCCACCTAGCAGCGCCACGGGCAGCGGGAAGGCGTCGTGGTTACTGCCGTGCATCGCACCGGCGTACATCACCAGGGTGTGGTCGAGCAGCGAGCCGTCGCCTTCGTCGATGTCGGCGAGCTTTTGACACAGGTCGGCGGTCACCGAGCTGAGCCACCAGTTGATGGTGGCAAAGCCATCGTTGCTGTCGCCCGCGTGCTGCAGTCCGTGGTAGCCGCTGACCGCACCCGTGCCGGGCGTCGAGCCGCCGGCCGTGAACTTGCGCGTGGTGAGGTGATCGTAGACGAAGTCGCTGCGCGCGTCGTCGAGCATGTGGGTCACCACACGCGTCATGTCGCAGCGCAGCGCCATGACGATGAGGTCCGTCATCAGGGTCGCGTGCGTCCCTCGGTTGTAGCCGTCGGTCTTGTTGACCGCGTACACCTCGGTGGGCCGCGCGAGGGGCACGCACATGCTGTCGCCGGTAGTCATGGTGGCCGACACCTTACTCACCCGTTGCTCGAGCTCGCGCACCGAGGTCAAGAACTGATCGAGGCGCGGCTTGTCCTCGCGTCCGAGCTTTGTATTCAGTGCAGTGGCGCTCTCGAGTGCAAAGTCGAGCACCGAGAGCTTGAGTGTCTTGCGGCGGTCTGCTTCGCGCTGCGCCGCCGGGTCCATACTGCCTGCGCCGCTCGCACCCGATGCGACCAGACGATCGAACACCGCCTGCGGATTGACCTCCTTGTACAGCGGCTGCGTCGCCGTCTTCCAGGCGATGCTGCGCGACAGCGCGGGGTGACGACCATCCTCGTAGCTGTTGAGCGTGGAGAGCCCCACCTCGAGCGAGCGCAGCTGCGTGTTCATCCGCGCGGCGACGATCTGATCGACCGAGACGCCGTTGGCGGGCTCGGTCTTCAGGTCGTTGCGGATGCGGTCCGAGTCCACGCAGGTGAGGAAGGCCCCGCACAGCCGCGCGTGACTGGGCTCGACCTGCTCGTTGTCCTGCATGGAGGAGTAGTTCTCCAGGTTGCTCAGCACAGTCAGCTGCGACTTGAGCTTGGCGAACGGCGCGAGGATCGGCGACAGCCCCCACGCGCTCCCCGAGCCCACACCCGTCGGCGGCCAGTACGTCGCCGCGGTGCCGTTGGGAAAGTACGCCGCGACGAAGCGGCGTGGCGCGGCAGCCTGAGCCTTCGCGCGCGGTGCCAACGTCTCCAGCCAGGGCAGCGCCAGACACACGCCGACGCCGCGCAGCAACCCTCGTCTCGACACCTTCATGCTGTTCCTCGCCGCGCTCATGGCTGACTCGTCCGTTGTTGGCGAAACATCTCGCTCAGCACGATGTTCTCGATCAGCCTCCTGAGCGTGGGCAGAGAGGGGACGACGAGTGTGGCCTCGACCAGCGGGTCTTCTTTGGCGACCGAGCGGCCGAGCGCGTAGGTGAGTAGCTTCTCGGCGACACAGTGGACAAAGCGTGGGTCGTCGACGAGCACACTCGCCAGCTGCTCGGGTCCGTCGAACACCTTGCCGCCAGGCAGCTCGCCGCGCGTGTCTACCGCGTCCCCGTTGTCGTAGACCGTGCGGCTCCGGCCGATCGCGTCGAAGCCCTCGAGGCCGAGACCGATCGGGTCGAGCTTGGCGTGGCACCCTGCACACGACGGGTCGCTGCGGTGCAGCTCGAGCCGCTTGCGCACGTTGTCGATGGAGGCCGCGGCATTGGCGGCCGCATCGCCCTCGAGGTCCGCCTTCACGTTGGCGGGCGGCGGCGGCACCGTGCTGCACAGCAGCTCTTCGAGCACCCACTTGGCGCGCAGCGTCGGCGACGTACGATAAGAAAACGAGCTGCCGGTCAGGAATGCGGCGAGCCCCAAGAACCCGCGCCGCTTTCCGATCGGCGTATCCACCCGCACGAACTCGTCACCCGGCGACATGTCGAAGCCGTACAGCGTGGCGAGTCTGCCATCGACGAAGTGCAGCGGTGCCCCCAAGAAGTCGCGCAGCGGGCGCTCCGTCGTCAGGAACTCCGAGAAGAAGCGCTGCGCCTCCTCGATCATCGAGCGGCGGAGCGCGTCGTCGAAGGTTGGATATTTGTCAGCCGCCACCTTGTGTTGGGCGAGCTCGCGCAGGTCGAGCCACTGCGCCGCAAAGTTGCTCACCAGAGTGTTGGAACGCGCGTCGGCGAGCATCCGTGTCAGCTGTTTTGACAGCACCTCGGTCTTGACCAGCTCACCCGTCTTGGCGAGCTCGAGCAGCGTCGCGTCTGGCAGCGAGCTCCACAAGAAGTAAGACAGACGCGAGGCCAGCTCGTAGCCATCGAGCGGACGCGACAGAGGCGCACCGCCCTCCAGGTCGCGCTCCACGCGGTACAAAAACTGCGGCGATGCCAGCATGGCGGTCAACACCTGGGCGAGGGCCAACGAAGGCGTGCTGCCCGCGGTGAGGGCGACCTGATACACCTTGCGCAGCCCATCTTTGTCGGACGTGGTGAGCGGACGGCGAAAGGCGCGCGTCCCAAAGTCGCCCAGCACGCGCTCCACACACGCACCCATGTCCCCCGCCGCCGGCGTGCACGACAGCACGCGTGTCACGCGCTGTGCATCTGCAAGGAGCTCGACACTCAGGGTCTCGGCCGCGTTGTAGTAAGACTCGTACTGGCTCGGCGTCATGCCCAGCGCGCTGGCCACGTTGTCGAAGCCTGCCGCACCTTCGGAGACGAACGTCGCTGCCAGGCCCAGCTTTGTGCCCAACAGGTCGCGCACGGTGTTGTCGTACTCACTGTTGCTCAGCCGACGCGGGCCGGTGCGGCCGAGGGTCGCCGACGTCTGCCCGCCGTTGCCGGCCGCGTTCGTGCTGCCCTGGTCGACGGGAACCTGCGCAGCGCCGCGATCGCCTCCGCCCTGCCCGTCCGAAAGAACAGGTGCCGGTTGCTCTAGCACTCCGCCGCAGGCCGCGACGAGCGCGAGCGCGACAACGCGTAGCCCTGGCATCGATACGTGTTGCCTGGTCGCTCGCACCCGCACCTCCTCGAGACTCCGCGCCACGTCCGCGCGGCTTGACGAGCGACTCGCCCGCTTGCTGTTCACGGAGGCAGGGCACGCCCAAACCAGCTCACGAAAACGTCGCCTTCAGCGCGGCAGCGAGAGCCCGGGGCCCAACGTGGTGCCCGCCGAGCAGCGGTCGCCATCGTTGCCAAACGGCGTGATGAACGCGTTTTGCACACGAATCTCGGCACTGTCGAAGTCGGCCGGTGCGTCGTCCGCGAGCCAGGCCACAATCCACATGCGACGGGTGCTGCCGTCTGGCAGGTGCGTATTGGTGCTCCAGCGCGGCATGTCGTCGACCCAGAACTGCACCGACGGGGTGGCCGTGGCGTACCAGTCGAAGCGCAGGATGTGTGGCTGCCCATCGTCGAGGCTCTCTGCCAAGCTCAGCTGGTTGAGCGCGCTCGCGCCCGCGGTGCGACTGCTGCGCGTCTGCATACGCACCACGCCGTAGCTGGTGGCGCCCGCGTCCGCGCCACCGGAGAGCAGCCCCGGCACCGCGATGTCGATGCCCCCGTTGATGTCGTCGTCGGCCATCACCCACACCGCGAGCTCGACGCCGGGCGGCGCGACGAAGCGCCCCTCCACCTGATACGTACCCGACGCGAACAGATCGCGCGTCACCACGGCAGCCGCGCTGCGTCTCCCGTCGGCGAGCACCTGTCCCGCGCTCGAGGTGCCGCGCACGGGGCCTGTGTAGCGATCTCCACGCACGATCAGGACCAGATCCCCGTCGCGCACGGCGACATTGTCGCGCGCAAAGCCGCCCCGCGGTGTGCGGCCGGCAAACGAGTGCGCGCCCTGTGCGATCAGCCAGTCGTCGTCGAGTGTCGTCCCGGCGAAGGTCTCGTAGAAGCCGCTCGCTGCACCTTCGATGCGGCACGCGCCGCGCAGCGAACCGGCATCGGACGGCAGGCCTGCATCCCCTCTCGTGTCCGCGTCCGGCGCAGCGAGGCTGCTGTCTTCGCCCGGCGCGCCTGCATCGAGCTCGCTCGGCACGAGACCCGCATCCGCCACGGCGGCGTCCAGCTTCTCGCGCGCGATCAACACCGTGGCCACACGCGCCGAGCAGCTCCCGACGAGCAGACACAACACGGCGACGGTAGCCCTTACCATCGTGCCCCCACCAGCACATCGAACGTGAGGCGCCACGGCGACAGGGTGCTGGTCTGCCCACCGCGCACCTCGACATCGATCGCGCGCAGCTGGTGGGCGAGCTCGGCCTCCAGCCCCACCAGCGCGTGGCTCCCCAACGCGAGCAGCACGCCCGCAAACAGCGCAGGACCGGCCACGAACGTGCGCACCCGTGCGGCCCGCCACAGCGCGTTGTCGCGCGGCTCGCCAGCGAGCTGCAGCAGCTCGACACGTGCGGCAAGGGCAACATACGACAGCCAGCGCGCACGCTCGAGGGTGAGTGCGGGACCGCTGCGCAGCACCAGGCTGCGCGCGCGTAGATGTCCTCTGTCGATGGCGCAGCGGCTCTGTCCGAGCGCCAGCGCACCCGTCCAAGACAGCGGACCGAAGACACGGACGAGCGAGGCGAGCGACGCAGCGCCACCCAGGCTAGGCAACGTCGAAAGCCTGGCGCCCACCGCCAGGACAGCGCGCGAAGCAGCCCGCGATTGCAGAACGGGAGGCGCCGACGAAGGTGCCTCGGGGAGGTTGTCGCGCGGTAGCTCGGCCTGTGTCGAGGCCGTCCGCTCGTCGTCGGTCGTGCCCTCGGCGCCGCTTACCTTCGCGAGCTCGGCGATCGACAGTGCGAGCAGTCGCGCGCGCAACGCAGGCGGCACCGTGTCGAGCTCTACCGCGCGCACATCGCCGCGCTCGACGGCGCGCAGCGCGGCGCGATCACCGGCACAAGTCACCACGATGTGCTGCTCGGCCGACGCGTCCGAGCCCTCCCGCAAGCGACCGCGCAGCTCGAGCGACGCGAGCGCACGCACGTCGGCTGCAGCTGGCTCGGCACAGCCAACGAGATCGAGCGCGACTGCCTGCGCCCGTGCGGCACTCACCGGCAAGACACACATCGACAGAAAGGTGAGGACGAGGCGACGCAGCGAGAGCTTCCCTGCTGATGGCTACTCACCAAGATAGCGCTGCAGCTCGCTGCGGCGTACTCCTTCTGGAAAGCGGGTCAGGTACAGCTCGGCAGCCTGTTTGGCGCGCGCGCGCTGGCCTGCCCGCCCGTAGGCCTCGGCCTCGCGTGCGAGCGCGTCTTGTGCGAGGGGCCCCTGTGGGTCGAGCTGGTAGGCGCGTGCGTAGCTGCGCGCCGCCCGTGCGGGGTTACCCAGCTCGTGCAGCAGCAGACCTGCCAGCGTGAACGCTCCGAGCCGTGCCGACGCGCTGCTCGGGTAGCGCGCGACCAGCCGCTCCAAGTACAGCGCGGCTTCGCGAGGATGGCCCGACAGCCGCGCTGCGTCGGCGGCCAGCAACAGGCCCTCGAGGTCCTCGACGGGGGCGCGGTCGAGCGTACGAAATGCCTCGCCGTGCTTGCCCGCCCGCGCGAGTGTGCGCCAGGCGTCGTGTTTGTGGGCCTTGGGCGACGGCGGGGCCACGGCCGCCGTGTCCGGGCTCGAGACGCCCTCCCCGGTCGGTTGCTCGGCGGCGTACGCCTGCGCACTGGCTTCCACGAGCGACTCGGCAGGTGCCGCGGTCGCAGCAACCTCGGCGCGTGGGAACCAGTCGCTCTCGCCCGCGCGCAGGATCGTCTTTCCGCTCGGCCAGGACACCTCGACGGCGCCGTGCTGCACCGTCACCTCGCTGCGCGCGCCGCGTCGCTTCACGTCGAAGACGGTGCCCAGGACCAACACGTCGATCTCGCCCGCGTGGACGTGGTAGCGCCGCTCGGCGCGCTTGGTCACCTCGAAGTGAGAAGCGCCTCGCAGCAGAGAGAGCGCCACCTCGTGTTCGCCATCCTGTTGCACCTGTAGCTGTGTACCCAACTCGAGGGCGCGTGCGAACGAGCCGTCGCGCGTGTGCCGAACCGTCAGGGCCGCACTCGCGCCGGGCACGCTCGCTGCCGGCGTGCCCTCTGCCAGGGGCGCCTGCTTCGGCGCACCCAGCGTGAACCAGACGACCACGAGCAGCGAGAGTGCAGACGCGGCGAGGCCCGCCTGACGCGCGCGCTGGCGACGCTGGATGCGCCGCTGGAGAGACGACAGCGAGCGCTCTACGTCGCCGTCGTCAAAGCCTGCCTCGAGGTGCGTCCGCGCGCGGGCCAGCCTGTGTCGTAGGTCATCGCTCACGACCCACCCCCCGCTTCTCGAGCGCTTGCTCGGCACTCGCGACACGTCGTTTGGCCGTGGACAGCGAGCAGCGACACAGCTCGGCCACGCTCTCCATGGTCTCGCCTTCGAGGTAACGCAAAGACCACGCGACGCGGTCGTACGCCGGCAGCTGGTCGAGCGCCTCGAACACGCTGGTGAGCAGCGAGCAGTCTTCGGGCGAGGCCGCCGAGTCCGCGATGCCGGTGTAGTCCGCGCTGGCGCCGAGCCCAAAGAAGGCACGTAGCCTGCGCCGCTTGAGTCTCCGTGTGGCCTCGTGCACGGCCAGCTTGGCCAGCCAGCCCTTGAGTGCCCCGGGGTCGCGCACCTGTGAGATGTGACGGTGCACGCTCACGAACACGTCTTGGACGAAGTCTTCGATCTCGCCCTGGCGACCCAAGATACGAATGCCGATGGCCGCGACGTAGCTCCCGTAACGACGGAACAGACTGGCCGTGTCGGGCAACACCACGACCTGGTTGGGACCTGACACCAAACTCGCCGCCTGCGCGAGCGGCTCGAGCGGCTCGAGCTTGCGCGATGGGTCCACGCCGTGCGTTGGTTCGTCGGCGCGTCGAAGCGCGCCCTCGGGCGCGCCAGCGGAGATACGACGCTCGTCGCTCCACACGTCGGCCCCGCGCTCTTCGCGCGCGCTCCGCTCGACTCGTCGGGGTCCTCGTGTCGGCACGACGCGGGAGCGTACATGATGTGGCTCGCGCCGAGAACCGAGCAGATGCACGACCTGACTCACAGCGACTCGACAAAACGAAGCAGCGCTTCGCGGTCGACACTGCCCAGCGCGACGAAGCGCTCACGAATGTGAGCTGCCTCGCCGGCGTGCCAGAGCACGGCCTCGAGCGCGCTCTTCGCACGCCCGTCGTGCAGCAGCGCGACGTAGCCCTGCGCGTCACGCGCACCCGCGATGCCCCACAGCGGTGCGGTACGCCACTCCGACGCCGCGGCGCGCGTGCCTGCGCTCCCGCTCTCGTCGGCGAGGCCCTCGCCCATGTCGTGCAGCAACAGGTCCGAGAAGGGCTGGATGGTCTGGGCCCGCAGCTCGCCGAACGGATGCGCGGCCGCCGTGATCAGCTCGGGCGTGTGACAGTGCGCGCAGCCGACCGAACGAAACAACGAAGCGCCCGCGCTGACCTTTGCATCGTCAGGAGCCCGCTGCCCCGGCACACCGAGCAGACGCATGTACGTCGTCAGCTTGGCGACGTCTTGTGGCGAGAGCTCGCGCTCGCCGTTCGGACCGGGGATACGGTCGGTTTGCACGCCGAGGTCCGCGTCGAGTGCATCGGCCACCTGATGGTCCAGGCTGACTTTCTCGGCCTTCCAGCCAAAACGACCGACGCGTAGCGATCCGTCCGTGTCGCGCACCAGCTGGGCGCGGCCCGAGATCCTGTCGCCGTCGCAGTCTTCGCTGTCGGCGCGCGTTAGTAAGGTCTGCTCGTCGACTGCCTCGAGCAGCCCCAGACCCACCAGACGTCGTGCGACGCGCGCCGAGAACGCAGGCGTTGAGCCGGCCCCCGAGAGCACAAAGCGGGGTCTGCTCAGCGTGACCACCGTGCCGTCGGCGAGTGTGACTGTGGTCCGCTCGGCCGACTCGGACTTGGCGCTGCCCTCGCGCAGCTGCAGCTGGTTGCCGAGGGTGCTGTCGTAGAGCTTGAACACCATCGAGCTCTTCTCGTCGAGCGTCCCCTCGAGCGCCTGGCCACCGCCGTTGCCGGGATGACAGCTGGCGCACGCACGCGCCACGAACAGCGGACCAAGCTTGCCGACCTGTTCTTGAAACACGGGGTTACCGCCCTCCGTGTGCTGCCCCGTGCCGAAGTCGGTGTGGAACAAGCGACGACCTTCGACGAACGACTGCACGTGCTCGTGCTGCACGTTGAGTGCGAGCTGAGAGAGAGCGGTCTCAGGCTCCGCGTAGACGTACGGGATGGTGGTGCCGCCGCCGAGCCAAGCAGAAGCGCGTGGACCGAGCGTACCGCTGGTGTCTGCATTTTCTGGCGTGAGTCCGCCCTGGCCCACACGATAACGAAAGGTATCGGTGTAGTAAGACGTCCGCGAGCCCGCGCGCACCGCGGCCGCGTCGATGAACACACCGAACTCGAACTCCAACACGTCGCCCGCCTTCAGCGCGCGCTGCTGTGCACGCGGGTTGCTGGTGACCTCCTGCGACTGAATGCGCGCGTACGGCGCGACGCGTTCTGGGTACTGGGTCGCGTGCTCGACGCCCGCAAGCAGCAGCGAGGGCAGCGCGGTGTCGGACTTCATGCCCATGTTGCTGTGGAACACGTTGCCTTCGCCGTAGATCTTGAAGGCTCGGAAGTTGGTCTTGTCCTCGGGGCGCGCGATCGGCAGGTAGCTCACGCGCACACGACTCTCGCCGCGCACCGTGAAGTCCTCCACGACGAAGCCGTAGCTGCGATGCTCGAAGTAGTGTGGACCAAAGGGCCCGTACGTCCCCTCCAGCTCGTGGCGCTGACGAACGCGGCCCGCACCGCGCGTGATCAACACTCCGTCGTCGCGCGTGAACACGATGGGCACCGCAGCGGCAGCAGAAAACAGCGGTGCGATGCTGGTCGCTGGCGCGCTTGTGCCCGCGTCACCGCCCTGGGTCGTCAGCACCCGAAAGGCCGCGCGCAGCGCTGCGTCGTCGATGGTGGTCGCGCTGAACTTGGGCATCTCCGTGCCACCGGCGCGCGCCTTGGCGACGAACGCGACCTCGCCGCCCGTGTACTTCCGCAGGTCGGGATACCGGGCACCACTGCCGTGACAGCCCGTGCACTCGCTTACGTACGCGACCGGGAGCGGCGCACGTGCACCACAGCCGAGCACCACGTCGACCGTCGCGGCGCGCGCTCCCGCTGCATCCGAGGTCGTGCCGGCAGCTGCGTCACGCGACGCAGAATGCTGCTCAGGATCCGTGGACTTGGCACCACCTCCCGACGCGGCGTCGACGCTCGTCGTCGGGTCTACACCCGCGTCCCGCGCGTACACGTCCCCGTCGGCGTCGCAGCCGCACAGCCAGAGGCTGGGCAGCACGAGCCAAACACACACGGCGAGCGAGCCACCACGACCATCGACCATGCACTCAAGGAGTCGGCCCACGGCGAGAGTGGTTCAGCAAAACGTGCAGCCGTCAGGCCAGCGAGCGCGCGCACGCGGCTACTTGCGCGAGGGGTCGTCGGTCAGCACCTGTTGGCTGCACGAGCTGGGCGTGGCCGGCGCACCACTCGGGAACAGCTCGGTGCGGCGGGCCACCAGATCGGCGCAGCTCGCGACCTGACGCTGCTCGTTGAGCTGCACGAAGTGCAGGTCGTTGAACTCGTCGGTGCAGGGACGGCCCACGTCCGCGATCTGCGGGCAACCGTCAGGTTCGCACGAGAGCTGGTACGCGACTTCGTCGACCACCACCTGCGCGTGGTGAGCGCCTTGGCTGTCGACGCGACCCGACACCGGATGCGTTCGACTCACGAATGCAGCGTGGAGCGTGGAGTTGATGAAGCTGCCGATCAGCGCGCCCGGCTTGCCTTTGTCGCTGAAGGACAGGCCGGGCTTCTTGTCGTTGTCCGGGTCGAGCACACGACAGTCGTCGATGCGCGGCGCAGCGTCGGCCGAGCTCGGGCACCGACAGTTGCCGTCGGCGAGCCAGACCTGTGCGGCCGACTTGGCGATGGACTGGTTCTCTTTGCCCACACAAGTCGTTGGCACCGGGCGGTCGTAGCCGTAGCCGATGGGGTTCGCATCCGTGCCCCAGTGACCGGTATCGTCGAAGGTGACCTTGCGGACGGTCTCCGAGAGACCGCTCGGGTCGATCAGCTTCAGCACGTCTTCGGTCGAAGAAGCGACCTGGCTGCACAGCTTGGCGCGCAGCTCGGCACCGGCTTCGACGCGCACGATCTGCACCAGCGAGAGCTCCTCGTAGATGCTGACGATTCCGAGCCGATCTCGCGAAAAGCTGAACTGCCGCGTCGCGTACGACCCGATCAGCGGCGCGGCCCAGTCAGGGAACGTGGTGGTCTGCACCACGGGCGCGCTGCCAGCGTCGGGTGCGGCTGCCGGGTCGCCGCCCGAGACCTGTGCGTCGCCTCCCGTCGGACCACCCACCGCTGCGGCACCGGCGTCGGTCGTCAGCGCGGTGGCAGCATCGTTCGTCGCTCCATTGGACGCCGCGCTGGCGCCTGATGCCCCATCGGCGGCCCGCGACGAGACCGCACCGTCCTGCGCAGTCTGCTGCGAGGCGGTGCCAAAAGCGGCGTCGACCTCCGGCACGGCGCCTCGCCCGTACCGGGGATCCGCGCACGCCAACAAGGTCAGGCCAAGCGCCACGGCAACGCGCGATGCAGTCATTGCGGTCCGCTTACAACGCGTGTCCATCCAGCGCCACGGGCGTTCACACCCAGCGCATTAGCCGCGGCGCCCAACCTGTGCTGCGCGGGGCACGCGTCGGGTACGCGCGACGCTCGATCAGCCGATGCTGCGCCCCTTGGCCCCTTCCCCACGCAGGACCATGCACGTGCTGAAGACCTTGGCGACCAGACTGCCCAGCTCGTCTTCCACCTCGCACTCGATGAGTCCCAAGCTCCGCGTGCGCTTGGTGACGCGCGCAGTGGCGCGAAGGTGTGCACGCCAGATGGGCTTGAAGTAGTTGGAGGTCAGGCTGAGGGTGGTGAACGTCTCGTCCGCCTCGAGGGTGCCCGCCATGGCGGTGCCCATCGCGGCGTCGGCGATGTCGCAGATGACCCCGCCGTGCAGCGTCCCCATCGGGTTGGCGTGGCGCTCATCGGTGTCCATCTCCATCACGGACAAGCCCAGTGCGAAGTGGGTGGGCGCGAACCCGATCAGTTTTGCGATCGGCGGACCAGACACCTCGCCGCGCAACATCTTGTTCAGCAAGTCCAGCTGGTGGCTCGTCTTGGGCGCGCGAAGGGCTTCGCTCATGAGTCTCTTTCCTGACTGCGACGCTCGGTCGCCGGTCGACACGTTGCTACAGATTACGACCGTAATATGAACGTGTGCGGCTTCGGGTCAAGGCACGCAGATGCTTGCCCCGTGCTGATCATCCGTATAGAACTGTCCGCAAGTTCACTCTTCGGGAGGCCCCATGCCCAAGTCGCACTCGCTGTCGCCGTCTGCCGGCACTCTGTCCATGCTCTCGTCCCGCTCTCGCGAGATTCTCGAGCTCTACGCCTCGGCCCTGCCCGAGGTGGCGTTCCCCGATCTCGACCTCGCTTCGCTCCACGCTTGCGCAGACCAGCTGCGCGAGGCGCAGGACGTGGTCGATCGGCTCGAGTCCGAGCTGCACGACGCTCGCGAGCTGGTCGCCTCGCAGAGCGCCGCCCTCGATGCCCGTGCCGAGCGTGCCCTCGCGTACGCGCGCATCTACGCCGAGGGCAAGCCCGAGCTCCAAGCGGCCGTCAGCGCAATCCGCCCGTACGGCGCGCACGACGGCGAAGCTGGGGCCACCAAACGTCGTGGCCGCCCGCGCAAACACGAGGCGCACGAGGGCCAGCTCGACGTGCTCGAGAGCGCAGCGGAGTAAGAAGCGTCGCGCGAACGCGAATGCGAATGCGAACGCGAATGCGAACGCCGAGAGGTGCGCCGCGACGTCAGCCAGGCGACCGGCGCACCCCGGTCTCGGATGGGCGCGTGGGGGTCTCGACCCAGTGCACAGCGCGGGTCTTGACCAGCTCGAGGAAGCCCGCTTGGGTCAGGAACGTGAACATGTACATGCCGAGCCGGATGCGATCGCCGTCGCGGACGGGCTCCGGTGTCCTGACAGGCAGGCGGCGCGTTCCAATCCAGGTGCCGTTCTTCGAGCCCGCATCGGCCAGCGTGTACGCGCCGGCAGTGTCACGCGTGAAGTACGCGTGGAACTTGGAGACCTGCAGCAGCGGCAGCACGACGTCCATGCTGGCGGTGCGTCCAATGCTGATGTGATCGAATGCGGTCCCCACGCGTTTGATGATAGGAAACACCAGGCGCAGTGGATCTTGCTCGAGAGGCACGCTCCCGCCTTGCGCGCTGGAGCGCGTGACGCGCGGTCCAAAGCGCGGGTCGACGAGGGACGGCCGCATCGGAGCGACGGCGGGTCGCGCCTGCGTTGGCGGCAGCTCGGTCGCGGCACCCTCTCCCGCGAACGAGAAGCCGCCGGGCTCCACACCCATCGCCGTATCCCCCACGCTCGAGGGAGGCGCGGCATCGTGGCCGTCGTCGTGACAGACGAGGGCGGGTGACTCGAGCGACAGGGCACCCGCTCGCTTGAACTCTTTGACGTAATCGGCGAAGTACCGCGCGCTCATCGTCTTACGATCGTACGGACTTGCGCCGACGCTGCGCACGGAATTCGTGAGCTCCGCGAGCGAGAGCACAAAACGCTCGCGCAGCGCGGGGACACTGGCCTACTCGTGCGCGCGAACCGCAAGCGACAAAGCGGGGCGCGCCCGGGGCGCTGCACCTTACTTCACGGTGGAGCTGAGCTGCGTCGGGTCCTGCTTGGCCTGCACGAACATGCCCGGGAAGTTCTCGAACTTGCCGCTCTTGTTGAGCTCGAGCGTGGACCTGTCGATGGTGACCGAGCCTGAACGATCGTTGCTGACGAAAAACAGCGCACCGCCGCCCTCGTTGGCGTCGTTGTGATCGATGCGGGTGCCGCACAGCGCGAGCGAGATGTTGTTGCCGTTGGCGAAGAGAGCACCGCCGCTGCCGCCGCCCGGCGTGCCCGAGGCTGCAGGGCTGGCGCCGCGACCGATGGCGCGGTTGTAGGACAAGGCGCTGTTGACGACCTCGAGTGACACCCCGAGGGCACTCACCGCGCCGCCGTTGGAGCACACGTTGCCGCGCGCCTGATCACCGCCGAACGTGCTGCCCACCACGTACGCAGGGAGGCCGTTGTACTGCTGAAGGATGCGCAGCGCGCCGCCCCCGATGTTCGGGCCGGTGTCGTCGCAGACGTTGCCGTAGAAGCGGCTGTTGATCACCTTGACGCGCCCACCCGATGCGTAGATGGCGCCGCCTCCCTCGCTCGAGCCCTTGGCGTTGCCATTCTCGAAAGTAAGGTTTTGGACCGTCAGCTGCGGGAACTCCTGATTGTCGCAGTGCTCCGTCGTCCACACGAGGTTCTGGTCGCACGTGTTCTGGTACAGGATACGCACCTTGCCGCCGCCGCTGAGGGTGACCTTGTTGCCCCCATCGATGACCACGCGCTGCGCTTTGTCGTTGAAGACGCGCGCGGTGCGATCGAGCGTGATGGTGGTCGGTGCACTGCCGCAGTCGAACGTGATGATGCCGCCCTTCTCGACGGCAGCGACGAACGCACTCGACGTACAGCTCGCGGCAGTACCCGTGCCGACCACAGTCGTGGGCTTGGAGACGTCGGCGGGCGCGGCGTCACTCGGGACGGCGCATGTGGCAGCGGGCGCAGATGTTGCAGTAACCTGAGCAGTAGACGAGGTCTCGCTGATCGCCTTCGTGGGGCTCGCCGCCACGCCCGCATCGATGCTTGCGGATGCGCCTTGTGTCGCGCCGAGAGCGGTGCTCGTCGATGGGCTAGTCGAGCTTGTCACACTCGTGACATTCGTGTTTGCTGCGTCGTGCGCTGCGCTCACGCCCGCGTCGCCTTGTGCCGTCGCACCACGCGCGAACGACGAGTCTTCACCGCGCGCGATCGAAGCAAAATCGAGCCCAGTTTGCGCTGCATCTGCAGCCGTGAGTGGCGCGGGTGTCTGCTTGCTATCGGTGTCGACGACGCTTGGTACCGACGCGTCGGTGGTGATTTCGTCGAACGTGACATCATCGATGGCGGTACCGACGGCACATCCTGCCAGCTCCACAACACTCAGGATCACGCAGGTCATGCGTCCAGTAACGCTCATCCAGTTGTCCTCCGAGGCACAACCGTATAGCTCGCAACCTCTCGATGGCTCGAAAAAACGGCCATGGCATTGTGCAAGCTGAGCTGAATTGCCCGAAATGGCAGACAAAATTCGCAAATATCGCGGCTCTTTTGCTGCATTTCACGACAAGTGAACGATGTTCAACTGGCCTCTACAGACACCACGTCCACACGATCTGAGAGCAGACGAGCGCGCGCTCGACATCGTGTGTGGACGTCGAGCGCGCGATCTGACTGATTGTCGTCATGTCCACGAGTGGAGCAAAGCCTGACAAGCGCGCCTGCACGTCGTGCGTTGCGCGCGCAGCGGCACCTTACTTTCCGAGGTAACTGCGGACAGCTGCGACGACGGGCTTCTCTTTGTTGTCGGGCGTGAGCCAGTTGTAGTTCCAGGGATCGTTGGTGGTGATCATGTAGCCGAACGCGGCCGCAACCATGCCTGACTTCTTGAAGATCTCGAGCGCTTGCACCGCGTACGTTGCCTGCTGTTGCTCGGTCACCGCACCGAACGACGAGTAACCAGGGCTTGCCGTGTTGGACTCCCAGCCGAACTCGGTGACCCACACCATCGGGTTGGGATGACCGTGCGCCTTGAAGTCGCGGTACGCGCACTCGTAACGAGTGAGATCCCACTTGCACGGGATGCTGGTGACCTCGGTGGGCGAGCGCGCCTCCACGTAGTTGTGCGTGGTGGGAAGGATGCGCGGGTCACTCAAGAAGTTCGTCTTGTCTGCGGCGATCAAGTCCTTACGGAATGCCGGGTAGTCAGGGCACCCTTCGTCTGCAGACACCAAGATGGTGACCGTGGGCCAGACTGCCCACGCCTCGCGCGCGAAGGCCTTCACCAGCTCCAGGTACGCGGCGGGGTCGGGCGCGGGCTTCCAGAAGTTGGTCTGCCACGGCTCGTTCCACACCTCGAGCACCTTGGGTGGCGTCTTCATGTTGCGCCAGCGGTCGACCATACGTTTGGCCCACTCGCCGCGGTTCTGCGGAAGAGGCGGATACTTTTCGTCGTCGGTGCCACTCAGATCCGGATCGCCGTAGGCAGCGAGCGGAAGCACCTCGACACCGAACGTGCGACCCAGCTCGATGGTCGCCGCGTCGGGCCGATCCCAGCGCACGAGCTTGATGCCCATCGACGCGATCTTCGCGAAGTCCGAGGTCTTGTAGCCGATGATACCGACAGAAAATGCGCTCACTGCAGGCGTGGGTGCAGGCGTCGGGACGGGTGCGGGAGTCGGCACAGGCGCCGGGATCGGTGTCGGCGCGGGTACTGGCGCCGGCGTGGGAACAGGCGTCGGAGTCGGCACGGGCGTCGGAGTCGGCACGGGCGTCGGAGTCGGCACGGGCGTTGGGGTCGGCGTGGGCGAAGGCGTGGGCGTTGGGGTCGGCGCAGGCGCACTGCAAGCCGACGTGGTGGCCTTGAGGCTGGTACGAGACGACGCGCGGCCAAACGCTTCTCGCGCCTCGACTTCGAGCGTGTACGAGGTTCCACAAGTAAGGTTACGGAACTGATACTTCGTCGCCCAGGCGGTGCCTGCCCTGCTGTTGTCGCGGTACAGCCCGTACGACGCGGGGATGCCCTTCGCCGGTGCAGTCCAGCGCACGTCGATGGACGTCTGGCTGACGCCTTGAGTCAAAAAGCCGCCGGGTGCACTCAGCGAGCGCGACTGGCGGAGCGCGAGTGTCGCCGGATCTCCCTCGGTCGTGATCTCGTCTTCGTCGCCTTCGACCACACCGACACAACCTACCGCAAGAGCCAACGCACCCACGACCAACGTTTCCATGACCAAGCGCTTACGACTCATCGACTCACCTTCGTGTTGACGGAAAGATCTCGGCATCGTTTCCGGAGCGACGACGTGCGCTGACCACGCGGACGCACGCGTGCCCGCGAAGTCGTTGTCTCCCCCGGAGCCCTTGCTTCGACCGACGTCACACGAGGGACACACGCTCGTACGTCTTGAGCGCGACCCTGCCCGCGTGAGGTCCGTGGTTAGTACCCGCGTTGGGTCGCATCGGTCCGCGACGCGCGCGCTCGTGCTCATTTTGGTGCGCGCGCTGCGCACCCAGACCTTACTTTCGGCGCAGCATCACGCGCTGCACCGCACAACACGGCCGCGTAGAAGCGGCAGCCTGTGCGCAGCGAGCGCCATCGACCTGCACGGCGCACCGGAGCAGAAAGGCGGCTTGTGGCCTCGCGTGTCGGCTGCTCGCGTGCGGCCGACGAGTCTCCACGAAGGGCGCGTCGGCGAGAGCGACGCGGCAGCCTTCGCGACATGCAATCTCACAGTGCCGCGGAAAACTGGCGACTGTCTTTCGAGCACAACCTCTACGCGCTGGACGTCGTCCAAAAAATATCAGTTTTTCTCGGCAAATTCGGGAAATTCTCCACGGCTTCTACGCTTGCTACGCGGTGCGGCGATGGGCTAGAGCAAGCGTAGCGTCTGAGCACTCGCCGCCGCGTTCGACACGGTGCGCTCGAAGGAAGAGTCATGCCGAACATCCGCGCCGCAATCCGCTCTGCCTATCTCGTGCCGCTGTGTTTTTCCATACTCAGCTGCGGCAGCGACCAGCCCGCCACGCGCCCCGAAGATCCGTCGACGCAGCACGATCCTGCCGAAGGCGCGGGCCAGCACACCCATTCCGATGGCGGCGTGACCGCGACGCCCCCCAAACATACGGATGCAGGGCCCACGACTGCGGCTGCGCACACGGGCGATGCGGGAGGCGTGGGCAACACCGCCAATCCGCCCGGCACGGCTCCCGGCACCAGCACGACTGCGACTGACGGCGTCGTCACCTACCATCGCGATCTGCGCCCGTTGCTCGAGAACAACTGCGTCGAGTGCCACACGCAGGGCGGCATCGGTCCGTCGGCGCTCGACGACTGGGCGACCGTCAAGACGCTGGGCAGCGCCATCGTCAGCGCCGTCGGTGCGGGGCGCATGCCGCCCTGGCCCGCGTCGGACACCTGTCATCCCATTCAGGACGCCCGCTCGTTGTCTGCAGACACCAAGGCGCTCTTCGAGAAGTGGCAGGCCGGTGGTTTTCAAGAGGGTAAGGCTGCGGACTACGTGCCGCCGACGAAAAAACATCGGCTCGAGCTCGGCCCACCCACACTGACCATGAAGGGCGACGAGGCGTACACTCCCGCGGCCAACGGCGACAGCTACCGCTGCTTCTTTGCGGGCGCCGTGCAAGACGACACGTTCGTCACCGCGCTCGACATCGTCCCGAGCAAGCGCGCCGAAGTTCACCACGTGATCCTCAACCGCGTGAACGCCGCCGATGTCGAGGCGGTGAAGAACCAGGACAAGAACGCGGCCGGCGGAGGCTACCCGTGCAGCTCTGCGGGCGTGGGCGGCGCTGCGCAGTCGCAAAACCTGTTCAGCTATCGACCGGGCGGCGTCACGGTGGTGATGAACGAGGGCGAGGCCGTCTACCTCAAGGCTGGCTCGGGCCTGGTGCTGCAGGTCCACTACAACACGCAGTTCTTGCCGGCGGGCGACAAGCCCGGCCCCGATCAGACGCAAGTGGAGATCTGGACCATGCCCGCGGGCAAGACACCCGAGCGCGTGATCTACCGGACGGGTCTGCTCGGTCCCCTCAACGGCAGCTCCAATGGCTCCTTTGGTGGCGGCGGTGGCAACACGATGACCATCCCTGCCAACAACGCGCACGTGGTCGGCGAGACCACGCTCAAGATGAGCGGCGTGAGTGTGCTCGGCGCGGGTCTGACGTTCGGCGCCGTGCAGGGCAAGTTCTTGCCGGGCGAGATCGTGGG
>JBEGTL010000029.1:0-29918 GCA_041179425.1 Pseudomonadota bacterium | reverse complement strand
CAGCCTGAGCCAGCTGGACGACAACACCGTCGCCTATCACTTTCACGCGCCGCTGGGTGTGGTGGGACAGATCATCCCCTGGAACTTCCCGCTGCTGATGGCCGCGTGGAAGATCGCGCCCGCGCTCGCTGCGGGCAACTGCATCGTGCTCAAGCCCGCCGAGCAGACGCCGGCGTCGATCTTACTGTTGATGAGTCTGATTGGAGACCTGCTGCCCAAGGGCGTGCTCAACGTGGTCAACGGCTTTGGGCTCGAGGCAGGCAAGCCACTCGCGCTGAGCCCGCGCATCGCCAAGATCGCCTTCACCGGCGAGACCAGCACCGGGCAGCTGATCATGGAGTACGCCACCAAAAACATCATTCCCGTCACGCTCGAGCTGGGTGGCAAGAGTCCCAACGTCTTCTTCGAAGATGTGACCGCCAAGGACGACGACTTCTTGCAGAAGGCGCTCGAGGGCTTTGGGATGTTTGCGCTCAACCAAGGTGAGGTCTGCACCAGCCCCACGCGCGCGCTGGTGGCCGAGAAGATCCGGGTCGAGTTTTTGGAGCGCGCGATCGCCCGCGCGGGCAAGCACGTCCCGGGCAACCCGCTCGACCCCAACACCACCGTGGGCGCGCAGGCCTCGCAAGAGCAGCACGAAAAGATCTTGCGCTACATCAACCTGGGTAGAGAAGAGGGCGCCAAGGTGCTGCTCGGCGGCGAGGCGGCCAAGCTACCGGGTGACCTGGGGGAGGGCTTCTACGTCATGCCCACGGTGCTGTCGGGCCACAACAAGATGCGCGTGTTCCAGGAAGAGATGTTCGGGCCCGTGCTCTCCACCACCTCGTTCCGCGATTTTGACGAGGCCATCGCGATCGCCAACGACACCACCTACGGCCTCGGTGCCGGCGTGTGGACCCGCGATGCCACGCAGGCCTACCGCGCGGGCCGCGCCATCCAGGCCGGCCGTGTGTGGACCAACTGCTACCACCTGTACCCCGCGCACGCGGCGTTTGGCGGCTACAAGAAGTCAGGCATCGGGCGCGAGAACCACAAGATGATGCTCGACCACTACCAGCAGACCAAAAACCTGCTGGTCAGCTACGACCCCAAGCCCATGGGCTTCTTCTAACGCGTCTAGCGTCAATGCGAGACGATCGACACCGCAGCAGGCGACTTGAGTCCAGTCACGCCGCTGCCGAGCTTGGTGAGCGTTCCGTCGGTGCCGATGGTGAACACGACCACGTTGCCGTCTGACTTGTCGTCGGACGCTTGGTTGGCGACGATCAAGAACTTTCCGGTGCTGTCGATGTCGAAGTTGCGCGGTGTGGTGCCGCCGCTCGACACGCGCTCTACCAGGGTGAGCTTGCCGTCGTTGCCGACCGCGTACGACGCGATGCTGCTGTTGCCGCGGATGGACGCGTAGACGAACTTGCCGTTGGGCGTGAGCAAGATGTGCGCGCCCTTCTTCTCGGCCACCGTGACCTCGGGCAAAAAGGCGTCTTTGCGGTCGATCTCGCTGAGCTTGCCGTCGTTGCCGATGCTGTAGGCCACGACCTGGGCACTGCCCTCGGTGACCACGTAGGCGTACGCGCCCGAGGCTGCGATGGTGATGTGACGCGGTCCGCCGGCGGCGGCCACCGTGGCAGGCGCCAGCGCGGTCAGCTTGCCCGTCGCGGCATCGCGCGAGAACTGGGCGATGCTGTTGAGCGCCTTGTTGGGCACGTAGACAAACCGACCGTCTGGCGTGACGCGCACCGAGTGCGTCTGGGCGCTGTCTTCGTCTTGCGGCTTGTCGAAGCTCTTTTTGTCGAGCTGCGCGCCGAGCTTGCCGTCGGTCTCGACCGCGTAGACCGCGACGAAGCCGCCGCCGTAGCTGGCGATGAGCAGGTTCTTGCCGCTCGGGTCGAAGCTGGAGAACACGGGGGCGTCGTCGGTGACCTTGCGGTCGAGCTTGCTGGGCAGGCCCTCTGCGTCGAGCGACAGCACGCTAATTGCGGAGTTCGCCGGAATGCCGCTGTACGACTCGTTGGCCACGTACAAGCGCTTGCCGGCGAGGTCGGGCGTGATGTACGCGGGATTGTCGCCGACATCGAGCGGGGTGCCCTTCTCGGTGAGCGCGCCCGTGGTGCGATCGAGTGCGTAGGTGCGCAGCTGCGTGTTGTAGCCGCCGATATACACGAAGCTCTTGGCCGGCCCGATCGTGACGATGCTGCCCGCGTCGCCGGCATCGCTGCCGAGGCTGCCGCCATCGGTCGTGACGACGACGGTGCCCGTGTCAGCGGGCGTGCCGGCGTCGGACGGGGTGACCTGCGCATCGGCGCGCGCGGCGTCGATGGAGCTGTCGCGCGCGCCGCCACCGCCGTCGATGGACGAGCCGCCGTCGGGTGCAGAGGTGCTGGCGTCGGCGCGTGGTTTGTCGCCGCCGCCATCGTCGTCGGAGCAACCTGCACTGAGAACGAGTGCGAGCGCGGGAACGAGGAGCCACGAACGGCTGCTCGCGTGCGTGCCGCGTGCACGCATGAGCGGACGTGCAACGCGCGCGCTGGAGCGCTGCGCGAGCGCAGCCTCTACGTTGTTGGAAGTTGCCGAGATGAGCATGGTCGAGCCTGTCACGCGATACCGACGCGGAACAGGTTCCCCGTCGGTAGCAGGTTGGTTTTGGGGCGAGTCGTGCTTGCAGGACGCCACCCCGCAGCGAGTCGCGACGACTAACCGCGGAGTCGAACCAGCATGCGGTCCGGGAAATAGCCATTTCCACAGACGCGGCCCTGCTTGCCAGGAGCGCGGGTGAGGTCGGGACACGAGAGCAATGCCATCACCGCCTCGGGGAGGATGGTCTTGACGAGGTGCTCCCCAAAACACTGGTGGCGTCCGCGCCCGAAGTGCATGTACGAGGTGGCGTCGCGGTCGATGCTGAACTGCGTGGGATTGCGGAACACGTCGCGATCGAACATGGCCGACATGGTGGCGGCGACGACCGTGTCTCCAGCCTTGACGCGGTGCTCGCGACGCGTGCCCTGTGCGAGCACGGTGTCGCGCTCGGCAATGCGCAAGACGATGGGGTTGTGCGGGTTGAAGCGCAGCGCCTCGAAGGTGTACTTGGCCACCCGCTCGACATCGCCTAGGCGCGCTGCGGCACGCGCTTCTTCGAGCTGCACCGGGCGCGCGAGCAGCTGATCGAACGACAGTACGACCGCCTTGGCGACGGTGTCGATGGCGCCGATCACCAGGCCGGCGATGTTGCGCCGTACGCCCGTGTCGTCGATGTCGTGCGTGGCTTGGAGCTGGAGCAGTCGCGCAAACACGGTGTCGGGCGACGACACGCCGCGCATGGTATCGCTGCGCAGCTTGTCGGCCCTCGCTTCGAGGTGCCGACAGAAGTCGGTGGCGGCGTCTACTGCAAGTGCGCTGAGGCGCCGATCGTCCTTCAGGTTGAGGAACAGATCGAGGAACAGGGCCTGCGTCCACTTGCTGAGTGTGTGTTCACACGGCCCGGACACGCCCAGGTAGTCTGCCGAGACGCGCACGGCGAGCTTGCGAGCGTAGTCGCTCACGACGTCGAGCTGCCCACGAGACAGTCCGCGTTCGAGCAGCTCGCCGGCAAACTCGCGGGTCAGAGCGCGAACGCGATCGAGGTCACCGGGGTGCACGGCGGCGCGCAGATACTTGGCTTCTGCCTGGTACGGCACGTCTTCGTTCATGCCGAGGATGAACGCGCCGGTAGTGCGCTTCATCTTGTTGGTATAGCGAACATGGAAGCGCTCGTGGTCCTCTAGCACTTCCTCGACGTCTGCAAAACGGGTCACCAGGACGGTCTTGCCTAGCTGTGCGATCGGGAGCAGCACTCGGAAGGTAGCGAGTCCGACGCGAAAAAATGTGGGTGATGGCAGCGGTTTCCCGGCATATCCAAGGCCCGCCTCGTCGCTACGCTGGTCCCCGAACAGACCATCCCAGATCATCGTCATGGCTTCCCCCGAGCAGACTCGACCGGTGCGAGTCTGATACGCACGACGGATTATCCGTACTAGGGGTGACCGAAATTCCTTACTCGGGGTGATTTCAGAAGGCAGTGGCGGTTTTCGTGTGCGCTTGGTTGCGCTTTACGCAGGGGGCGCAGTCCTGCCTGCGGGGCGTTTAGACGGGATCGCCTCCGGAGTGCGCTTGCCACTGCGCAGCCAGCTCTCTCATCGTGCGGTGCGCATGCACGTTGTCGAGGTACGACGCACGAAGGTGAGAGTCGTGGATCGTGCTCGCCACCTCGCGGACGAAGCGCGACGCACGTCGCAGCGATTGGTAGGCCGCATCAGACTGTCCGAGTGCAGACTGCGCAAGGGCTCGACAGTTGAGGAAGTCGACCGTGAAGTGGGGGTAGGCACCCTGACTGCCGGACAAAAGGGCGCTGTCTACTTCGGCGAGCGATTGCTCGGGGCGCGACAGTGCGAGGTAGGTGCGCGCCAGCGTCCAGCGTGCGGTCTGCTGAAACAGTAAGGTCGGTCCCGCGGCGGCCTGTGCCGCGTGGTCGAGCGCGCCCACGAAGTCGCCCGCGCGGTACGCGGCATCGGCGAGCACCGAGGCTACGTTCTGCACGATGCTCGCGTTGGGCGAGCGAGCCAGCGTCTGCAGACGCTGCTGGTGCCGCGCTCCGCGTCCCTTCTGCAGGTCGCGCGAGAGCAAGATGAGCTCCGCGTAGACCTTGATCAGCACGTTGTTGCTCTTCTCGCCGAGGCTCGCACTCTCCAACATCAGCCGCGCGGACTCCTGGTACTGCCCCACCATGCGCAGCGCCATGGCGCGGTGAAACAGGGTGGAGGCGTGCCCCGAGGGCGAGCCGTTGGCGATCATTGCGCGCTCGCTCTCGCGGCCCCAGGCGAGCGCGTGTTCGAGCCGCCACACGCCATCGGCCAGGTTGGTGTAGGCAACTTCGCAGCGCGCGAGGTTGTACCAAGCGAGAAAGCCGCTGTCTGCGCCGCGCGGATCGGTAGCGACCAGCAGCACGCGGTCGATCATCGGCCAGCACAGCTCGCGCTTGCCCATCAGCACTGCCGCGGACGTGAGCGCGTGCAGCGCCTGGCCCGTGACGCCGTGCAGCTCGCTCGGCAGAGGGGCCTGTTTGGCGAGCTCACCGTACGCGTCTGCCTGCTCGGACATGCTCAGCATCGACGTGCCGTAGATGAGCACCGAGATGGCGAGCCACCACTCGGTGCTTCCCTCTGGAAACGACGAGAGTGCGCCGGCGAGACCTTCGATGTCGTTGGTGGTCCCCCAGAGCGAGCCGTAGGCGCGGATCAACAACAGCTCGCCACGCTGATGACCCGTCGCGCCGAGGCGCACGCCGCGCTGCGAGAGAACGAGGGCGCGGTCCCAGTCGCCGCCCTCGAGCGCGGCCAGCGCGGCCTCGACCACCCAGCCGGTGGCCCGAGAGGGAAGGCCGCCGAGCTCGAAGTGATCGGCCAACAAGAGTGCGTCGCGCTCGCCCACCGACTCCAGCCATGCACCCGCTTTGGCGTGTGCGCTGCGGCGCTCGCCTTCATCGGTCATCTCGTAGGCAGCATCGCGCACGAACGCGTGTCGAAACGTGTACTCGACGTGATCTCGAAAGCGGGCGTCGGGGCGGCGCACCACCAGCTCTTCGCGCGCGAGCGACTCGAAGCAAGCGCGCAGCTCGCTCTTCGCCGACAAAAGCGCGCGCACTCCGTCGACCCAGAACGTCTCGCCGAACGTGCTGGCGGCGCTGAGCGCGCGGCGCGCCTGGGGGTCGAGGCGTTCGAGCCGCGACTGCACGATGGCCAGCACGGTCTGCGGAAAGTCTGTCCCGCCCTCGGCGACACGGCGAATCAGCTCTTCGAGGAAGAACGCGTTGCCGTCGGCAAGCTCGACCACACGCGCGATGATCGAGTCGGGTGTCTGCTCCGCGAGCAATGAGCGCGCGAGGCGCTCGGACGACCGACGTGTGAGCCCCTTGAGCCGAACTTCTTGCACCCCCACCCGCTGCCACAACCGAGGAAACTGCTCGTGCACCTCGGGCCGAGCCAGTGCGACGACCATGATCGGGCGATCGGACAGCGCGTGCAGGGTCTCTTCGACGTAGCTGACACTCGGCAGGTCGCCCCAGTGCAGATCGTCGAGCAGAACGACCAGCGGGCGCTGTCTCGCTTCGGCGTCGAGCCAGTTCACGAATGCACGCTGCGTCTGCTCGCGCATTACCTCGGGGTCGCTGCGCGCAGCTTGCATACGTGCGCTCGCCGGCTCGTCGGCGGCGACGCCGATCAGGTCGGACAAGAACTCGAGCGCGGGCTCTTTGCCGCTGTCGAAGAGCGTAGTCAGGTAGCGCTCGAGCAAGGTCCGCTGTGCGCGTGGCGTGTCGCTCTCGGACACGCCCGCGGCGGCGCGCACGAGGCGCTGCGCCAGACACAGCGGCGAGCCCGGGGCCATGGGGTCTGCGCGCGCCACGATCACCCGCGCGGTCTCTGCCGCGCGTGCGAGGTACTCGCGGCCCAGTCTCGACTTGCCGATGCCGGGCGGCGCGGTGACCAGCACGGCACGCGCGACGCTGTCTTCGCTGCACTCCGCGAGCGTCGCCTCGAGCAACCCGAGCTCTTTGTCGCGCCCGACGCAGGGCGTGACACGGCCCATCAGCAGGCGCGGCGCGTCGCTGTCCTCGAGCTCGCGTAGCAGTGCGAGTCCGGCCGCGGTCTTGCGAACCTCGAAGCGCGAGCTGAGTAGGCCTGCCGTCAGCTCGTCGAGCGCGATCTCGGGGGCGCTGCCTTCGGCTCCGTGCAAGAGCGCAGCGGCTTCGTCGATGGCGGCACCGACGGGAATGGTGGAGGCCCGGTCGATGCGGCCGGTGGCCACGCTCAGAGCGAGATCGGGCCGGAGCCGCGACAAGCACAGCGCGCAGCGCGCAGCCTGGACCGCTTGATCGGACGCAGTGACTGCATCGCGTGCGGCCAGCACCAGCAGCAGCCCTCCGTGCTGCAGAGGGGCGGGCTCGGCGCCAAAACGACGCGTCAGCTGCTCGAGCGCGGCGGTCTCGTGCGCGGTGTCTTCGGGCGCCCGCGTGACTACCGCACAATCGCGCGTGCGACCGAGGATGACGCTGACGATGCGGTGCTCGGGGCGCGTGACGGGCAGAAGCTCGATGGTGGGCGAGCCAGAGGGGGCGATGCCCTGCACGCTGCCGAGCGCGTCGAGGATGCGCAGCACGACGCCTGCATCACGCGGACGTGCGTCTGGATCTTTGGCCAACAGACCGTCGAACAGCGCGTCGAAGTGCGTGCCCAGGTCGGGCCGCAGCGCGCTCACCTTGGGCGGGTCTTGCCGCAACACCTTGGCCAGCACTGCGACGTCGTGCTGCCCGCTGAACGCGGCGCGGCCGGTGAGGCACTCGTACAGCACGCAGCCGAGCGCAAACACGTCGGCGCGGGCGTTGACGTCGCTTGCGCCCATCGCCTGCTCGGGCGCCATGTAGCCCACCGTACCGAGCATGGAGCCCGCTCGCGTCAGGCTGCCTGTGCGCGACTCGTGTCGCGCCAAGCCGAAGTCGAGCAGCTGCGCTCGCGCCGCGTCCCCGTCGACCAAGAACACGTTGCTCGGCTTGAGGTCGCGGTGGACCACGCCGCGCGCGTGCGCGAGCGCGAGCGCGCCACAGATACGGTGCATCAACACCAGGCTCTGCTCGACGCGCAGCCCGCCGTGGCGCAGCGCGACCGACAGTTCGTGACCGTCGAGCCACTCCATCGCCAAGAACGGCGCGCCACGCGACGTGAGCCCGTGCGCGATGTAACGAACGATGGCGGGGTGCGACAGCTCCGACAGCACCGCTGCCTCGCGTGCAAAGCGCTCTACGTCGTTCTCGCGCGGCTTGCCGACGATCTTGATGGCCGCAAAGCCCTTGGTCGCCAGGTCTTTGGCTTTGTAGACGGCGCCCATGCCGCCCACGCCGGCGAGGCACTCGATCAAAAAACGGTCGGCGAGCAGCTCGCCAGGGTAGAGGCGCGCGGCTTCGGGGATGGCTTCTTCGGCCCGGACAACGGCGTGTGGCACGGCTTGGAGACCAGACATGTGCGCTCCGCAAGCGGACCTGACAGTCCGCCTGACTGATCGTCGGACCGGCTCGAGCCTACTCCCCCTGGCGGCAACTCGGCCGAGAGTCCTACACCATGAGTACGGCGCGGCGCGCTCGGATCTTCCCGCATCGGGAAGGTGCTGGCGAGGAAGACGAGCCGAAGGGCGCTCGCGCACTGAATGGGTGACGCGCCCTCGCGTTGGGTACGGGTGGCGCGCTATGGTCGCTGGCCGATGGGTCTTCTCGAGAAACTGTTTGGCATCACGCCGAAAAAACGTCCGCTTAGCCTCAACGACAGCAACTTCGAGGCCGAGGTGTTCACGTCCTCACTGCCCGTGCTGCTCGACGTGTGGGGCCCCAGCTGTGGTCCATGCAAGCAGCTCGAGCCCGTGATCATGGATCTCGCCGCGCACTACGACGGGCGCGTCAAGGTCTGCGAGCTCAGCGCGCAGGCCGCTCCGCGCGTCGCGGCGATGCTCAAGGTCCAGGCGACGCCCACCGTGCTCTACTTTCACGAGGGCAAAGAGCTAGAGCGCATCCACGGCTTTCGCTCGAGTCTGTTTCACAAGCAGACCATTCACGAGCACTTCGGGATTGAAGACTAGTCTGCACCAGGTGGCTCGCTGCGCGCTTCGGCACGCAGCTCTTGGAGCGAGAGTCCGGTCCAGCGTCGCACACTCCTGCGCAGGCTGCGTACGTCGCTGAAGCCGAGCTCTACCGCCGCGCTCTCGAGAGAGATGCTGCTGTCGCGCAGACGGCGAACCGTGTTCTCGCGACGACGCTCGTCGAGCAGGAGCTGGAACGACGTGCCCAGCTCTTTGAGTGCACGACGCAGCGCGCGCGCGCTCATGCCCAGCGTGCTGGCCACGGACTCGTGGCTCGCGTAGCGCCCATCGCCGAGGTCGATCAGGTCGCGCACCGCGCTGACCAGGCGGCGGCGATCGGGCAGGCGCGCCAGATCGAGCTCGCACTGCCGCACCGCGAGCTCGTGCGTGAGCGGGTCTGCACTCGACAGCGGCCGCGTGAGTGACGCACTGTCGAACACGATCTCGATGGAGCTCTCGGCGAAGCGCATCGGAACGGCCGCGATGTCGACGTAGCGCGCCACGTGCTGGGGTGCGGCGTAGTCGAACCGCAGCTCGTGGAGCGCGCCCAACAAGCCTTCGACCATCCGGAGCATGGCGGCGACCAACGCCTCGGCCGCAAACGCGCGTAGCGGGCCGAACGGCAACACAGACGCAGCGCTGATGATCGCTCGTCGGCCGTGCACCTGCAGCTTAGCGTCCCAGGCCGGCGCAAAGATGGCGCCAAAACGTAGGTGCGTGCGCAGGGCTTGTTCGACCGTTGCGCCCGCCGCCATCGCGAGGCCCGTCATGCCCAGGCTGGTGAAGCCCGCGCGCCGGCCGAAGTCGATGCCGAGCGCCGGATTTTGAGTCAGGCGCAGCGCGTTGACGGTCAGTGCGCCAAACGCCTCGTACGAGATGCGCGCGTACGGGTCGCGCAGCATGTGTGCGTCGATGCCGGTGTGCTCGAGGAGCTGCTTGCGTGCGGCACCCTGTGCCACGGCGGTCTCGATCAGCAGCCGAGGGTGCTGGAGCGGCAGTACCGGGTCTTGGAGCGTGAGGTAGGTACGCATGAAACAAGCGTCGCGCCGCTTTGGACGAGCGGCGAGAATGCCCAGCATACGCGGCCGGCATGGTCTCTGCGACCACGTCTGCACGAGCGAGCGCGTGGAAGCTCGCCCACGAACCAGCGTGGGCGGCGCACACCTCCAGGGGCGCGCTTTCAGGGTTTGAGCGTTGCCAAGCGCGCCTCGATGGCGGCGGCGTCAGGCGCGCGAGGAGCGACCTCGAGGTAGCGCCGTAGCGAATCGCGCGCGACCTTTTTGTCGCCGAGTCGCGTGGCGGTGAGGCCCATCCCGCGCAGCGCCGCCGGGTTGTTGGGCTCGCTGCGCAACACCTGTTGGTAGCGGGTCTTGGCCTCGTCGACGCGGCCGGACACGAACGCGGACAGCGCCTGCGCGAGCAGTGCCGACGTCGAGACGCGCGGCTCGTCCGTGCGCGAACGAAGGATGTCGTCGCTCGTGGTGGGCCTGACCGGCGTGGTGGTCGCTTCGTCTCTGCGCGGGCGAACGTTGGTGGTCTGCGTCGGCGCCTCACGCGTGTCTGTCCGCGTGAGAAACACGTCGAGGCCCGCGAGCGGGTCGTCGCGCGTCGAGAGGTGTGAGTCGTCCACGCGCGAGAGGGGCCTCTCGACCGCACTCGGCTTGGCGCTGCCGGCAGCGAGCGCCGGCGTGGAAGCGCTGGGTTCGTTGGGGCGTACGCGCGAGTCGGTATCGCTGGCTGTCTTGGCGGCGGGTCGCTGCGCGGTGGCCGGTCGGACCGCAGCCTTGTTCGCGTCGACGGGTGCGCGAGCAGACAACGAGCGGGGCGGCTCGACGCCGCGTAGGAGCGGCTCGTCCGGGATGACGAGGCGAGGCGGCACCTCTTGCTCGACCGGTGCGGTGCGCGCGATGCGGGTGACCTCGGGCTTGGGCTCGCTTGGAGTAGGCGGACGGACCGCAGTCGTTGCGCTGCCCGTCGGCCACACCAAAGACTCAGACCGCGTGAACAACAACAGACACATCAGCAACGACAGCTTGGGCAGGCTGGGGGCCACGCGGTGCAAAAACAGACCTGCGCGGCGCACGAACTCGGTGCTGACCGCACGCGCGTTCTCGAGCCGCTCTTGCCACGCCTCGTCGAGGACGTACTCGGAGCGTCGGCGAAAGATGGAGATCGCCTGTGTGATCAACGCGGCCGACAGTCGACCCGACGGGCCTGCCGAGCCGTAGATCGGGTCCTCGAGCTCCATGGCCATCGCATGCGCAGCGGCACGCGAAGTCTCGCCATCGAGGTTGAGCTTGACCTTGCACGCGTTGAGCTCCTCGAGGAGCTGCTCGGGTGTGTCGTGACGCAGCGAGCGATCGCGCTCGAGCGCGCGCAAGATGATGCGCTCGAGCTCGGGTGGACAGTCAGGTCGCAGCTCGCGGATGGGTCGGACCGCGTTGCTGAGCGCCGCGACCAGGTAGTCGCTGAAGTTGGTGCTCTCGTGCGGCGGTCGCCCCGTCAGCGCCTCGTACAACACCGCGGCCACCGCGTAGATGTCGGTGCGCGTGTCGACCTCTTCGCCGCGCAGCTGCTCGGCCGCCATGTACTGCGGCGTGCCGACCAGCTCGCCCTGCAAAGTGAGACTCACCGGTGCCTGCCACTTGCTGCGCTTGGCCACGCCGAAGTCCACCAGCTTGACCAACATGATGCCGTACTTGCTGCGGTGCAGCATGACGTTGTCGGGCTTGATGTCGCGGTGCACGATGCCCACGTCGGCCAGTGCAGAGAGCGCGCGCGCCAGCTGCCGCCCGAGCTCGATGACCAGTGCGAACGACACGGGGCCGCGCTCGATGATGGTGGTGAGGCTGTCGCCGTTGACGCGCTCGAGCACCAAAAAGGGTGTGCCGTCGACCAGCGTGCCGCAGTCGTAGATGCCGAGCACGTTGGGGTGCTGCACCAACACGGACGTGCGTGCCTCGCGCACGAAGCGCTCGTGCAGCGAGGGCATGTTTTCGGAGCGCAGGCGCGGCACCTTGATGGCGACCCGGCGGCCGAGCCCGACGTGCTCACCATCGTAGACGGTGGCGAAGCTGCCGCGTCCGAGTACGCCGTGGATGAGGTAGCGTCCGTAGTGAATGGACTGTCCAGCTTCGAGTGCGTCGCGCAGCTCGATGGAGTCGTCGCGCTCGCTCGCCGCGTTGAGACGCGCGGCGAGCTCGTAGTTGAGCATGGATGCGCCTGTCATCGTCGACCTCGGCACGCGGCGGTGGTGCACAAAAAGTCGCACAGACCGCTGACGAGCGGGTCGACTCCCTCGGCGTCGCTACACACCGCGGGGTTGCGCGACAGCACGCCGCTGAGGCAGGTGTAACAGGTCGGCGAGCGACTCCCGCACGAGGGCAGACACACGATCAAGAGCGCACGATTGGCCGCCGCATTGTTGTGCCCTGCATCGGTGACCACCGCGCCGGCGTCGACCACGGGGGTGGGGGGACCGGGATCGGGTGGCGTGACCGGAGTCGGCGGCACCTCTGTGGGAGGAACCTCTACGACGGGACCTGACTGTGCGTCTTCGCCATTGCCGATGGGGCTGAAAGCGTCGGTGTCGGTGCTCGCGTCGACGACTGCGATGGCGGCGTCTGGCGACGCGGGGCGCTCAGGGACCTGGCGTACTCTCGCGTCGTCCTGCGCGGGCTCGACCGAGATCCCCGCGGCGTCGAGCTCGATCTGCGGCAGCCCTTGGTCCGGGATGCAGAACTCGCGATAACAGATCATCTGATCTGGGCACACGGTGGTGCTGTCGCAGCGGATGCTGTGGTTGGCATTCTCGCTCGCGCTACAGCCCAGAATGGTCCCTGCCAGGAACAATACAGTCAGGGTGGCTCGCATCACGATCCTCCTTGCCACGAGCCATGAAGAGACAGCATCAGTCCCGACCCGGTAGCCTGCAGACTGGGTAGCAAACGCAGTGCCGTCGACTGTTCGCTCGCGCGCCCTGGCAAAGATTCGCGCTTCGCCACGCCCACTGTACTCCTCACGCGTGCGTCCGCACCGTCTGCTCGATCTGTCTGCGTACGAAGGGACGCGCCGCGCGTTTCGGAGCGCTCTGCCGCCCAGCGCCAAAGCACGGTGGCCAAGCCTGCCGTGCAGACGACGGCGCCACCGATGATGAGGCCGTTGGCGACGCGCGCATGGCGATCGGCGTCGTCGAGGAGTGCGTGCGCGCGGTCGACCGACGGCGCGTCGGTGATGGGGGTGCGCGCGTAGGCTCGCTCGTCGCGCCCGGCGGCGGCGCCGCTGATCACACCCACAATCAAGAGGCCAGCGCCCACCGCTGCGGCGCTCCAGCCGAGCCGCGAGGGCCAGCGCCCGCGCGTGCTGGAATCGAGATCTTGGCTGGTCGCAGGCGTGGCCACCACGACCGGCTCGGGGAGCGGCTCGTCGACGGGCGTCACCACGGGCGGCGGCTCTTCTCGCTTTGGCTCTGCGGGCGGCGGGTAGAGCTGGGCCAGCAGCTGTTGCACGGCGCGCTCGGCACCCTGCGCCTCTGTCCAGTCGACAAGGGCAGAGACATCGCGCGGCGCGCTGGGCGTCACCTCGCCGTGTGTCGTGTACGCGGTCAAGGTGAGCAACGCACGGCCGTCGGGCTGCGCGACGAGGCGCCTGACGAGCAGTGCGTCGGAGCCGAGCTGGTTGGCAATCAGCTGCAGACACGCCGTCTCGTCGGCGCCGCAGCCCGCGATCAGCTGGACGTCTTCGAAGGGAACGGGCGAAGTCTGGACGACGACACTCTGTTGAGGCCCGCCCTCGGGTGCGCTAGCGGAACGATTGCGCTGTGTGGCAAACGTGTCTTGTAGTGCGCGATCGACGCGCGCGACTTGGGGTGCTTCGACGCCGACGACGGCCGCGTGGAGTACCGAGAGCTGCTGCGGAACCGGCTGCGCGTGTACCGAAGACGTACGAAACCACAGCCCAAAGCAGAGCGCGAGCGCGCAGCGCCCAAGCAACCCCGACCACTTCAAGACACGCGCGCAACTAGCCAACTTGTACCGCACCGTAGGGATGCTCCTGCAGGTTCTGCGCTCGCTTACTCGGGTTCAGCGTCGCGAGCCAGTGCACGCGGACAGACGGAGGGGGGGCGAGTGCCGCTGGACCCGAGTCCTTGCCTCCGCGTCCAGTGCTCCCGGAATGACACACGCCACAACGCGAGCACCAATGCAAGGAGTTCCAAGAAGCTGAGCGCCAGGAATCAGACCAGTAAGATCAAGTGAACCGACGATTACCTGAGTGCTGTCGAACTCGCGTTTTTACGCGCTCAACGGCGAGCCGACCAAGTGCCTCGGCCTCCCGCATTGTTTCCACTATCGACTGTCCACTGGCCCTCTACCGACGACGCAAGAGGCGCGTACGAGCCGGTCACCGTGCCCGTGAACATCAGCGTGTCGTTGAGAAATCGGTCGACGTAGGTAAACACGCCGGCTACCAAGCGCCCCTGCTCGATCGTGCGCAGGCTGCAGTTCCAGCGCCCTTCGACGCGCGCGACCAGGGTGTTGCCGGTGGGCGTCTTGCCGTCGAAAGAGCCGGCGATCGCCACGCTGCCTTGTGCGCCGGCAGGCACTTCGAAGCTGAAGGTGCCCGTGACCGACGTATTGGGTGACATCATGTTGGGACCGACCGCGCCGGTAAACGTGCCGACGTGTTTGCCGACGTCGCAGCCGGGACCTGCGTCGACCGGCGCCACATCACACGGGGGCGCCGCACCGTTTGGGCAGGCACAGCCGGCGCTGCCGGGCGTACATCCGCCGTCGTCGCCGGGCCCAGACACGTTTGCGGCGGTGCTGCTGTCCATACTGACGATCACCGCGGGCGCTGCATCGCTCGAGGCGTCTTTGCCTACGCCGCTGTCTAGGTGCGAGCCGCTGTCCGGTGTGGATGCATCGGCTGTCACGGGCGGCGGCATTGCGTCGCCATCGGGAATACGGACGCACTTTCCTTGTGCGCACGTCAGCGACGAGCCGCGCAGCTCCGCGCGACAAAATCTCTGGAAGCAGTCTGTTGAAAAGTAGAGGTCTACTTGACGCGATGCGTCGCCGGAGACGCTCAGTATCTTTTGCGTCTCGATGAGTGTTCGTTCGACGCCGTCGACCAGACCGCGCCCGAGGGCCAACACGCGGATGCGCGCTCGGCTGTCGCGAGGCCGCTTCAACGAGTGCGACAACGGGGGGCTGCCCGCCAGGTCGCCGTGGACAGAAAACGTGCGGTACGCGAGCAGCTCGGCGCCGTCTTCGTCGAGGGTCTGCACCAGCACGCTCGAGAGCTGAGCCATGATCGTAGGATCACCCTGCACGCGCACGCCGAGCTCGAGCGTGTCGTCTTCGATGCTGCACGCGGCCCCGAACAACGCTGCCCATGCGAGCAGAACCACGGCGCGCGGCGGCGAAGCGCGAGGTTTTTCTACGCGCGAGCGAAGAAGGCAGATCATGAGTGAGGGCGAACTCCCCGTTGACTGCCGACATACGCACGCGGCATCGACTCGCAACGTAAACGGTTGCTCGAGACAAGCGCATGCAAAGATCAGCACGCTCGTCGCTTTCTCGGTACGCGGTCTTTGCACCGAGTCGCAGCGACTCGCACGCCCTGCGGCACGGCGCGCCTCGCGCGATCAAAGCAGTCTCCAGATTTGATAACGATCCGGCCGCAAATGGTAGTGGCGCCGCTCGACCGCGGACCGGGCCAGTGGCATGTGTCCGAGGTGGCGGAGATGCTGCACGTGCACGAGACGAGAGGAGACATCACATGAGTTCGACCGATGAGCGCGCTGTGCTTGCCGGCGGCTGCTTCTGGGGCATGCAAGACCTGATTCGCCGGATGCCTGGCGTCAGCTACACCCGTGTCGGCTACTCCGGCGGCGACGTGCCCCACGCGACCTACCGCAACCACGGCACACACGCCGAGGCGATCGAGATCTTTTTCGACCCGAGCAAGCTCAGCTACCGCGCGCTGCTCGAGTTCTTTTTCCAGATCCACGACCCCACCACCAAGAACCGGCAAGGCAACGACGCGGGCGCCAGCTATCGCTCGGCCATCTACTACACGAGCCCCGAGCAGAAGGCCGTCGCCGAGGACACCATCGCCGACGTCAACGCTTCGGGCTTGTGGCCCGGCAAGGTCGTTACCGAGGTCGCGCCCGTGGGCGACTTTTGGCAGGCCGAGCCGGAGCACCAGGACTACTTGGAGCGCATCCCCAACGGCTACACCTGCCACTTCGCGCGGCCCGGCTGGAAGCTGCCCGTGCGCAAGAAGGTGAGCGTGGCAGAGACGAAAGGTTCGTTGTCATGAGTCAGCTCTCGGACTTCGGCATCACGCACAAGTGGCCGGCCAAAGACCCGCGCGTCATTCAGCTCTACTCGCTGCCCACGCCGAACGGCGTGAAGGTCTCGATCATGCTCGAGGAGACGGGGCTCCCTTACGAGCCGCACCTCGTGCGCTTCGACGAAAACGATCAGAAGTCAGACGCGTTTATCTCGCTCAACCCAAACGGGAAGATTCCCGCCATCCTCGACCCGGCGGGTCCGGGCGGCAAGCCGCTCGCGTTGTTCGAGTCGGGCGCCATCTTGCTCTACCTGGCAGACAAGTCCGGCAAGCTCATCGCGAGCGACCCGGCAGTCCGCTATCAGACAGTGCAGTGGCTGATGTTTCAGATGGCCGCCATCGGTCCGATGTTTGGACAGGTGGGCTTCTTCCACAAGTTCGCGGGCAAGGACTACGAAGACAAGCGGCCACGCGACCGCTACGTCGACGAGTCCAAGCGGCTGCTCAAGGTGCTCGATGACCGCCTCGCCAATCGTGCGTGGATCATGGGCGACGAGTACTCGGTCGTCGACATCGCGACGTTCCCCTGGATCCGCAATCTAGCCGGCTTTTACGGGGCCGGAGAGCTGGTGGGCATCGCGGACTTCCAACACGTCGCGCGGGCGCTCGCCGCGTTCGTCGCACGCCCCGCGGTGATCCGGGGCCTGACCATCCCTGGCGCCGGCTAGTCGACATCCCCTTCGACCAACGAGTTGGCGCAGGTCTCGAGCGTGGTTCGCAGCGCGTCGACTTCGCTGGTCGACAGCTCGGACAACAGCGTGCGCTCCACGTGCGCCGTGGCCTTGTCGCAGGCGGTGAGGATCTCGCGGCCCTTGCGGGTGAGGTTGGCGCGAAGGATGCGGGCGTGGTCGGGGTCGGGCGTGCGCTCGATCCAGCCGTAGCGCTCGAGCGACACCACCAGCTGGTTCATCGCCTGCGCCGAGACGAACGCGCGCCGCGCCAGCTGGGCCGACGAGAGCCCGCTGCGGTGACGCAGCACGCTGAGCGTGGTGTACTCGGGCGTGGTGACGCTGAGCTGCTGAAGTGCCGTGTCGAGCCTGGCGCGGACCCCTCGTTCGACCCACTTGATGAGGTAGCTGATGCGAGCGCTCATACGCGCTCCAGCACCATGGCGATGCCCTGGCCCACGCCGATGCACATGGTGCACACCGCGAAGCGCTGCTCGGACGGCTGGAGGCCCAGCTGGAGGCTGGCGGTGAGCACCAGGCGGGCGCCGCTCATGCCGAGGGGATGGCCGAGCGCGATGGCGCCCCCGTTGGGGTTGACGCGCGGGTCGTCGTCCGCGATGCCGAGCTGGCGCAGCACGGCCAGCGCTTGCGACGCGAACGCCTCGTTGAGCTCGATGACCCCGACGCGGGAGAGCTCGACGCGCGCACGGGCGAGCACCTTCTGCACCGCGGGCACCGGACCCACGCCCATGATGCGCGGCTCGACACCGGCGGTCGCCGTGGCGACGATGCGAGCGCGGGGCGTGAGGTGAAAGCGCTCGACCGCGGACTCGCTGGCGATGATCAGGGCACACGCCCCGTCGTTGAGACCCGACGAGTTGCCCGCCGTGACGGTGCCGTCTTTTTGGAACGGCGTGGGCAGCTTGGCGAGCTGCGCGAGGCTGGTGGCGCGCGGGTGCTCGTCGCGTGAGACCACGACCGGCTCGAGCTTGCCGCGGGGGACCGAGACGGGGACGATCTCCCTGGCGAACCGGCCGCTCTCTTGTGCGGCGCCCGCGCGGGTCTGACTGCGCAGGGCAAACGCGTCTTGGTCGGCGCGCGAGATGTGGAACTGGGTGGCGACGTTTTCGCCGGTCTCGGGCATGGTGTCGACCCCGAACGCGGCCTTGAGCGCCGGGTTGATGAAGCGCCAGCCGAGCGTGGTGTCGAAGAGCTGGGGGGTGCGCGCAAAGGGCTCGCTGGCCTTGCCCATGACGAACGGCGCACGCGACATCGACTCGACGCCGCCAGCGATGAGCAGGTCGGCCTCGCCCGCCTTGATGGCCCGCGCCGCCGTGGCCACTGCGTCCATGCCCGAGGCGCACAGCCGGTTGATGGTGGCGCCCGGTACCGTGATGGGGAGTCCGGCCAGCAGCAGCGCCATGCGCGCCACGTTGCGGTTGTCTTCGCCCGCCTGGTTTGCGCAGCCGTAGACGACGTCGTCGATGGCAGCGGGGTCGAGGCCGGGATTGCGCTCTAGCAGCGCGCGCAGCGGCAGCGCGGCCAGGTCGTCTGCACGGACGTGCGCCAGCGCACCTGCGTAGCGGCCAATGGGAGTACGGACGGCATCACAGACAAAGGCTTCGGGCATGGACCACGCAATAGCGCGGATCGCCGGGGGTGGGCGAGCGGGAGCTGTCGGGGCCGCTCAAACGAGCGGCAGACCTACGTAGTTTTCGGCCAGTGAAGTAGCCGCCGCGCGCGACGACACCACGTACGAAAGCTGGGCGAGCTGCAGCTTTTGTTGGAACGGGTCGCCGTCTGGCAGCTGGTGCAACATGGAGGTCATCCACCACGAAAAGTGTTCTGCGCGCCAGACACGAGCGAGCGCCGTGGCCGAGTAGTTCTCGAGCGCTGTGCTCCCTTGCCCCCGATAAAACGCGGAGAGCGCGCGGGACAGCGCAAACACGTCGGCGATGGCCAGGTTCATCCCCTTGGCTCCCGTGGGCGGCACGATGTGCGCGGCGTCGCCGGCCAGAAACAGACGACCGTACTGCATGGGCTCGACCACGAAGCTGCGCATGCCGGTGACGCCGCGCTCGAGGATGGGACCTTCGTGCAGCGCGAAGCCGCGCTCGGTGTCGAGGCGGCGGTGCAGCTCTTGCCAGATGCGGTCGTCGGACCAGTCGCTCAGGGCCTCGTCGGGAGGGACCTGCAAGTACAGGCGACTGATCTCCGTGGAGCGCATGCTGAGCAACGCAAAGCCGCGCGGGTGGTACGAGTAGATCAGCTCGTCGCTGGCGGGCTTTGCGCGCGCCAGGATGCCCAGCCACGCGTACGGGTACACGCGCTCGTACACGTTCTGTACCGCCTCTGGAATGGCCGCGCGGCAGACGCCGTGAAACCCGTCGCAGCCCGCGATGTAGTCGCAGCGGAGCTCGACACGCTCGCCGGCGTGCGTGAAGCTGAGCATGGGGAGCTGGCTGGTGACGTCGTGCGTAACCACGTCGTCGACGTCGAACAGGATGACGCCACCAGCAGACAGGCGCGCGGTGATCAGGTCTTTGACCACCTCTTGCTGACCGTAGACGGTGATGGAGCGGCCGCCCGTCAGCTCGGTCATGTCGATGCGGTGGTCTTGGCCGAGAAAGCGTAGTGCGATGCCGTGGTGGACGAGTCCCTCGCGACGCATCCGTGTGTCCACGCCGGTCTGCTCGAGCAACTCGGCCGTGCCGTGCTCGAGCACACCCGCACGGACGCGTTGCTCGACGTAGGCGCGGCTACGCGTCTCGATGACGACCGACTCGATGCCGTGGAGGTGGAGCAGGTGCGAGAGCATCAGGCCGGCGGGACCGGCACCCACGATTCCTACCTGTGTTCGTAGAGGTTTCACGGGGTCGCTCCTGTGTTTCGGAAAGCGAGAGTATCAATTTACTTGGCAAAGGTCCAACGGTCGTGAATACACAGATTCATCAGCTCGCGCTCGACGAATGGTCGCGCGCCGACCGTCCGCAAGCCGTATGTGAGAACCATGACCCAAGCCTCGACAGTGTCCGTGAAGATCGAAAGCCGCGTTGCATGGGTCCGCTTCAACCGCCCCGACAAGCGCAACTGTATGAGTCCCACGCTCAACCGCGAGATGCTCGAGACGCTCGACGCACTCGAGTTTCGGGACGACGTCGGCGTGCTCGTGCTCACCGGCGAGGGCTCTGCGTTCTCTGCCGGCATGGATCTCAAAGAGTACTTTCGCGACACCGAGGCGACGGGCCTCGGCGGCGTGCGCAAGGCGCAGCGTGAAGCGTACGGCTGGTGGCGTCGGCTGCGCTGGTACCAAAAGCCGACCATCGCGATGGTGAACGGCTGGTGTTTTGGCGGCGCCTACGGTCCGTTGTTTGGCTGTGACCTGGCGTTCGCGGCCGAAGAAGCACAGTTCGGGCTCAGTGAGATCAATTGGGGCATCTTGCCGGGTGGCGGGGCCACCAAGGTGGTGGTCGACCTGATCCCCATGCGCGACGCGATGTACCACACGCTGACCGGCGAGATGATCGACGGCAAGACCGCCGCACGCTGGCGCCTGGTGAACGAGGCCGTGCCGCTGGCCGAGCTCGAGGCGCGCGTCAGACAGGTCGCAGGCGTTCTGCTCGAGAAAAATCCGGTCGCGCTCAAAGCCGCCAAGGACGCCGTGCGTCGCGTCAAAGAGATGACCTACGACAACGCCGAAGATTTTCTCGTGCGCGCCCAGGAGGCCGCCAATTTCTTTGACAACGATGCACGCAAAGAGGGCATTCACCAGTTCATCGACAAGAAGAGCTACAAGCCGGGCCTCGGTACCCACGAGAGCGTCGGCCGCACACGAGAGCCCGGTGACCATGGCGAGCCCCGTAGATAACGTTGCGTTGCACGCCCGGCTCGCCCCCGAGCGCCTGGCCGCCGTCGATCTCGCGAGCGACTTGCGTTGGAGCTACGCGGCGTTGGATCGCGACGTCGCGCGCTGCGTCACCGTGCTCTCTCTGCGCGGGTGTAAGCCCGGCGATCGTGTCGTCGCCATCGCAAAAAACCACGTCCTGCAGCTGATCTTGCACCTCGCCTGCGCGCGGCTGGGCGCCGTCTACACGCCCCTCAACGTGCGCCTGTCCGGACACGAGCTCAGCGTGCTGGTCGAGCGCGCGCGCCCGCGTATCACCATCGGCGACGAGCGGCTCGAGCGTCGTGTCCACGAAGACCTCGTGCTCACCGAGCTGCTGGCCGCACTGCCTCACGCAGCGCCCGCCCGGCCTGAGCCCATCGATCCCGATCGACCTTCGCTCATGTTGTTCACCTCCGGCACCACGGGCCGGCCCAAGGGGGTGCTGCTCAGCGAGCGCAACATCAGCGAGACGGCGCTCAACTTCACCCAGCTGGCGCGCGTCGACAGGCACAGCCGGTTCCTCGGCGACGCGCCCATGTTTCACACCATCGGTCTGCTCAGCAACACACGTCCGGCGCTGCACGCGGGCGGAGCGTGTCTGCTGTCTGAGTCGTTCGACCCTGCGGTCACGCTCGCGCGTCTGGCCGATCGCGAGCTCGCGGTCAGCCACTACTTCTGTGTACCGCAGATGGCGGCCGCACTGCGCGCGCAGCCCCACTACGAGCCCGGCAAGCTGTCCGGTCTCACCGCGCTCTTCACCGGAGGCGCGACCCACGCGGCGGAGGCCATACGCACCTTCGTGCGCGAAGGCATCGCGGTTGCGGACGGCTACGGCATGAGTGAGCTCGGCTGTGTCCTCGGCATGCCACTCGAGCTCTCCGTGATCGATCACAAGGCAGGCTCGGTCGGCTTGTCCACGGCGCGCGTACAGACACGTGTCGTGGACGACGCGGGGCAGCCCTGTGCGGTGGGCACGCCAGGCGAGCTGTGGGTGCGCGGAGAGACCGTGTTCGCAGGTTATTACGAGAGCCCCGAAGACACCCGGGCAGCGTTCGTCGACGGCTGGTTTCGTACGGGAGATCTGGTCAAGGTCGACGACGACGGCTTTCACTACGTACTCGACCGCAAAAAAGACATGTTTATCTCGGGCGGCGAAAACGTGTATCCCGCGGAGATCGAGAGCTGCTTGCTCGGCCTGTTCGACCTCGCCGAGGCCGCCGTGGTCGGTGTGCCCGACGAGCGTTGGGGCGAGGTTGGTCACCTGGTGATCGTGCCTGTCCACGGCAAGACACTCGAGCCTGCACGCATCCTCGCTTTTCTCAACGAGCGGCTCGCACGCTACAAGGTGCCCCGTTTCGTCACCGAGCTGACGGCGCTGCCGCGAACGGGCACGGGCAAAGTACAAAAGCACGCCATCCGCAGCCTCTTGGTCTCGAACGAAGCGCGGTGATCGTCTCGTCGACCCAGCGTTCCCCACCTCTCGCTCGACCGTAAGGTCGCGTTTCGCGCACGTACGACAACCAGCTGGCGGACTTCATGGCAGACATCGTTTCGTTGCGGCAAGCCGTGGCCGACCTCGTTCACGACGGTGACACAGTCGCGCTCGAAGGTTTTACCCACCTCATTCCTTTCGCGGCGGGGCACGAGCTGATCCGCCAACACAAGCGCGAGCTCAAGCTCGTGCGGATGACGCCCGACATCATCTACGATCAGCTGATCGGCGCGGGCTGCGCGGCGTCTCTCACGTTCTCCTGGGGCGGCAACCCGGGGGTTGGCTCGCTGCATCGCCTGCGCGACGCCGTCGAGCACCGTTTTCCTCTCCCCCTCTCCATCGACGAGCACAGCCACGCGGGGCTTGCCAACGCGTACGTGGCAGGCGCTTCGGGTCTGCCCTTCGCGGTCTTGCGGGGCTACACGGGCTCGGACCTTCCCAAGTACAACCCCAACATCAAGTTCATCCGTTGCCCGTTCACGGGCGAAGAGCTCGCGGCCGTGCCGGCCATTCGGCCCGACGTCACCGTGATCCACGCGCAGCGTGCCGACCGTCAGGGCAACGTCCTCTTGTGGGGCATCCTCGGCGTCCAAAAAGAGGCGGTGCTCGCCGCCAAACGTGTGATCGTCACCGTCGAAGAGGTGGTCGACGACCTGGCAGCGTGGCCCAACGCGTGTGTGCTCCCCTCGTGGGTGCTGACGGCGGTGGTGCTGGTGCCGGGTGGGGCGGCTCCCTCGTACGCGCACGGCTTCTACGAGCGCGACAACCCGTTCTACAAGGCGTGGGACAACATCGCGCGCGAACGTGACGGCTTTGTCCGCTGGCTAAAGCGCCACATCCTCGACACTGCGGACTTTGCCGAGTTTCAGCGCGTGTACGCCGAGACCTCAGCCGCGAGCGCTGCGTCCAACACGCGCGCGACGAGTCAGCGAGACAACACGTGAGCAACGTATCGACCTACACGACCGACGAGATGATGGCGGTTGCAGCGGCCAGACGCCTCCGCGACGGCGCAGTGTGCTTCGTGGGCATCGGCTTGCCTTCCACCGCTGCCAACCTGGCTCGTCTTACGCATGCGCCCAACGTGGTGCTGATCTACGAGGCGGGCCCAATCGGCGCCAAGCCCAGCGCACTACCGCTGTCCATCGGCGATGGAGAGCTGGCCGAGACGGCGGACACGGTGGTCGCGACGCCGGAGATCTTTCGTTACTACCTGCAGGGCGGGCGCATCGACGTGGGCTTTTTGGGGGCGGCGCAGCTCGACCGCTTCGCCAACCTCAACACCACCGTGGTCGGTCCGTACGACGAGCCGAGCGTGCGTCTGCCCGGCGCGGGTGGCGCTCCGGAGATCGCAGCCTGCGCGAAGGAAGTCTTGGTCATCGTCAGGCAGACGCCGCGTACGTGCGTCGCCAAGCTCGACTTCGTGACGTCGGCCGGTCACCTCGACGGCTACGAGGCGCGCCGCAATCTCAATTTGCCTGGCAAAGGTCCGACGTTCGTGATTACAGACTTGTGCGTGATGGAGCCCGACCCGGTGTCCAAAGAGCTGACGGTGGTGTCGTTGCACCCCGGCGTGTTGCGCGAACGAGTCGAGCGCGCCACGGGCTGGCCCATCCGTTTTGTAGATCGTGTCGAGCAGTCGCCCGAGCCCAGTCCGAGTGAGCTCGCCACGCTGCGCGCGCTCCAAGCGCGGACCGCCGCGGCGCATGGCACGGCTTGACATCTGCGCTCGCGAGACACCGCGCGTTGCGTGAAGGGGTAGGGTTTTATGGCTTTTCACAAGCCCTTTTGGGGCACGCAACCCGAGCAACCGTTTCCGCCGTACGGCTCGACCGTCAAGCGTGCTCCGCAACGACGAGCGATCGCCATCACGGCGACGGCTTCTGAGCTCACGGGGCCAAGCTCCGCGGCGCTGCTGGGCACCCACGCAAAGCACGACCTTACCAGTGGCCACGCAGGCGAGCCGCTGGGGGAGCGCATCTACGTCGGTGGCCGGGTCCTCGACGAGAACGGTCGGCCGGTCGCCAACACGCTGGTCGAAGTCTGGCAATGCAACTCTGCCGGTCGCTATCTGCACGCAGGCGATCGACACGACGCACCGCTCGACCCCAACTTTACGGGCGAGGGCCGCGTGCTCACCGATCGCGATGGCCGTTACCGCTTCAAGACCATCCGTCCGGGCGCGTACCCGTGGAAAAACCACCACAATGCGTGGCGGCCCGCGCACATCCACTTTTCTCTGCTGGGTCTGAGCTTTGGCACGCGGCTCGTGACGCAGATGTACTTTCCCGGCGATCCGCTGCTCGAGTTCGATCCCATCTACCAGAGCATCCCCGACGTCAAGGCGCGGCAGAAGTTGGTGTCCAGCCTGGATTGGGAGCACGCACAGCCCGAGTACGCACTCGGCTATCGTTTTGACCTGTGTATCCGCGGTCAGCTCGGCACACCATGGGAGCAAGGGCGATGAGTCTGGCACAGACGCCATCCCAGACGGTGGGACCTTACTTTCAGATCGGGCTCGCGTGGGCGTACCGTGCAGACCTGTTCCCCGCGCTGCCCGCGCACGATGCGCGGCGCATCGCCGTGGAGGGACAGCTGTTCGACGGGGAAGGCGCCCCCATCGTCGATGCGCTGCTCGAGCTGTGGCAAGCCGACCCAGAGGGCCGCTTCGCGACGTCTGCAGACGCCGCCGACGGCCTGGGCGGTTTTGGTCGGGTGCCCACGGACGGCCGTGGCGCGTTTCGTTTCGAGACGCTCAAGCCCGGGCGCGCACCGAGCGGTGGCGGCTCGCCTGCCCATGCGACCGGCGCCCCCCACATCAACGTGGTCGTCTCCATGCGTGGGCTGTTGCGACCCGTCAGCACGCGCATCTACTTCCCCGATGACCTCGACCACGCGCACGACCCTGTCCTTCTGCGGGTCCCTGCCGAGCGCCGACACACGCTCGTCGCACAACCGAGCAGCGCGCGCACGCTGCGCTGGGACGTGCGCATGCAGGGCGCAGACGAGACCGTCTTTTTCGACTACTGAGCTCTGCTCGCAGCTTGGTCTTGTTTTGCAGGCGCGCGGAGCGTCCGCTCATTTTCTGCCCCTTTTCGCGAGGATGAACGTGACGTCCGCACAACACTCAGGTCTGCTTTCCGTGTTGTTCGACCCCGCCGCCATGCGTGCGCGGTTCGACGACCTGTCGCGCGTGCAGACGATGCTCGACTTCGAGGCGGCGCTGGCTGCCGCGGAGGCCGAGCTCGGCATCATTCCCCAGGCTGCCGTGGTGCCCATCACGGCCGCTTGCGATGCGCGGCTCTACTCGCTCGACGCGCTCGCCAACGCGACCGCGCGCGCCGGCAACCCCGCCATCCCGCTGGTCGCGGCGCTGACCCAAAAGGTGGCCGAACAAGACCCCGACGCCGCGCGCTACGTGCACTGGGGCGCGACCAGCCAAGACGTCATCGACACGGCACTGGTGCTTCAGGTGCGCGCTGCGCTCACGATGTTCGACGCGCAGCTCGCGCGCCTGTCCGATGCGCTGCTGGTACTGATCCGCGAGCATCGCGGCACCGTCATGGCAGGTCGTACCTTTCTTCAGCACGCGGTGCCCACCACGCTGGGACTCAAGGCGGCGGGTTGGTGGAGTGCAGTCGACCGCGATCGACAGCGTCTGTCCGCGACCGGCGAGCGGGTCGTGTGCTTGCAGTTTGGTGGCGCTGCCGGGACGTTGGGTGCGCTCGGCAACGACGGGATCGCGGTGTCTGAAGGGCTTGCCCGCGCGCTCGCTCTCTCGCTTCCCGAGCTGCCCTGGCACGCCCAGCGCGACCGCGTTGCCGAGCTCGGCTGCGCGCTCGGGGTGGCGGTCGGCTCGCTCGGCAAGCTGGCGCGCGACGTCTCGTTACTCATGCAGACCGAGGTCGGCGAAGCGCGTGAGCCTACGGCCCCCGGCCAGGGCGGTTCTTCGACGATGCCGCACAAACAAAACCCCGTGGGCTGCACGGTCGCGCTCGCTGCCGCGGTGCGCGCCCCTGGGTTGGTCAGCACGCTGCTCGCCTCCATGGTGCAGGAGCACGAGCGAGGTCTGGGTGGCTGGCACGCGGAGTGGGAGACGTTGCCCACGCTGTTCTGTCTGGCCTCGGGCGCGGCCGAGGCGCTCGCCGTGGTGGTCGAGGGGCTCGAGGTCGACCGCGCGCGCATGCGCAACAACCTCGCCCAGAGTGGCGGTGCCATCTACGCCGAGAACGTGTCCATGGCGCTGGCCAAGATCGTCGGCAAGAGCGCGGCGCACGCCCTGATCGCCGAACAGACGCTGCGCGCGCGCGAGACGGGCAAGCCTTTGGACGCGCTGTTGCGCAACGACGCCGCGCTTCGTGCGCAGCTCGGCGCGTCGCGACTCGAGCAGTTGCTGTCGCCGGAGCACGCGCTCGGCGCAGCCGACCCATTCGTCGAACGCGTGCTCGCGCGCGCCGACAGAAAGCAGCGCTAGTCCATGTCCATGCTGTCTCTCCCCTGGGGATCGCTGCACTACCGGGTCGACGGCAAGCCGGACGCGCCATGGGTCGTGCTCTGCCATGCGCTCGGCACCGATCACACGCTGTGGGACGCACAACAGCGGGCACTGGCCGCCGACTACCGGGTGCTCCGCTACGACCTGCGCGGACATGGCGAGTCCGATGCACCAGATGCGCCGTACACGCTGCGTGTGCTCGCAGGAGACCTCCTCGCGCTTCTCGATGCGCTCTACATCGAGCGCGCGCACGTGAGCGGCATCTCCATCGGGGGCATGGTCGCGATGGCGCTCGCCGCCATCTCGCCGACCCGCGTCAATCGCCTCGTGCTCGCCAACACGGCTGCACGTATCGCCAGCGCCGAGGTGTGGAGCGAGCGTATCCAAGCCGTGCGGAAAGACGGGCTCGAGCCGCTGGTCGAGCCGGCCCTCTCGCGCTGGTTCAGCGAGTCGTTTCGTGCGCGCGAGCCCGCGATCGTGGACGCCTATGGGCAGACCCTGTTGCGCACAGACGCGCTGGGCTACGCGGGCTGCTGCGCGGCGCTGCGCGATGGAGATCTGACCTTACTGTTGCACAGCATCCGCGCACCCAGCCTCGTCATCGCAGGGGCGTTCGACCCGGTGACCACGCCGACGCACGGTCGCGCGCTGGCCGCGGGGATTGCCGGTGCGTCGTACGTCGAGCTCGAGGCGAGTCACTTGTCCAACGTCGAGGCGAGTCAGTCGTTCAACGACTCGTTGCGGGCTTTTTTCGCGGGCCCGCGTGGGGCTTCACGCCCGGGCGACTCGTCTAGGGGCCGTAGAGGGAGATCTCATGGATGACGATGAGCGACGACGGATAGGCCTACAAAACAGACGTCAAGTCCTTGGCGCCGAGCACGTGGATCGCGCCGAGGCCAACACCACCGACTTCAACGCGCCCTTCCAAGACCTCATCACCCGCTACGCCTGGGGAGAGATCTGGGAGCGACCGGGTCTGCCCCGACACACGCGCAGTCTGTTGACCATCGCCATGCTGATCGCGCTCAACCGTGAGGGCGAGCTGCGGCTCCACCTGCGTGCCGCCAAGAACAACGGCGTCACGCGCGACGAGCTCCGCGAGGTGTTGTTGCAGTCCGCCATCTACTGTGGCGTGCCCGCGGCCAACGCCGCGTTTCACCTGGCCGAAGCAGTTTTTGCCGACGAGTAAGGATCTGCTCAATGTACGAAGCTAGACTTCTGATCGATGGTGCGGACGTGGACGCCAGCGGTAAGTCCACGTTCAATCGTAACAACCCCAGCAGCGGCGAGGGAGCCACCCGAGCTGCCGCCGCCAGCGTCGACGATGCGCGCGCGGCAGTCGACGCCGCCGCCCGCGCGTTTCCGGCCTGGTCTGCACTTGGGCCCAATGCACGCCGCCAGCACTTGTTGCGCGCCGCCGAGGTCTTGCGCGCGCGCGGCAGCGACTTTGTTGCCACCGTCACGGCGGAGACGGGTGCGACCGCGGGCTGGGGCCACTTCAACGTGTACCTGGCCGCAAAGATGCTCGAAGAAGCCGCCGCCCTCACGACCCAAGTCAGTGGAGAAGTCATCCCCTCCGACGTGCCGGGCGTGCTGTCGCTCGCCGTACGCCAAGCGGCCGGCGTGGTGCTCGGCATGGCCCCCTGGAATGCACCGGTGATCCTTGGCGTGAGGGCCATCGCGACGCCGCTCGCGTGCGGCAACACCGTCGTGCTCAAGGCGTCTGAGGTGTGTCCCGCCACGCATCGCCTGATTGGCGACGTCATGCGCGAGGCAGGTCTGCCGGCGGGTGTGGTCAACGTGATCACGCACTCGGCCGAGGCCGCGCCTCGGGTGGTCGAGGCGTTGATCGCGCATCCGGCGGTGCGTCGGGTCAACTTCACCGGCTCCACGCGTGTCGGCCGCATCGTAGGTTCGTTGGCGGGGCAGCATCTCAAGCCGGCCGTGCTCGAGCTGGGTGGCAAGGCTCCCCTCTTGGTGCTCGATGACGCCGACCTCGAGCAAGCCGCACACGCGGCGAGCTTTGGCGCGTTCATGCATCAAGGTCAGATCTGCATGTCCACCGAGCGCATCATCGTCGACGAAAAGGTCGCCGACGAGTTCGTGGCGCTGCTGCGCAACAAAGTGGAGTCACTGCGCGTCGCCAAGCCCGGAAGCGACGACGGCGCGCAGCTCGGCGCGGTGGTCGACTTGCCCACGGTCGCGCGGCTCGAGAGTCTGGTGACCGATGCCGTCCAAAAGGGTGCACGCGTCGTTTGTGGTGGTACGAGCCGCGGCGTGCTGATGGCACCTACGGTCGTCGACGGCCTCACCCCGGACATGAAGCTCTTCCGTGACGAGTCGTTTGGTCCCGTCGTCGGCGTCATGCGTGTGTCCGGCGCCGAGGCGGCAATCGCCGCGGCCAACGACACGGAGTACGGGCTGTCGGCCGCGGTGTTCGGTCGCGACGTAGGTCGTGCGCGGGCCGTAGCACGTCGCATCGAGTCGGGCATGTGCCACGTCAACGGGCCCACCGTGTACGATGAGCCGCAGATGCCGTTCGGCGGAACCAAGGCCAGCGGCTACGGCCGTTTTGGAGGCCGCGCGGGCATCCACGAGTTCACCGAGCTGCGCTGGATCACGGTGTCGACAGAGCCGCGCCACTACCCCATCTGAGGCGCACGCCTAAAAGCTGTGCAGCCACCTTACGGTCAGCGCGTGGCTCACCGGCCGCGCCTCGACGAGCAGCTGGTAGTAGTAGTTGGCGAACAGCTTGTCGGTCTTGGCGACCTCCCAGTACGCACCCGGCCCGATGCCGAGCACTTGCTGCTTGCCCTCGGCCGGCTTCTTCCCCTCATAGTACGTGCCGTTGTTCAGGTAGGGCAGCGGCAGGGGACGGATCTCGGTTTCTCGGTTTTGGCCTGACATGCCTGGCCAGTCGTCGGTGGTCCGATCGGGCCAAAACCGAGAAACCGAGATCCGTCCCCTACGCGTCCCCTACGCTCACCCTAGTCCCCTACGCTCACCCTACGCTCGGTGGTCCGATCGGGCCAAAACCGAGAAACCGAGATCCGTCCCCTACGCGTCGCCCTACGCGTCGCTACGCTCGGTGGTCCGATCGGGCCAAAACCGAGAAACCGAGATCCGTCCCCTACGCTAGTCCCCTACGCTAGAAACCGAGATCCGTGCCCTACGCTCATCGTCCCCTACGCTCATCGCGGTCGCGAGGCGCACGCCTAAAAGCTGTGCAGCCACCTTACTGTCATCGCGTGGCTCACCGGCCGCGCCTCGACGAGCAGCTGGTAGTAGTAGTTGGCGAACAGCTTGTCGGTCTTGGCGACCTCCCAGTACGCACCCGGCCCGATGCCGAGCACTTGCTGCTTGCCCTCG
>JBEGTL010000028.1:0-29974 GCA_041179425.1 Pseudomonadota bacterium | reverse complement strand
CCTACGGGGTCGACGGCTACGACTACATCGGCGACTCCCTGGCCGACCTACCCGTGTTCGAGCATGCCGCGCGCGGCTTTTTGGTGGGCGCGCACAGCGCACTGGCAGCCCGCGCCGCGCAAAACCGCAAGATCGTCCTGGTCTCACGCCGGCCCAGCATCCTGCGCGCGCTGATCAAAGAGCTGCGCATCCATCAGTGGGCCAAGAACGCACTGGTGGTCTTGCCCGTGGTTCTGCGGCCGGGCCTGCCCACGTTCGAGGTCGTGCTGCGCGCCATCATCGCCGCGGTTGCGTTCTCGCTCTGTGCCTCGGCCGGCTACGTACTCAACGACCTGCTCGATCTGCCCGCCGACCGCGCCCACGCCACCAAACGCGCGCGCCCCTTCGCGTCTGGCGCGCTGCCCGTGCAGTACGGCCCGCCGCTGTTTTTTGTCCTGTTGGTGGGGGCGTTCGCGCTCTCCGCACTGACGTTGCCGGGCGCCTTCAGCCTCATGCTGGGCCTCTACTTCGTGGGCACCGTCAGCTACTCGCTCTACTTCAAGCGGCGCTTGCTGCTCGACGTCATCATCTTGGCGGCGCTCTACACGCACCGCATCTTGGCGGGCGGCATCGCCACCTCGATCGCCATCAGCGCCTGGCTGCTCGGCTTCTCCATGTTCCTGTTCCTGAGCCTGGCCTTCGGCAAGCGGTACGTAGAGCTGCAGCAGCTGGCGAGCGACGAGAAGATCAAAAACCGCGACTACTACCGCGTCGATCTCGACTTGATCGGCAGCATGGGCACGGCCAGCGGCTACATCGCGGCCCTGGTGTTCAGCCTGTACGTCGAGAACGGCGCGCATCGCGGCGCGTACCGCGAGCAAAACATCCTGTGGCTCGCGGTGCCGGTGCTGCTCTACTGGATCAGCAGGATCTGGATCATCACAGGCCGCGGTCAGATGCAGGACGACCCGGTGAAGTACGCGCTCAAAGACCGCGTGAGCTTCGTGTGCGCCATCGTGATCGGCCTGATCGCCGCGCTGGCTCGGTTCACGCCTGCTTGGCTGCAGGCGCTGCTTCACAACTGATCGTGACCGGTAGGGTCAGGGCGAAGGCGCGTGCGACTCGAGCGCCGGTGCAGGTTGCTCCGGGCCCGGCTGGCTCGTGCGCTCCTCCGTGCTGGGCTGGCGCGCGAAGAACCGCCACACCTCGCTCGGTCCATCGAGCACGTCGCTGACCTTGCCGAGGATGCGTGGAAACGCAGCGCGCGGCCCGGGGACGACGTGGCCGCCGCCGTGCACCGCCAAGAGCAGCACCTCGGGTGCACCTGCCGAGACCCAGCGCCACTGCTCCACCCACGACTGGGCCGACTCGCTCAGCTTGCGCCGCTCGGGCACTCCGCTCCCTGCCCGCGCCGCGAAGTACGCCGCACTGTCGGGTGCCGAGCGCACGGTGCCGCGACTCGCGAAGCTTGCACGTCTTTGCTGTGGTGCTCCACCCAGCGCGCGATCGAGCCGCGGTCTTCGAACAAGACCGGGCCGGCGCTGGGTTTCGCAGGACGCGCAGAAGGCAGGACGGGTGACAGGCTCATATCCGGAGCAGCATATAAGACAACCGTCCACCGCGAAAGACGAACTCCGCTTGTTCGGCCTCACTGCAGAATGGGCACCAAGAAGCTGCCGAGCGAGACGCGCCGCCCCTTGGGGTACGCCCACTGCTCGACTTTGAGCACAGCAGGTCCAGCGGTCTGTACCTTCAGCAAAACCTGGCGAGCCTCGAGGTAGAGGAGCTGCAGCGGAAGTTCTTTACCTTCACTCCACGGCTCGAAGCGATCTGCGCCGTCCTTCAGCTCGGTGGACGCGCGCACCTCGGCTGCGCGCGCGCGCGCAGGCGCTGCTTCTTCGCTGCTCTTTCCCGTGGCCGGCTCAACACAAGCAGGTCGCAGCAGCTTCAACGCGGTGAGCTCCGGGATGCGCCCCGTCGTGGCCGGCACCTTGTACTCCTTGGGCAGGACGTACCGCTTCTTTGCTTCGAGGTCGTACGCGCGCTCCAAGATCGGCCCCCGCTCTTCGGGCTTCAGCGAGCCGAGGACGTCGGCCACGAAGTCTGCTTGTCGATGACAAGCCGCGGACGGCGGCAGCAGCGCCCCTTCGCGCCCTTCGGCGACCCACAACGTAAGATCGCAAGGCGGCAGCTCAGCCTGTTTGCAGCCACCCTCGGCGTGGCCCTTCAGTCTGCTCACGAGCAAGGCGTCGCCGTGCTCGAGGGGTTCGAAGGTGAGCGCGATGTCTTGTGCGTCGCGATGCGTGTTGAGCGCCAGAAACGAGTAGTAAGAGAGCTTGGTCATGATCGACCTCCCGTGTTCATGGTCGGTGGTTAGGGCGTCCCATTCAGGTCGACGTCGGCCGTGAGCGCGCCGCCGGCACCGTCTCGATAAAAGGTGGTGGTGTCGTTGGCAGGCACGTACCCGGTGCCGACGCCGAGCTCGGCCCAGACCGCGCCAAACGACAAAAAGAAGGACGCCGTCGCCGTCGTTTCGGCAGGGCCGTTGGTGACGGTGACAGTGCAGCGGTCACCGCTGATGCTGGGTCCAGAGACAACTCTTAGATTGGCCATGTCTTCTACCTCGTCGCTTTACGCTCAGTTGGGAGTGGAGATTGCGTACACCTGATAGAGGGGAAGCTTGGTAACCGCCGCCGCAGGGGCCAGCTCGCGAGGAAACTCGCCAAAGACCAGCGGTACGGTCGACCAGCGAAGTTGGGTAGACGCTGCAAACAGATGCGTGGTCTCCGACACCTGAAAGGCGATCTTGAAGCTGCCTTCGAGCGGGATGTCTTTGGGCGGGATGGCTCCCTCGACGCGCAGCACGCCGCTAGGTGTCTCGACTTTGGATCTCGGGTTGTCGACGACGGCGAGCTCCCCCGACTGCGCAAACAGCTCCCAGACCGTGCCGCGCTGGTAGTACAGCGCCAAGCGCAACAGCCGGCTTGCCAGCGTGCCGTTGACCAGGGCGCCGAGCGCGCGCACCTTCTTGTCGTCGCGCTGAAACGAGAGCGCGATCGAGTAGAGCTGGCCCGCCTCGACCGGGCCCGAGGTCGCCGTGTCGAGGGTGCTGGTCGGGTGCCACACACAGCGGCCGTCGCCGCAGTATCCATAGTTGCACACGTCGCCACAGCGCTCGCAGTTGAGGGCATCGCCCAAGGCCGTCTCGCAGCCGTTTTCCTGCAGGTTCTGATCGCAGTCTGCTCGCCCGGTCTGACACTCCGGGTGGCAGGCACCGCCGACGCACGTGTAGCGCACTCGATCGCTGCACTCGGCAACAAAGTTGAGGCTGCTCATGGGCGCCTTGGTCTCGCTGTACGTCAGGGGAGTGCAGCGACCTGGACGGTCCGGAAGATCGCAACGCTCGCAGACTCCCTGACACGGCTGGTCGCAGCAGAACCCGTGCTGACAGCTCGTGTCGAGGCGACACGCTTCTTTGCCATCTCCACAGCGGGCGCCGATCGGCAACAGGCAGTCGCTGTCACGTGAACCGTCACAGCCAGCAAAACACTGCCCATCCCCGTGCACGCAGAGGGACGGCGGCGGGCCCGCGTCGGGCAGCACGGCTGGCACCACGGGTTGATTGCCGACCTCGGGCGGGTCGTCGAGTCGCTCTAGACAGTAAGGTCCGCTGCCCATCTTTTCGGCCGCCTTCGGCAGCTCGAGACGCGGGATACCCGTGCAGCCGCCCGTGTCGGGGTCGCAGGTCGTGCCGGCCATGCAAGCCGGAGACTCGCTGCACACCTTACTGAGCACGATGGGGACGACCACCGAGCCCTGCTGAAACACGGCGTCGATGCGCTGCTCGACCAGCGTCCATGCTTTGCCGTCACTGTCGTGCAGCGCGACGAGTCGAATCCGCGCAACCGCCTGATCACTCTTCTTGATGGAGAAGGTGCCGAGATCGTACCGGCCATCGGCACCGGGCTGGCATGCGGGCCGGACACGAAGCCAGCGTGTGAACGCGGCGAGCTCACCCTGCGCGTCCAGCGTTTCTGCGCGCAGATACTGGAAGTCCACACCCGGCTGCAGATCGGTGAACACGTGCGGCAGCAGCTCGTCGACGGGCTCCTCCGCACAGCTGCCCACGAGGAAGCCGACCCCGATCATCAGCCGCGTCATGCCTCCCATCGGATCTCTCCTGTCTCGCGCTGCGGCCGAGTCGCAGGGCGTGTACGACTGCACTCCTTCTACGGCGTGCACGCACCTGATCTGCCAGAGGCCATGCAATTTCGACGCGCGCGGCGACGATTCGAGATGGACTCTTGCATTTCGCGCGGTAGGAGTTGGCGCGGCTGGCGTAGAAGTTTTGTGGACAGAGACTCAGACGACACCCTGGAGGGTCGGCTCGTGCCGATGCCGGCGTGTGGCTCACTCGTCGGCGGCAAGTACCGCATCCTGCGCTCCATCGGCGAAGGCGGCATGGGCGCGGTCTTCGAAGCCGAGAACGTCCTCACGCTCAAGCGTGCGGCGGTCAAGTGGTTGCACCCGCGCTTCATGCCGCGCGCGTCCGCACAAGAACGCATGATGCGTGAGGCGCGCGCGACCTCACGCATCCGCCACCGCAACGTCGTCGACCTCTACGACGTGGTGCTGGAAGGAAGCGCAGTGGTCTTGGTCATGGAGCTGCTCACGGGAGAGCTCCTCGCAGATCGCTTGCGGCGTGGGCCGACCACCTTGCACGAGCTCGTGAGCTGGCTGTTGCCGGCCATGGAGGGCGTGGCAGCAGCGCACGCGGTGGGCGTCGTGCACAGGGACATCAAGCCCGAGAACATCTTTCTCGCGCGCGAGACCGTGCACGAAGAGGTGGTTCCCAAGGTCATCGACTTCGGCATCTCCAAGACGACGGGCAACGACTTGGCGCGTCTTACGCAGTCGGGCATGGCCCTCGGCACGCCACGCTACATCTCCTTCGAGCAGCTGCGCGGCGACCCCAACGTGGATGCGCGCAGCGATGTCTACGCGTTCGGAGTCATGCTGTACGAAGCGTTGTTGGGCCGCCCACCTTACCAGGCCCACAGCCTCGGCGAGCAGGCCGTGCAGTTCATCACCTACGACCCGCCGCGACCCAAGCTCCTGCGACCGGAGCTACCAGACGCTCTGTCCGCACTCGTGTGCACGGCCATCTCGCGCGATCGCGACCAACGTTTCGACAGCATGGAGTCGTTCATGGCGGCCCTACGGCCGTTCGCGCACTCCACTGCATACGAGCACCCAATGATGGTGTGGGAAGGCGCACCGCCGCTGCCGAGCGGCGCGGTGGGCGGTGACCTGCGCACGCTGCCCGCTCGCTCTCTGGCGACCCGACCCGCGACGCCTGCCTCGCTGCTACCGAGCACCCGCCCTGTGCTCGCGCCGGGCGACGAGCGCGGCCGGCACCGCGCCGTGTGGGTCGCTGGCGGTCTGGTCTTTTGCCTCTTGTCGGTGCCGCCGCTCTGGCCACTCGTCAAGCGCGTGGGCGCCTTGCACTTCACCGACAGCGCAGCGGCGGCGCCCAAAGCGGGGGCGGTCGCACACGCCGTCGCTCCGTCACCCGGCACCACCCTCCCTGCCATCGCGCAGCCGACCAGACCCGACGACTACGTGGCCGCATCTTCTCCTCCGCTCGTCGCTCCCACCCTATCGGACATCACACAAGCCGCAGAGGTGATCGTACACCCGTCGGCCAAGCCGGCTTTCAGCGCACGCGCCACCGCGCCTCGCCCGGACGCTGCACCACCGCGGACTTCGACGCGGGGAAAAAAACAGCGGAAGCCTTCAGAAGCCTCGCCGGCCGCAACGGCTGCGGTCGAGCGAACCAACAGCACAGGACAAGCCGTCACTCCTGACCCAGCTCTGACCTCCGATCCAGCTGCCGCCGCAGACGCGGCTCTGCACCGCGCCGGCCCAGTGTCGCGCGATCAATTCTGAGCGTTACGGCAGAACTCGCCTGCGCCCTCCGTAAACCTCCATGATGTGCGCACGTCACGCTCGCGACGGCGCTGCCAGTCGAGGAGAACGTATGAGGTGGTCCCGCAGCTTGCTCAGGCCGTGTGCACGCGTAGCAGTCTGGTGTCTGACGGTTGTGCTCTGCCCGTGCATCGTGGGCTGGCCAGCGGCACGCACTCTCGCCGAGCCCGCTCTGCAGTCGTCTCCCAGCGACGAGGCTCCACACTCCCCGCCTGCGAGCGAAACGAACTCCAGCGACGCTGCGCCGCCCGCACAGTACGAGGTGGCCATCGACAGAGCGGTCGACGAGCACGAACGCGGCCACTTCGAAGAAGCGCGAGAACACTTTCGCCACGCGCACGAGCTCTACCCCAACGCCCGTACGCTGCGCGGCCTGGGCAAGGTCGAGTTCGAGCTGCGCAACTACGGAGAGTCCGTAAAGCTGCTGCAAGCGGCGTTGTCTGCACAGGAGCGCCCGCTGAGCGCGGAGCTGCGCGCAGAAGTACAGACCTTACTCGAGCGCGCGCGTGCGTACGTCGGAGAGGTGCACGTGGAGGTACAACCTGGCACAGCGACCGTGAGCGTCGACGGAGTCACCGTGGCCAGCGGTCCACAGGCGGCGCTCAACTTGTTGGTGGGCGATCACCTGCTCGAGTTCCGCGCCAGTGGTCGCCTCCCGCAGCGCCGACAGATCAGCGTGCGCGGCCGTGAACAGATCAACGTCCAGGTAGTGCTCGCGCCTCCCGACGCTGGCGTCCTGACGGTCTTCAGGCCGACGGCGGAGAGGCCATCGGCGCAGACGCCCACGTACAAGAAGTGGTGGGTGTGGAGCGCAGTCGGCGTGGTCGCGGCGGGCGCTGGCACCGCAGTCGCGGTCTCCACGTTGCGCAATCGTTCGAACCACAGCACGCCTGGCGGAACGAGCCGCGTAGTCCTGATGAATCCGTAGGCAGTCGGCGAGCGCGCCTTGCACGCCTGGTGTCGCTTCAGAATTCGTCGCGACGCACTTGGCCCGCCCGATGACGGTCTTTTGCCTCGCTGAGCCCTGCGTCGAGCGCCGCACGGGGCCCGCTGGTCGATGGAAGAGGCCCCGGCACCGGGCTGACTCGTCGCTCGACACGTTTGTGCGTCGTACGCTGGCGCGTGATCGGCACGGGCACCGGGGCGTGCGCAGACGACGCGTCGGGACCGTCCAGTCGCACCCCTTCACTGCTCGCCGATCGCTCCGTTGTGCCTGCGGACGGTGTGCTTGGTGAAGCCCCCACATCGACCGGCGCGCGTGTGGCCGCTGCGTCTGCCGAGCCCAGCGCGACGGGATGGCGTACCTCTAGCGTGCTCTCGTCGCCGCTCTCGCGACGGCCGAGTGCTGCGATCAGCATGAACAGGAACAGCAGCCCGACAGCCACGCGCACGACCCGCTTCCCACGCGGGCCCGCCGGAAGAGATCGTCGGATCGGCGTCGCTCGCGGAGCCTCACCGCCCGTGAGGTCAGGACCCACCGCACGCGGGAGCTGCGCCGAGTCAGCAGACCCATCACTGGCCGCGGAAGGTAGCTCACTCGTGCGCATGGCCGGCTGCGCATTGCCTGGTGCGCGCGAGAGCAACGGAGTCGGGTAGCAGGCTGCGTCTGCGAACGGCTCGAGCGCTTCGACGAACTCGCTCATCGAAGAGACCCGCAGCTCGCGATCCTTGGCGATGGCGCGCTCGACCAAGTTGGCCAGCGCTAGGGGGATGTCGGCGTTGAGCGCGCGCGGCGCGAGTGGGACCTCCGTCGCAAAACGCACCGCCTGCTCGGCGAACGTTTGGGCTTCGGAGTACGGCGGACAGCCCGTGAGCGCTTCGTAAAGGATGACGCCGAACGCGTAGACGTCGGTGCGAGCGTCGACCGTCGGCGTGCCAAGCAATTGCTCGTAGGACACGTACTTGGGCGTGCCCAGCGTGACGCCGGCGCCCGTGGTGTTGGCGCTGTCGGGCTCGACCATCTTGGAGATGCCGAAGTCGATCACCTTGGGCACCAGCGACGCGTAGCCGGGCTCGCGCGCAAGGAAGATGTTGTCGGGCTTGATGTCTCGGTGCACGACGTCGACCGCGTGCGCCGCCACGACGCCACGCATCGCAGCAAGCAACACCGTGATCATCTCGTGCACGGGCCAATCGACGCGCGCCAACTGACACGTGAGGGGCTCGCCATGCAGCAGCTCCATGACGAGAAAGACGGCGCTTCCCTCTTCGACCACGTCGTACACGTCGACCACGTTGTCGTGGCGAATACGCGAGGTCGCGCGCGCCTCGTAGACCAGGCTCCGCACGCCCCGACCGCGCTCGTGGTACTGCGGATGCAGCCACTTCACCGCCGCCCGCTTCAGCGTGACGGTGTTCTCGGCTTCGTAGATGGTGCCCATCCCACCCGCGCCGAGCAGACTCAGCAGCCGGTACTTGCCGCCGACCAAAGTGCCAAGCTCTGGGATGAACACGGGTGGAGCCTCGCTGGCATCGTAGCAGATGGCCGGCGTGCCAGGGTCAGGCCCGCGTCGACGTTCAGGGTTGTCGAGGCTTGGTGCAGGGCGCGCCTAGGCTGCTGCACACGTCACGCGGCACGAGGTCTCCGCCGCTGCACGACCAGCGCCCCTCGACACAGGCGGGGTCGAGCACACCGTCGGCACAAAACCCGGTGGTGCCCTCGCCTACACAACGCGCGCACTGCGGTAGGTCGGCTGGCGGGTAGTCGTTCTGTGAACACGGGCGCGCGCTGGCGCTCGCGCTCGCCGTTGGTGACGGGTGGCTCGGGTCGATAGCCCTGCTGCTCCCGGAGTCGAGTCGCCGCACGGGCTGCGTACTTCCGCAGCCCGCGGCGCAAACGAACCCGGCCAGGGCGGCCGTCTTGCAGAAACGTCGACGACAAATCGCACTCTGCGTCTGCATTGTGAACTTACTCCAGGTGTCTGCTCGGACACGCTCGACGAGAGCCCCTCGACATGCGCAGCGGGGCGCGAATCGAGCCGCATGCCTGCAGACCACGCAGCGCACGCAACCTGCACTGCAGCTGCCGCCATTTGTGGCGGTCGGTCGAGGTGAGAGCGCGCGCTGACGGTTGCCGTCCCTGTCGGAGAGACATAGTCATCGCGGAGGTTCGGGCACACGCCAACAGCTCGGTGCTGACAGGGCGGAGTCGACCTTCCCATGTGTCCACTGTGGAGATCCATCGATGCGCTAACGTGGCTTCGGACGTGACCTGCACCGCGAACTTTCAAGCGAACCTACGCTGAGGGGTCGCCTAAAAAGGGTCTACGAAAGAGTGGTGTCGAACAAGGGTCCATTCGACCTCGACGTCAGACGGGGTGCGAGCTCGTGCACGCAGAGCTGCCGCTCCCCGAGGGCATTGCGCGCCAGATCGATCATCCGCGCGTGGTGCGTGAAGAACAGCACCTGGGTGTGCTTGGCGAGCTCTCCCAAGACCTCTAGTGCAGCCGTCGCGCGCAGGTCGTCGAAGTGCACCAACGCGTCGTCCAAGATGAGCGGCAACGGCGGGCGACCCTCGAAGTAGCGCTCGATGCTGGCCACGCGCAGCGCGAGGTAGAGCTGGTCGCGCGTGCCGTCGCTCAGGCCACCCACACGAACCGACCGTCCACCGTGGAGCAGACACGACAAGACGGGCTCGTCTTGTTCGTCGTACTCCACACTCAGCCCCTTGTAGCGGTTGAGCGTGAGCCGCGGGAAGAGCTCGGACGCGCGCTTGAGCACCGGCTGCTGGTGCTGCGTGCGGTAGCGCTCGACCTCGCTGCTCAGCAACGACAGCGCGAGCTTGAGCTCGACGTAGCGACGCGACAATGCGCGTGCTCGCGACAGCTCTTGTTCGTAGTCCTCGGCCAGCTCGACCGCACCCGAGACCTGCTCGAGCCGCTCGAGGCCAAGCGACAACCTGCCGATCGACTGCTCGAGGTCGCTGCTCTTGTGGCCGTGTTCTTCGAGCTGTCGCTCGAGCTCTTCGACACGCGCACGCCCCTCGTGGGGCTCGAACGCACGAACGGCCACGCGCAGCTCGTCGAGCGGCACTCCGTCGCCCAGGCCAGTCAGCTGTTCGTCCAGCCTGAGCTGCTCGGCGCGCAAACGTACGCGGTCGCGCTTGGCTTCGCTGCGCTCGCGTAGCACCCGCGATAGGTCGGCGAGCGCCGCCTCGAGCGCAAACGACGGCTCCCCTGGGGCGGACGGCTGACTCTCCAGAAAACGCGACACCGCCTCGCGCACGGCGACAACGAGCGCCTCGCGGTCGACCTGGGCGGCCGACAAACGCGCGCGCAAGGTGGCGAGCTCGCGTGTGCGCTGGCCGAGCTGACTGAGGTCGTCGAGGCACGCCAGCAGCTCGTCGGGCGAGAGCTCGCCGACCAGGCCGAACGCCGCGAGCTCTCGTGCGTAGCTCTCGTGCGTAGCTTGAAGCTCGTCGGTGACAACCTGCAGCCGGCCGTGCTGCGTAGTGCGCTCGCTGAGTAGCTTGTCGAGCTGTGCCGACAGAGCCGCCCGCTCTCGCGCCAGCTCGAGCGCAAGGGACACCTGCTGACGTGCGAGACCGAGCAGCCGCTCGAGCTCCGAGCGCGCAGACGCGGCACAGTCGACGGGAGCAAGCTCGCCACCCAGCTGCACGTGCAGCTGTCGACTGCGCTCGTGTGCTCGCGCGACCAGCAGCGCGACATGTTGTGCCAGCTCGTCGCGCTGCACGCTCAACGCGCGCAACGCTGCGAGCTCGGCAAGCAGCGGACGCGCGCTACGCGGGGTGAGGTTACGGAGGCCGAGCGGCGCCACGCACGCCTGGAAACGCTCGTCGACCTCGCGCGCGGCTCGCTGCTCGCTCGCCGTGCGTTCGGCCAGCTCGGCTCGCGTGGTCGACAGCTCGGCCAGCCGCTGGTCGACACGGCGCAGCTCGGCGGCTTGTTGCGCCTCGCGGGTGAGGCGATCGGCGAGCTCGTCGGCGTGTTGCAGCGCGGCGCTGTAGGCGCGCAACAGTGCAGGCTTGGGAGTCGGCTCGGAGAACAACGCATCGAATGCACCATCGCGAGAAGCGCGCGCCTGATCGAGCTCGGCGCGTGTGGCGAGCTCCCCAAAAGCCAGCAGCTCACCGCGAGCACGCTCGAGTCGTGAGAGCTCGTCGCGCGTCTGTTCGTACGCGTGCGTGAGCTTGAGCAGCTCGCGTGCGCTGCTCTCGTAGGCCACCTCGTACTCGCTCACCGTCGCGTCGCTCGGCAACGTGCGGTGCGAGAGCGAAGACAGGTCGAGCCGCGTGAGGTCGACCTGCCCCGTAAGCTGCGCGGCGCGACGGTCGAGCTGTGCACCGACCTTGGCGAGCTCGGCAGCGCCGCGCACCAGCTGGCCGAGCAGGTCGTCGCGCTCGATGTCGGCGACCAGGCTGCCGAGCGGGCCGTCTGTACGCGCTGGGTAGTCTGCTAGCCGCGCAGTCAGCCGCGCTTGCTCGTGCTCGGATGCGGCGTCGAGACGCACGAGCTCGGCGCGCTCGCGTTGCAGGCTGCGCTCGCGCTCGACCAGCTTGCGAAGGCGCGTGCGGCGCGCCGTATCGACCTCGCCCGTGCCGAGCAGCGCGAGCCCCTGCACGCCACTGCCGAGCCGTCCGCGCAGCGCCTCGACGTCGCGCTCCAGCGTCGCCAGCTCGGCCCGGCAGCGCGGCTCTTCGCGCTCGGCCGACAACACACTGCCGTAGCGCCGATTGAGCTCGCGTACGGTCTCTTCGAGTGCGTCGTCGTCGTGTGTGCTCGGCTCGTCGTCGGCGGCCGAGCCGGCAAGCTTGGCCAGCTCTGCGCTCACCCCATCGCGCCGCGCGATCAACGGCAACAACGACAAGAGGCGCGTGAGGCGCGACTTCTCGGCGGCCAGCCGCTGACGTGTCTCGCTCAGCTCTCTGCGCTCGGCGATGGCGGTCGCCAGCGCCGCTTGCTGGTCGACGAACGCCTGCGGCGACAGCATGGCGTCGGTGCGCAGCTTCTTTTTTTCGCGCAGGCTCTCGAGCGCTGCGTTGAGCTCGGGCGTGCGACCGCGCTGCTTGTACAGGGCGTCGGCCTCGGCGCGCAGGCTCTCGATCAGGGTGTGGATGCCGCGCCCACCGAGGCTGGCGTCGAACAACACCTCGCCTAGCTGACCGCCACCGCGCAAGAGCGCCTCGGCACCCTCACGAAGGCGCACGTGGTCGAGGCCGAACATCTGCGTGAACAGATCTTGGTTGAGCCCGCCCAGCATGCCCGCGATCGCACTCTCGGCGAGCAAGTTGCCGTCGCCGTCTTCGAGCGTGTTTTTGTTGCCCTTGCGGCGCACGAAGCGCTGCGCGTTGCCCGCTCGATCGACGAGCGTGGCGCCGATGCGCAGCTTGGTGTGCTCGTGCGTGTGCGCGTCTCCGGTGCGGGCGTGGATGCCGTACAACAGCCCGAGCACAGCGCGCAGCGTGCTGCTCTTGCCCGCCTCGTTGGGGCCGTACACGAGCTGCACTGCGTGCGGGCGGCCCGAGAAATCGAGCGTGCGCTCGGTAAACGGACCATACGCGGTCAGCGAGAGCCGATCGAACCTCATGGCTCACCCACGATGCGCGGCAAGATGGAACGGGCCACGTCGGCGATGAGCTCGCGCGTGGACTCGGGGTCTTCGAGGTCGATGCCCAGTGCAGACAAGCCCACCTCGGGCGGCAAACTGCCCCCGATGCGCGCGAGCTCGGCCAGCAGCTCGGCGTGGGCCATCGGCTCGTCTTGCAGCGCGCGCAGCGAGCGCACCAGCTGCCCCGCCGCATCGTCGCGAAGCGAGAGCTCACTCAGGTCGACCGGCAGCTCGGTGGCGATGCGCACACTCTCGACCCACACGTTGCCGACGTCGAGCTCACTGGCACGACTCTTCACTTCGTTGCGCGCGCGCTCGGGGTCGCGCAGCAACTCGGCGTGCGCCTTGGAGCGGCCGACGAGCAGCACGCGCGCGCAGAGCAGCCGTCCGTCGGCTTGCTCGAGCGCCTGGTGCAGCGCGCCGCGCGCGAGCTCGACCACGTCGTAGGTGGAGCTGGCTGGGCCCACGTCGACGCGCAGCTGTGCGAACCGCACGACGTCGAGCGCGCGGTGCTCGACCTTGACGATGGCGCCGTCTGACACCTCGATGACGCTGGCGCCCTTGGCCCCGCCCTCGCGCACGTGGCGCGCTTGCAAGTTGCCGGGAAACACCACGGTGGGCACACCGGCCGCGGTATCGACCACCTCGCGCTGGTGGACGTGCCCGAGTGCCCAGTAGTCGTAGCCGCGCGCGCTCAGCGCACGCACGTCGCACGGCGCGTAGTTGGCGTGGCCGTTGCGGCCGCCGAGCGCGGTGTGCAAGAGGCCGATGTTGAGGACGCCCGAGTCGGGTGCTGGGTAGCGCTCGGTGAGATCTTCGGTCACGGCCGGCGTGGCGAACCCCTGCCCGTGCACCGCGACCTGCAGCGGGTCGATACGACAGCTCTCGGGACGCTTGCTGCCGAGCTCGACGCAGTGCTCGCCGAGCGTGAGGTGGCGCGTGATCTTGCTCTGCGCATCGTGGTTGCCGCGGATCCAGACGACGCGCGTGCCCGTCTCGCGGAGGCGCGCCATCTGCGCGGCGAAGAACAGGCCGGTGGAGTAGTCGCGCCAGTCGCCGTCGTACAGGTCGCCGGCCAGGAGCAGGAGCTTGGCATCTTCGTGGAGGCAGAGCTGGACCAGGTTTTCGAGCGCGCGCCGGGTGGCCGCACGGAGCTCGGCGACGGGGGCTCCGTCGTAGCGCTCGAGGCCCGTGAGCGGGCTGTCGAGGTGGAGATCGGCGGCGTGGACGATCGAGAAGCGCATCTGGCGGGAGCATACCAGGGGGCTGCTCGCTTGCGCAGTCTTCGGGTGTTTTGGCCTACGGTGATCGCCGCTTCTGGTGCCTTCTGGTGCCCATGGCTACGGGTTGAGCCTGTCAGGCGCGATCTGCTGCGGCTTCTCAAATCGCCGAGGCGCAGCCGCCGCGGATGGGTGGTGCTCGCAAGCGTCGTGGGGCCCGGGTTCGCACGCGGGCTGTCTCGAGTCCCTCGAGAGCGGTGAGCGGTGAGGTGCTTGCTGGCGGTTGGGTGGACTGACGCTTCGCTCGCTGCGCGTTCGCTCGCTGCGCTTTTGCTCGGTGCTCGTTGCTAGCCGCTCGCTCGGTCGCTCGCTTCGCGGTCGCTCGCTTCGCGGTCGCTCGCTTCGCGGTCGCTCTGTGCTTGATGCTTCAGTGCGGGGTGCCTAGTAGGTTTAGCTCGGCTACGGCTGCGTAGGCGCGGCCACCTTGGCCGCTTGTTGCTCTCAGGCGGACGTAGCGGGCGAGGGTTGGGGGAAACGTGAGCTGCTGGGGGGCTGCGCTCGTCGTGAACTCGCCCGTTCGCACTGGGGCGCCCCACTGATTGGCGTCTTGGCTGGCGTAGAACTCGTAGCCGGCGATCTGACCGTTGGGGTTGCCGTCTTGGCGCGGGAGGTAGCGCAGGCCCACCAGCTGGTACGTGGCGCCTAGATCAATGCTCAGCTCGTGCGGGTACTCCGCGCGCGTTCCGCTGTAGCGCGAGTGCCAGAAGGTGGAGGGGGAGCCGTCGAACGCGCGCGCAGCTCGGCCATCCTCGCCCTCGGTCTCTTCGCTCGACACGCTGAGCAACGACCATGCGCTCTGGGGCAACGTGTCGTCGTCTGCTTTGGACCACTCGCCCGTCGTCAGATCGAGCGACCAATCGTTGTAGTCGTCGAGCGTGAGGCTCTGCCCGCTGCGCTTGAGGGGCAGCCAGATGTACTTGGAGTCACCCAGCTCCGGGTCTTTCCACCGATCGCCGGCGTACACCAGCGTCGTCGCGCGCGTGCCGACGATAGGCAGCACGTAGGTGGGCTGCGTGTCGAAGGTCGTCCCGTTGCCCAGGTTTTGCAGCGCCGTCCACGGGCCCTCGAGAGACGCCGACGATGCGTACTTGGCCTGATTGGAGTCCCAGCCCGTCGCCGCCGACGTGATCATGTAATAGCGGCCGGCCTGCTTGAACAACACCGGGGCCTCGCGCTTGCTGCCTGGCCAGAGCGTGACGAGCTGCCGGGCGATCGCCAAGTAGTCGTCTGTCAGCTCGTACAAAATCAAGTCGGCGTTCTCGTTGGCGTCTCACTCCCCAGCAAGCGTCACAAACGTGGCGCCGAGGGGCGGCCCAGCGCTCGTGATCGCTCGGCCAACCAGCGACGCGAACGAACGTCGGGCAAGAGCCCGGGCGACAGCCGCACCATCTCGACGAACACCAACAACAACAGCACGATGCAGACGGGTGTCGTGGTGAGCTTGTCGAGCTTGGGATAGAGCAGACGATCGAGCTGAATGACGCCCAGGGCGACACACGCGCCCACCCGCAGCAGCACGGACGACTGGGTCGACAGCACCAGGGTCAGCAACGCGGGCAGCAAAAAGACCAGGTGGTGGTACCAGAGCACGTTGGGCATGAGCGTCATGCCGAGGGCGACCAACGCATAAAACAAGTGCCGGTGCAGGCCGTCGCGCGTGAGCCACGTGCCCAGCAACAACATGCTGCCGACCACCACCGTGTAGAGCAGCTGCACGGCGCCCTGCCAACCCTCGGTGGGTAAGCCGACCGCGCCCGCGATCAGGTAGAGCGAGTTGACGAGCGACAGACTGCCGTTGAGACCGAGCGGAAAGCTGTCTTTGAGCTCGCGCGCCACGGCCAGGTAGTCGAGGTAGTGCTGGAACCCGAACACTGCGCCCGCGACGAGAAACAACACCACGCTGGCCACGGCAAACGCGATGTGCACGCGCAGGTAGCGACGCCGCAAGAGCAACACGAGCATCACCAGCGGAGTCAGCTTGATGGCCACGCCTACGGCAATCGCGGCCCCTGCGGCCCACGGCTTGCGCTCCGCGAGAAAGAAGCCTGCCGCCGCAGTGAACGCGACGAAGGGGTTGACCTGTCCGAGGTACAGACACCAGCCAAACGGCGCGAAGCCAAGCGCGAGGACCAGGGCGATCCACCCGCGTTGATCACCGCGCGGATCGCTCGGCGAAACATCGAGTCTGCGCAGGACGAGCAGGACCGACCCGACGAGTGCGGCGAGCGCGAGCGTGGCGTACACCGCGTATTTGATGGGAAGTGGGCCGAGCGACTCGAAGAACGCGACGACGAGCAGTGCCTGCGGCGGGTAGATGAAGGCCGTGCCGATGACGCGGTCAGCGTAGGGGCTCTCGCCAGCCAACCAGCGCGCGTATCCGCGGGCGTAGTAGCCGTAGTCCTCCATCAAGAAGTCGGGCAGGGGCTTGTCCGTCAGGTGCGAGACCTGACTATGAACAGTGAGCCCTACGTACAGCGTGAGCGCCGCTACGAGTGCAGCTAGCCGCCAACCACTGAAGTGCCACGCTCGATCCAACGCCGGCATCCCTGACCCATGTCTTGGCCGCTCGCCGAGGTCAAGGATCCGCTGTAAAACAGGCACAATTGCCACATCTGGCAAAACGCGACACTCGTCACTCGCTGGCTCGCTGCTTTTTGGCCGCTTGCTGGCGGTGGAGATCGCTGGGGCCGGCCGTCTGCGGGGAGCATCTCTCCGCGCTCGCAAAGCCTGCGCGCGCAGCCACACTCCCTTCCGATCGGCATAGGGTCGCCGGGGATTTCCCCGGCGACCCCTACCACACCACCTGGCATGCCGATCGCACCTCGCACTCGACGCGGGATTGCTGATGGATGTCGTGTCGCGCCTTGCCAATCCATGGCTCAACGTGCGGCTCTTACTGTTCTTCGCGTTGCGCAGAGCGTGCACTACGCGGTGTGGACGCGTCTGATCCCGGAGGAAGACCGCACGCGCGAGGGACCGCGAAGCTACCGCTCTAGCTCAACTAAGCAGCTCGATCGTGACATCCAGATTGCTGTCAGCTACCGACACGACGAGCTCCTTGAGCCACTTCACTTGTCGGCGAGCGCGCGCAGGACTGCGCGGTCGCGACGCATCAAGCGCCGACGGCTTCGACCTGCTCGAGCGCCTCTGGATCGAGCGGAGTGAGCACGTGGTCGCCACTTTCGTTGCGCACGAGGTGCAGCGTGTCGCCGCGCTCCACGTTGAGCTCGCGCAGTAGCTCTTTGACGCAGGACGACTCCGGAACTGGTTCCCACCGCGACAATCTTCAATGGACCCATGAGCTCATTGTGATGGGATACATGGCCCGTCATCGGTTGAAAAGCCAAGTAGTATCGTGGGCAAGCCCTCCACCTCGCGGCTGATGCGGTCGGCCCAGGCGCGGTGATGGGACTGGATGTCGATGTTACAATCTAGTACAGTCGCCCCATGGCACGCACGACCAGCTACACCCTGACTGCGCTAGATGAGGCCTTCATCCAGCAGGAGCTTGCCAACGGCGCAGCGCAGAACGCCTCGGAAGTGATGCGCGAGGCAATGCGCCGCTACCGCCGGCAGCGCGAGCTCGAGGCCGAGCTCGACGCCAAGCTCGAGGCAGGCATGCGTAGCCCGCGCGCGCCGGATGGCGTCGTCGACCGCGTGCTCCAGCGCTTGCGTGCGCGCGAGTGAAGCGCTGCCACTTCACCGAGTCCGCCGAGAACGACCTGCATAGGATCGCAGACTATAGCTACACGCGCTGGGGCCTCGCGCGCACACTGCGCTATGTCGAGGGGCTGCGCGACACGGCCGCCATGCTCGCTGAGCATCCCGAGCTCGGTCGCTCCGTCGCGCGTAAGCCTCCACTGCGGCGTTTCGAAGATCTGCATCACGTATTGTTCTACCGCGAGGTCGACGACGGCATCGAAGTGGTGTGCGTGCTGCACGAACGACAAGATCCCGACAGCTACCTCTGACTGGAGGATTCGACGGACAGTAACCACAGAGCAAAAGAGTTCGAGCACGTCTTCGGCCCGGCACACCGGATCCAGTCGAATCCAGCGAGAGCCCGACCGATTTGCTCCTGCAAATCGGTTTGCGCCGGAGGCGGAGGATGTCTGCGCGCGCAGGCTTTGCAAGCACGGAGACATCCTCTCCGCAGGCGGTCCGCAGGCGGCCGGCCACGCCGATCTACACCGCCACCGAGCACCGAGCCGAGAAGCAGTTACGACAAGAACTGCACAGCAGGAGCGACAATCCCCTCACGAATGACGCGATCACGATCGGTAGTAGGCCTCCACCCAAGCTTCTGCCGAGCACGCGTCGCATCGAAGTGAGCCGCGCAAGAGCGCCCATCCCAGTTCGCCCAAGAAGGCAGCTTCCGCGCAGGATCGCGTCCAACCGTCTTGATGAAGTACTTGCCGATGTCCTCGACAAAGTACCGGGTCGAGGACGTCGGTACGCGCCTGAACTTCACGCCCGAGGCGCGCTCCAGCTCGTCGAGATACTGCTGCGCAGTCAGGCAAGGCTCGCCCACCAGGTTGAACGTCTCGCCTTCGAGATGCGGCACCTTCTGCGCACGCACGAGCGCGTCTGCGCAGTCGTCCACCAGCACGATCGGCAACGGAGACTGACCGTCGCCCCACAGACGAGGCACCGAGTTGAAGGGCCAGCCTGCCACACCCCAGTGCAGCGGGTTGCCGCCCGGCCCGAGCACGATGCCCGGACGGAAGATGACCACTCCGAGTCCGCGCTGCTTGTGCATGTCGAGCAGCAACTTCTCGATCTCCACCTTGGCGCGCGAGTAGATGTTGGCGCGCAGCACGCCCTCGTGCGGCGGCGTCTCTTCGGTGATGGTGCCCGCGCGCTTGCCCGCGTAGTAGATGGCGATGGAAGACGTGTAGTAGAGCCGCTCGACGCCCTTGGCGAGACACAGCTCGGCCAGGCGCCGCGTCGGCTCGACGTCGGTGCGCAGGTAGTCTTCCCAGGTGTCGCCGTTGCCGCGCGCCAAGTGGTAGATCTGTTTGATGCCGCCGATGGCCGCTTCGATCGAGGACGTGTCGGCGAGGTCGCCGCGCGCGATGCCCACACCGAGCTGCTTGAGGTCTGCCGCCACAGCCGAAGGGTCGCGCACCAACATGCGCACGCCGTAGCCCTCCTGCACGAGCTTCTTCACGAGCGCCTGCCCGATGAAGCCGGTGCCTCCGAGCACGAGCACCGTCTCGGGGACGCCACTGGCGACCTGCGGAGGCGGAGCGACCACCACGCCGCCGTCTTTTTTCTTCTTGCTGCTGCTGGGACTCGCGAGCTTGGCGCTGTCGCGCACACGCTCGGCGAGCTCGACCGCACGCGTCGCGAGCAGCGGACCGACGCGCTCGTCGAGCTCGCCCTTGGTCTGCCCTTCGTAGAACGCACGAACGCAGCGCGTGATGCTGCGCTGGAACGGTGCACCCTCTTTGACCAGACCCATCTTGGACAGCACGAAGCGCCCGAGGGTCTCACTCGCCTGGATCACCTGCGTGGCCGCGATGCGCGTGGCCGCTGCGTAGCGGTCGACGTCGAGCACCTGGGCGGTGTGCTCGGTGACCACGTACGAGCCCTGCTCGAAGTCGACGATGGCCGCCGCGCTGCTGCCGCGCACCTGGATGTAGTGCTGCGTGAAGCCATCGATGAACGCAAAGCGCATGCGCACGCTGGCGCTGCCCTTGGTGCCGAGGATCTCCCAGCGCCGATAGAAGTCGCCGCCGCGCGGCAGATCGATGCGATCTTTGGGCGTGACCGTCAGGTCGTCGATGCCGCCCAGCATGTGCGCGAGGTGTCCGAACGAGTGTGGACCCACCTCGAACAGCACGTTCTCGGGCTTGGCGAACAGCCACCCGCCGAACGGTCCGCCCTTGAGCTGCCCGAGCTCCTTGTTCCACACGATCTCGATCTGATCGATGCGCCCGAACCGGCCGCTCTGCAGATCGGAGTAGAACTGCTCGTAGTTGGGCGAGAACAGGAAGTTGTGGCTGACGCCGAGCAGACGCCCACGCTCGGCTGCGTTGCTCGCCATCTGCCGACACTCGGCCGAGGTGGCACCGAGTGGTTTCTCGGCCAGCACGTCGACGCCTGCTTCGAGGATGCGGTTGACCGATGCCGCGTGGATCTGCGGAGGCAACAGCACGTGCACGGCGTCGAGCTTTTCTTCGGCCAGCATGGTCTCGAGGCTCGCGTACACCTTGGGGATGCCGTAAGCGCGTGCGAGTGCGTCAGCCTTGCCTTGGCTGACGTCGCAGATGGCGCGCAGCTCGACGCCGCTGACGGCGCGCACTGCTTCGACGTGGAACTTCGAGATGTAGCCTGCGCCCAACAGGGCGACGCGGCGTGGACCAGTCTTGTTCACACTATTGCTCATTGCGCTTCGGGCCCTTTGTACTCGATGATTTTTGGCGCTCGCGACAGCAGCCTGTCGACGTGGAACTTGGCCATGCCTACTGCTTCCGGGATGCTGGAGAAGGCGCACGACAACCCCCACGCCGCACTTGCGCGTGGAGACATGCCTTCACGAAGACAGTTGTTGGCGATGCGCAGCGCGCGCAGCGGGTACACACCCGCCAGCAGCAGCGACGCTCCGATGCTGGGGGGCGCGAGCACGAGCATCGCCGCCGGCAGACCCACGCCCCACGTCAGCACACGCTTCTTTTCGGCGCGAAACTTGTTGCTGGGGGGGGCACCGTGCATGTGTTCGACCTGCGCGTAGCCGTGACCACAACGTTTGGCGCGCTGCCACCACTGGCCGACGCGGTAGATCGCAGCATCGTGCAGCGTCATGGGTCGGTCGACACGCAAGATGCGACCGCCCGCCTCGAACAGGCGCAGCGAGAGCTCGTCGTCTTCGGCCGCGATCACACTCGGATTGTAGCCCCCGACGGCGACCAAACTGCTTGCGCGGATCATCACGTCGCCGCCGAAACGATTGGTCTCGCCGTACGGACCGAGCTGCCACTCGACGTCGCACAGCTCGTTGAAGATGCTCTGATCGGGGTGGCGCTCACGACGCACACCGGTGACCGCGACCAGGCCCGCATCCGCGACCAACGTGTCGCGCGCAAACTCGACCCAGCCCGACACCACCTCGCAGTCGCCATCGACGAACTGCACGAAGTCGATGTCGGGCGCGAGCGCGAGCAGCCGGTGAAAGCCTTCGTTGCGCGCGCGTGCCGCCGTGAACGGGACCGAGAGATCGAGCTCCACCACCTCGACGCTCAGCGACCGCGCGAAAGCGACGCTATCGTCGGCGGAGCGCGAGTCGACGTAGACCAGCGGCGTGGCGCGACCCACGAGGGAGCGCAGACAACGCTGCAAGCGCTCGCCCTCGTTGCGACCGATGACGACCGCCCCTACGCGTGCGGACTCTGTTTCAGCCATGTTCTCGCTGCTGCTCCGGAAGCTCGTGAAGCCAAGGCCTGCACCCCACCGGACGACGGTATATCTCACGGACCCGGAACCTGCACTCACACGGGGCCGCTATGCCCGCACGCGAGCCCCACCGTAAACCAATCGGGGTGCAATCAAACGGGCGCGCCTGGCTCCAGCGGTCTGCGTCTGTAGCTGGAACAAACGCTCGCGCAGCCAGGTCAACAAGCGCCAGCCTTCTCGGGTGTATCGCATTCAGGCTCCTGTTGCGGTCGACTACACTCCCAACAGTGTGCGCACGGATGTATTGCGCGATGGGGCGACGGCGCGGTTCTGCGGCAAAAGCACGCTCTCGCGGACGAAGTCGAGCAAGAGCCGCGGGGTCACCGGCTTGCGCTGCAGCGTATTTTTGAGGCGACCGATGCCGTTGCCTGCGAGAAAGGCCAGGTCGGCGGCCGCTGCGTAGGCCAGCCCGTGGTTTTTGGCGAAGTAGCGTCGACGTGACTCGAACCAGTAGCGAGGCAGTCGCTTCGGCTTGTCGTCGAGCGTGGTGACCCCCGTGCTCTGCCCACGGATGTGCATGACGCGACTGTCGGGCACGTACCAGATCTCCCAGCCTGCCAGCTTGGTACGCAGACAGAGATCGGTCTCCTCGAAGTAGAGGAAGTAGGTCTCGTCGAAGCCGCCCACGCTCTCGAGCACGTCGCGGCGCATCATCATGGAGGCGCCCGACAGCCAGTCGACCTGCTCGGGTTGCTCGCCCAGCTCGAGGGCCACCGTGTGCTGCTTGAGCAAGCGGCTGACCACACCCAGGCACGCGCCGCTCTCGATCTCGCCGAGCGGCGTGGGAAAACGAAAGGCGATCGGCCAAGGTGTGCCGTCGGCGTGCTCGAACCGACTGCCTACCGCGCCTGCGCGCGGATGTGTCTGGAGAAAGCGCGCCAAGGCGAGCACCGCGCCGGGGTGCACCACCGTGTCGGGGTTGAGGAAGTGAAACGCCTGCGCCTGGCTGCCCTGAGTGAGCAGCGTGCGCACGCCCAGGTTGTTGCCGGCACCAAAGCCGCCGTTGACGGGCGACACCACCAGCTGCGTGAAGCTCGCGTAGCTCTCTGCGATGCCTGCGCGTAGGCGCTCTGCATCGCCGGAGTCGTTCTCGACCACCACCACCGACAACGCGAGTGCGGGGTTGTCGCGCTCCTTGGCGAGGGAAGCCAGTGCGCGCAGCGTGAGCTCGGCGGAGCGGTAGTTGACGATGATGACGGCGACTTCGAGACGTTCGGTCATTCGGTAGGCTCGCGATTCACTCAGAGATCTTTGGTCGTACGCTCTTCGAGCGGACGCGCGTCGACCGGCTGGCCATTGCTGCGCGGCACGAGCTTGGCGGGCACTCCGATGGCGAGCGCGCCGGCCGGGACGTCTTTGAGCACGACGGCGTTGGCGCCGATGGATGCGCCGTCTCCGACATGGATGGGCCCGATGATGACGGCGCCCGCGCCCACGTTGACGCCGCGCCCGAGCACAGGCGCCTCGGTCAGCCGATCCATGCTGCGAATGCCGAGCGTGCAGCCCTGCCGGATGATGCAGTCGTCGCCGATGACGGTCTCGCCGTGCACCACGATGCCGTGCTGATGCTCGAAGATCACCCGACGACCGATCTTGGCGCTGTACGGGAGCTCGATGCCGTACAGGTTGCGCACGGTGCGATACAGCGCGCGGTAGGCGACGCTGAGTGGAGCGCGCAGCGGCTTGGGCTCGACGCCCATGCGCCACACACCAAACCGATAGACGGCGATGGCCTGAAAGCCGGGCTTGGTGATGTCGCGCCCGTGCGCCACGAAGTCCTCTTGCACCAACTCCCAAAGACTCGGCTCGGCTCGGCTCATTCGCTGATGATATGGTCTCCCCTGCACGCGAAGTAAAGCCTTCTGCCGCGCGCAAAGCGGCACCGCTCGGTAGCCGTCCGCCACCAGCGTCACCCGTGCGACACGTTCGGCCGGCAGAGCGTGCGGCAGCTCGCGCGAGGTCCATGCAGAGCCGCGCCGACGAGGCTACAACCCGCGACAGTTGTCTCCCGCGACTCATGATCCACGCGTCCCTCGAACATGGTGGCACGACCTCTTGGCGCCGCTTGCCGTCGCGCTGGCGCTGCGTTGCGCGTTGCTCGCGGTCCCCGCCGTGCCCAGCTGGGACGGCGTCATCTATGTGCGAGCTGCCGAACAACTCGCCGCGGGCATGGGCTACACGCTGCGCATCCTCAGCGAGGCCAACAAGGCCGCTCCCACCGCGTTTTACCCGGTGGGGTTTCCCGCCGTACTGGCCGCCGTTCGTTGGCTCGGAGGGAGCCTGCTCGCCGACCGTTGGCTGCAAGTTCTGGCCTCGGTCGGCATCGTGCCCATCGCCTACCTGTTCGCGCGCAGGGCCTACGCCAGGTCCGCAGGACGCGCCGCCGCTTGGGCCACCGCACTCTGGCCAGGGGGCATCTTTTTGTCTGCCACCTGGCTTGCGGAGCCTCTGTTCGCGCTCGGTGTCGGGCTCGCGTTGTTGCCGCTCTCGTACGCGCGACGTCGGCAACGTCCGGGCGCGTTGGTGATCGCGGCGCTGGGGCTGGGCACGGTCGCGTACCTGCGCAGCAGCTCGCTCCCCATGGCCACCCTGCTCGGGGCCGCGCTCGGCTTTTTTTGGTGGCAGCGGCTCGCCCTCCCCCGGCGCGCGCTGGCAGCTGGTGCGCTCGCGGTCGCGCTCACTGCGCTTGCCTGCGCACCGCTTGCACCGTGGGCATGGCGAAACCAACGGCTGCTCGGCGCGCCCGTGCTCGTATCGACCAACGGAGGCGTCAACCTGCTGCTGGGCGCACGAGGAGACGGCAGCTTTGCCACCATCGCACCCGACGAAGAATGCAAGACCTCCCCGCTGCGCGAGGTCGCGCGCGACACCTGCTACCAGCGACGTGCGGTCGCACTGATCGCGGACGAACCGCTCACCTGGTTGGCCCGCGGCGTGCTCAAGCTCGTCCACACCTTTGGCCACGAGTCGGCTGCCGCGCAGTGTTTTGGCGAGGGGCTCATGCTCCCTGCCGATCGCGCAAACGCGTGGCGGTTGTGGGCCCTCGGACTGTGTCGACTGAGCTGGCTCGCGCTGCTCATCGCCGCCGGAGCGGGAGCAAGCGTGGTCGTGCGCCGCTCGGGTGGGACGCTGAAGGCAATCCTGTTCACGCCGGTGCTGGCCATCGCGGGGCTGCACTCGGTGTACTTGGGGGGAGATCGTTATCACGCTGCGGTGGCCCCGATGCTGATGGCACTTGCGGGGATTGGTTTTGCGGTGTGGAGGAAGCGCAACCGTTCGTGCGCGTGAGACGTGCTCGATCTCCCCTGCAAGAACCCTCGACAAAGGGTGGGCCGTTACGCCACGATCTCTCCAGATCGCCCCGCTCGTTTTGTCTCCACGGTCGCACAAAACCCCTGTTTTTCAGCCCATTGCTGCCGATCGTAAGGGGGCACGTGCATTGCAGAGCGGGAGGGCATGGGACAATCAAAACAAAGCGGGAGCGACGAGGAGAAGGCCCAGAAAAACTTCTTCGAGCTGCTCAAAAAGTTCGACACCGCCATGCTGGTCACCCACTCGACAAAGTCCACCGGCCCTTTGCACGGCCGCCCGATGGAAGTGGCTGAGACGAGTGAAGACGGCAGCATCTGGTTCATCACCGGCTCGGACACTCCGAAGGTCGATGAGATCGAGAAAGACAGCGAGCTGGTTGCACTGTTCCAGGAGGGCCGGCAGTACCTCTCGGTGAGTGGCCGCGCCGAGCTGCACCGCGATCGCGCGCGCATCCACAAGGTCTGGAAGGAGACCTACCGCGTGTGGTTCAGCGGCAAAGACGACCCCAACATCGTGCTCATCCGGCTCAACCCGAGCAGCGCGGAGTATTGGGACAACACCGGCCCCAAGGGTCTGACCTTCATCCTCAAGGCTGCCGCCGCGTACGTCACCGGCAACGAGCTGCGCGGCTCGGGCGACGTCAACCAGCACGCCAAGGTCTCGCTCTGAGGCGAGTGAGCGGGTTCGTGCACATCGGGCCGTGATCGGGCATCGTCTGCCCGGTTGCGGCCACGCGCGTCTTTTTTCGCGTGCTTCGTGACGGCGAAGGGAGCGCGCACTTGGACTGGTCGTTACCGCCATTTCTCCGGCAAGAGCTGGGCGATCTGTTGCTTTGGCAGTGGCTCGGCATGCTGCTCTGCATCTTCGCGGGGCTCGTGCTCGGACTGGTGCTGGCCGGACTCGTGCGGCGCTTCATCGAGGTTGTCGTCAAGCGCACCAGCGTGCGCTGGGACGACTCGCTCGCAAGGGCCATCGACACGCCCGCCAAGGCGTTCTGCACGGTGGTCCTCATCTACCTGTTCATGAAGACCCTGCAGCTGCCCGAAGAGATGCTCGGGCACCTGGGCAAGCTGGCACGCGCTGGCGCCATCGCATCGACGGTGTGGGGCATCAATCGAGCGCTCTACTCCGTCGCGCACGCGGTGGCCGACGACAGCTACTCGCGCGAGACGATGGACCCGCGCCGCCAGGCGCACGCGCGCTCGATGCGCACCCAGATCATCGTGGCCACCCGGGTGGTCAGCGTACTCATGGTCGTGATCGGCACGGCGTTGGTCGCCCTGCAATTCAGTGTGGTGCGCTCGGTCGGGATGTCGTTGCTTGCGTCTGCCGGCGTCGCAGGTGTCGTGCTCGGCTTTGCAGCGCAGAAGTCGCTCGGCGCGCTGCTCGCCGGCATTCAGATCTCGCTCAGCCAGCCCATCCGTATCGGCGACAGCGTGGTGCTCAATGGCGACTACGGCACCATCGAGGACATCGGCCTCACCTACGTCACCGTCAAGCTGTGGGACGAGCGCCGCTTGATCGTGCCGACGCCTCGCTTCCTCGAGCAGCCCTTCGAAAACTGGTCGCGCACGCACGTGGGCATGCTGGGCACGGTCTTCCTCAGGGTCGACTTCGACATCCCGGTCGCGACCGTACGCGCGGAGTTCGAGCGACTGATGGACCTCGAGCCGATGTGGGATGGCCGCGTAAAAAAGCTGCAGGTCACCGACGCGGGAGAGAACGCCGTCGAGCTGCGCATGCTCGTGTCGGCGCGCGACGCGGGAACTTTGTTCGATCTGAGGGTCTCGATCCGAGAGAAGCTGGTCACCTGGCTGCAGGGCTACGAGCACGGCGCGCACATCCCGCGCACGAGGATGGTGATCTCGGATGAGACCAACGGTCTGCGCGCGACGCAGGTGCCAGCGAGTGCGCCGGCGCCGACTCTGACGAGTGCGCCACCCCCCCAGAGTGCACCTTTGTCGGCGAGCGCGCCTGCGCCGCAGAGCGCGCAGGCAGCGCAGCACACGCCGACTCTGATCGGCCCGTCGGCCCGCCCTCCGCGAGGGTAGTCGTGAGCCAACTGTGCTAGCTGTCGGAGATGCCCCCTATCCTCGTCCTGGTGACCGGCGGCTCCGCTGGGTCTTGGCGCGTCGACCGCAACCTGTGCGTCCGTGGCGAGCCGCTCGCGGCCGTCAGCCATCTGCGCGTGCACGAAGCAAGCGAGCTTTTGCCCACCGCTGCAGACGCCACGTGGAGCCTGCGTGGCAGCACGGGCCACGTGCGCTACGTCGAGCGGAACGAAAAACTCGACCTTGCGACCGTCACGCCGCCACTCGCGCGCGCCGAGGCGACCTGCGCCGCGCTGATACCGATCCGCAAGACCGAGGCCTGGTGGGACCTCGCCCAAGACGAGCGCCGGGCCATCCTCGAGCAGCAGTCGCAGCACATCCGGATTGGACTCGCCTACCTGCCCGCGATTGCGCGCCGGCTGTACCACGCGCGCGAGCTCGGCCAGCCTTTCGACTTCTTGACGTGGTTCGAGTTCGCGCCCGAGCACGCCGCGCGCTTCGATGAGCTGCTGGTCGCCCTGCGCGCGAGCCACGAGTGGAGCTACGTGGAGCGCGAGGTCGAGCTGCGCCTGACGCGCGTCGATGCAGGAGCGCGGCCATGACATCTCGAAGCTCTTCTTCAGCTCAGCTCAGCTCGATGATCCGATACGGACTCTGACCAGGAAACGACCTCAACAACAGCGGCGCTGCCACGTTGTACACGGGCGCTCCCTTGCCCGTCTCTCCTTGCAGCTGTCCCCTGTGCGCGTGACCGTGGAAGACCGCTGTCACCGGGTACCTGAGCAACGGCTCCTCGAGTCGGCTGCAGCCGAGGAAGGGATGAATCTCCACCGGCTCTCCCTCGACGGTCTGACGGATGGGCGAGTAGTGCAGGAGCACCACGCGGTGCTCGGTGCGCAGGCGAGCGAGTCCGGCCTCGAGCTTGACGGTCTCGTCGATGGCGTCTTGCACAAAACGTTTGATGCTGGGCTCGCCCCAGTGCCCCAGCGTGGACGGCCGCCATCCTGCAAAAAGATCACTAGCCTTCGGCGCTACGCTCGGCGGCACGCGCCTAACGAACGACGTGCAGCGACGAGTCGGACGACAGCGCACCGCGCAAGACCCGCAGCTGACAGACCCGCTCGGCCCGCAGCGCCCTCTGCAGCACGTCGATCGCGAGGCCAGGCTCGGTGGCACCGCAGCTGAACAGGTCGACCGCTGCGTACGCCTGCTCGGGCCAGGTGTGGATCGAGAGATGACTCTCTTCGAGCAGCAAGAAGCCGGTGACCCCGTGCGGCAAAAAGCGGTGGAACGCGGCCGTGACCACCTTGGCGCCGATCACGTGGGCCGCCTGGTAGAGCGCACGCTCGAGCTCTGCCGGGTCGTCGAGAACGGCCGGGGCGCACTCCCTGTACTCTACGAGCAGGTGGACGCCGGACGGAGGCCTGGGCTGGGACGGCGGCGCCATCGGGGCCAGAGCCTCGCAAGCGCGACCGGGGCCGTCAAGCCGTCGTCGGGTCGGTGACCTCCGTGCAACATGCGCGGCCTTTCCAAGGCACACCCGGCACGCACGTGTTAAACGTGCGCCGTTGCAGCTGGTGGCGACGCGCGCGGAGCCTCTGACGCACGAGCAGACCCGCCCGCACACGTTGAACATGCGCCGTTACAGCTGGCGGCGAAGCGGGGGCCTCGGCTCCCAAGCGCAAGCAAAGTGGAGCGTTTTATGAGTCGAGTTCTGATCGTCGGTGCAGGAGGCGTGGGTGGCGTCGTCGCCCACAAGTGTGCGCAGCACCATGAGGTGTTCGACGAGGTCATCCTCGCCAGCCGCACCCTGGCGCGTTGCGAGAAGATTCGTGACCAAATCAAGGAGCTCCAGGGTCGCGAGATCCAGGTCGCCCAGCTCGACGCCGACGACGTGCCAAAGACCGCGGCGTACCTCAAGCGCATCAAGCCCGACGTGCTCATCAACGTCGCGCTGCCCTACCAAGACCTGCCCCTGATGGACGCCTGCCTCGAGGCCGGCGTGCACTACCTCGACACCGCCAACTACGAGCCGCGCGACGTGGCCAAGTTCGAGTACAGCTGGCAGTGGGCCTACCGCGAGCGCTACGAGCGCGCAGGGCTGATGGCGCTGCTCGGCTCGGGCTTCGACCCCGGCGTCACCAACGTGTTCTGTGCGTACGCACAAAAGCACCTGTTCGACGAGATCCACACGGTCGACATCGTCGACTGCAACGCCGGCAGCCACGGCAAGGCGTTCGCCACCAACTTCAACCCCGAGATCAACCTGCGCGAGGTCACCGCCAACGGCCGCTACTGGGAGAACGGCCAGTGGGTCGAGACCAAGCCCATGGAGATTTCGCAGACGTTCGACTTCCCGGGCGTGGGCGACAAAAAGGCGTACTTGATCTATCACGAAGAGCTCGAGAGCCTCGTGCTGCACATCAAGGGCCTGAAAAAGATTCGGTTCTGGATGACGTTTGGAGACGAGTACCTCACGCACCTGCGCGTGCTCGACAACGTGGGCATGCTGCGCATCGACCCGGTCGACTACAAGGGCACCAAGGTCGTGCCCATGGAGCTGCTCAAGGTGCTCTTGCCCGACCCGTCGAGCCTGGCCGAGAAGTACACCGGCAAGACCAGCATCGGCTGCATCTTCGAGGGCATCAAAGACGGCAAGCCCAAAAAGGCGTTCGTCTACAACATCTGCGACCACGAAGAGACCTACAAAGAAGTGCGCGCGCAAGCCATCAGCTACACCACCGGCGTGCCTGCCATGGTCGGCGCCGCGATGATGCTGACCGGCAAGTGGAAGCGGCCCGGCGTAGTGCACATGGAGCAGCTCAACCCCGACCCGTTCCTCGAGCTGCTCGCCAAGAGCGGCCTTCCCTGGCACGTCAAAGAGCTCTGAGCGCCGAGGTGACGAGACCGCTCGGCGTGCGTTCAGCGCTCGTCCAGGACGTCTCGCACCTTGGCCAAGAGTGAGTCTGGTGTGAATGGTTTTTGCAGGAACGCAAAGCCCTGCTCCAACACGCCATGCCGGATGATCACGTCGTCGGTATAGCCCGAGGCAAACAGCACCTTCATCTCTGGCCGCGTGAGCGCGAGCTGCTCGGCGAGCTTGCGGCCGCTCATGCGCGGCACTCACGCGGTCCGTTCTCGGCAGGTAGACCTTGAACGTAGAGCCGTGCCCAAGCTCGCTGTACACGCTGATGAAGCCGCCGCTCTGGTGCACGATTCCGAACACCGTCGAGAGTCCGAGCCCCGTTCCCTTCCCCACCTCCTTGGTCGTAAAAAACGGCTCGAAGATGCGCGCCTGCGTCGCTGCATCCATGCCCAGACCCGAGTCGCTGATGCCCAGCA
>JBEGTL010000027.1:0-30179 GCA_041179425.1 Pseudomonadota bacterium | reverse complement strand
CGTGGCGGGCGACTCCAACTGGGCCGAGCCGCTCGACGCGATGATAGGTCGCGTGCTCGCGGCCGATCTCGCGTTGCGTCTGCCCAAGAGTCAGGTGCTGACCGATCTCAACTCGCTCGGCGTGGTGCCCGAGGTGCGCATCGACACCGAGATCCAACGTTTCGAACAAGGCACCGAGGGGCTGGTGCTGCGCGCGGCGGTCGCGCTGCGGCGAGGCGCAGAGACCAAGCCCCTCAAGCTCGAGGTCATCGAGCTGAAGGACGAGGTCGACGGCAGCGGCACCGAGGCGGTGGTCAGCGCGATGAACGGTCTCTTGGGGGACCTCGCCGATCGAGTGGCGAGCTCGCTCGTGTCGGCGTTGGCAGAGCCGGTGGCGCCTCTGTCAGGGCCTGCTCCCTAGTTCGAGGAGCGGCCGGGCGTCAAGAAGGCGCGTGCTCCATTACCCATGACGCGCATGCGATGGCAGACTCGGCGTATGACCAAGCCCGTCTTACGCCCCGCTTTGCCCACGGATGTGCCCGCCATCGTCGGTTTGATCGGAGAGCTCGCCGCGTTCGAGAAGCTCACTCACCAGCTGCGTGTCACCCCCGAGTCGCTGCACCCGCACTTGTTTGGAGAGCGACCCGTCGCCGAGGCGTTGGTGGTCGAGGTAGACACTCAGGTCGTCGCCTTCGCGCTGTTCTTCACCAGCTTCTCCACGTTCCTCGCCCAGCCCGGGCTCTACCTCGAAGACCTCTACGTGTTGCCCGCGTTTCGCGGAAGAGGCATCGGCGCCATGCTGCTGCGCGCGCTCGGCAGGCTCACGGTCGAGCGCAACTACGGGCGTCTCGAGTGGAGCGTGCTCGACTGGAACACGAACGCGATCCGTTTCTACGAGCGCATGGGCGCGGAGGTGTTCGGCGAGTGGCGCATCTGCCGCGTCGCAGGCGACGGGCTGCGGCAGCTCGGTTCGGGGTGACGACGCCGGGCGTAGCCATGGGACCTCGCGCCGAACCGCGGCGCTACGCGAGCTGGTCACCCTGAAGCGACGAAAGGAACGGTCTCGTTCGCGGCACTGATGCGCAGGGAGTTGCGCGACCTCTACCAGGCGTCGCGCAGCTCGGTGTGTCGAAACGTGGCGGAACGTTCGTTCCGCCCAGCTGGGAGAGACCGATGACCATGATCCGTGCGTTCCGCCGTAGCGCCGCCGCCCCGAGGCTGCTCGCCGTCCCCACGCTCATGCTCAATGGGGCGACGGATGTGACCGTGCTCGGAGGCTTGGGTCAGAGCGAAGCCGCGTACGACACCATTCCAGACAGCACGCCCAAGCTGCTCTACGTGCTCAGCACGCTCGGTCACTTCGACTGGGGCACGCCCACGGCGGGCTTCAACGCGGTCGGCCGCTACGTGCTGGCGTGGGAGAAGACCTTCCTCGAGGGCGACGAGCGCTATCGGCCGTTCTTGCTGCAGGAGGGGCCGCTCGCGTCGACGTGGGAGAGCAATCTCGACGAGCCGCAGGATGGCACCGGCCGCGGCATCTTCGGCTCGACTCGTTAGCAGCGCCGGCAGGCCTGTTTAAGTTGCGGCTTGCCGGCGGCGAGCGGCAGCGATAGCATGATATCATGGCTGGTCAGCTGATCGTTCGGAACCTAGAAGACGAGGTCGTGGACGCGCTGCGAAAGCGGGCCGCCCGTCACGGTCGATCGGCTGAAGCAGAGCATCGTCTCATCTTGCGCGAGGCGCTGCTCGCGCCCCCTGTGAGGCTAAAGCCAAGTTTGAAGGACTTGATGCGTGCGATTCCAAAAGCCGACAGCAACGGCGACGACCCGGATTTCTCCAGGCCTCAAAGCACGCCGCGCGAAGTCGACCTCTGATGTACCTCGTCGACACCAACATCTTTTCTGAGCTTCGAAAACCGGCACCGGATAAGGGGGTGCAACGGTGGTTCGAGGCTGCGGAGAGTGACCAGCTGTTTCTTTCGGTCCTTGTCCTGGGCGAGCTGCGTCACGGGCTCGCGCTGAAGCGGCGTAGGGATCCCTCGGCAGCAGCAAAGCTCGCAGCCTGGGTCGATCAAGTCGAAACGCTACACAAGGCTCGCATCTTGAGGGTCGACCGCCGCGTCGCACGCCTGTGGGCAGAGCTCGGCGTTCCCGACCCGGTGCCGCCCATCGATGGCCTCTTGGCTGCTACGGCGTTGCTCTACGACCTCACGCTAGTCACGCGCAACACGCGGGACGTTGCGCGCACCGGAGCGCGTGTCCTGAATCCATTCGAGCAGTAGGCGCAGCGCTGGTAACGCGTGCAGACCGCCGCAGCGCTACCGCGGCAGACCCCAGCGAGTGAGGGCCAGCGTGAGGCAGTCGGGCAGGACGTCTTGCACCCACACGCCCAACGACTCCCCGTCGTAGCTGATCGCGATCGAGCCGATGTCGTAGCCGAGCTTGGCGGCACTCGCCTCGCGCATTGCGCGGAGCTCTTTTGCTTCGTCGCCGACCACCGTGCGCGCTTGCTGAGCGAGGTTCATCTGGTGGTCGATGCCCACCGCGATGTCGGCGGGAGACCAGGCCAGCGGCCATGGTTGGTCGTCGGGGCGCTGCCGTTCGTTGCGGTCGACGACCGCGACCGCGAGCGGACCTGTGAGTGGCGTCGAGGATGCCGCCAGACGCGCGAGCAGGTTGGGCACCATCGCGGCCACCGCGGCGGACTCTTGTGTGCCTTCGACGCTGCACTGGTCGCAGGTGACGGTGTTGTCTCGGGTGCGGATCACCAGGTTGGCAACGACGCCGCCGCCCTGCTGAGGGAGCGTGGGCCAGCTGGGTAGCTGGGGCAGGTGGAGAGCTGCGCGCAGTGCCTCGACGTCGGTTGGCGAGAGCTGACCTTGCCGCAAACCAGTCACGGTGCCCACGCCCACCACGTAGCGGCCCTGCCGATCGAGAAAGAAGAGGGGAATGCCGTAGCGATGGGAGAAGTACCAACCAGCGGAAGACAGCTCGCCGCCCTCGTAGGTGATCGCGAGCTCGAGCGCGCTGCTCTCGGGGCAGGAGCCCGCGCTTGCGTCGGTCTCCCACGCGGCGCTCGTCGTGCTCCATGAGCCATCGGTCTCTGGGAATCGCGCGTCGAGTGCAACGCTCGCGTCGTGCGGTCTGACGGTCGTCGCGTCGAGCGGCACAAGCGCGGCATCGAGCTGCACACGCGCATCGCGATCTGCCTCGCGTGGTCCAGCGTCCCCAAACGAGTTCGACGCGTCGGCGGGCGTGTGCGACGTGGCAGAGCACGCGGCGAGCGTGAGCGCCGCGAGTGCCGCGAGGAAACGAGCGTAGGCGCGACGTGGGATAGTCAGGCCTCGACGGTACCACACCGCCCACTGCTGGCGCGACGCACGAAGAGGATGAAGAGAAGGCCCTCAACGCGCCGAGGGCGTGCGCTTCAGGAGGTCGCGCCGCGTGCGTCTTCTTTTTCCTGCAGCGTGCGCCACATGACCTTGCCGGAGCCCGACTTGGGCAGCGCATCGACGAACTCCACGCTGCGCGGGACCTTGTAGGCCGCCATCTGTTCGCGTGACCAGTCGATGATCTGCTTCTCGGTGACCTCGCCGCGCGCCGACGGCTTGAGGACCACGATGGCCTTCACCGTCTCGCCGCGACGCGGGTCTTTTTGCGAGATGATGGCGGCCTCGTGGATGGCGGGGTGCGCGTACAGCTGCGACTCGACCTCGGCCGGCCAGACCTTGAAGCCTGACGCATTGATCATGCGCTTGAGCCGATCGACCAGGAAGAAGTAGCCGTCTTCATCGGTGCGCGCGAGGTCGCCCGTGCGGAAGAACCGCATGCCGTCGAGCTCGACGAAGGACGTGGCGTTGGCTTCGGGCTTGTTCCAGTAGCCCTGAAAGACCTGCGGACCATGCGTGATGATCTCGCCGATCTCGCCAGGTGGAAGCTCTTTCAGCGTGATGGGGTCGACCACGCGCGAGTCGACACCAAAGATCGGCACGCCCAGACACTGCTTTTTGGCCTGCTGCGTGGGGTTCATGTGCGTGGCGGCGATGGTCTCCGACAGACCGTAGCCCTCCTGATAAGTCAGACCGCACAGGTCTTCGAGCTTTTTGGCGATGGCCTCCGGCATGGCGGCGCCGCCCCCTCCGATGTTTTTGAGGCTGGAGAGATCAAAACTCGCGAGGTTGGGACTCGACAGCAGGTCTACCACCATGGTGGGCACGGACGTCCAGCTGGTGATGCGGTAGCGAGAGATCAGCTGCCCGACCACGTCGCGATCCCAGCGCGGGACGACGACGAGCGTGGCCCCCGAGTAGATGGGGCTGTTCATACTGTTCTGCATGCCGGTGACGTGGAACAGCGGCAGCACCGTCAGCGTCACCTCGTCGGCGAACGCGCGGTGCCACTGCGGACCCGCGACGGCGGTCGCCATGACGCTGCGGTGCGTGTGCATGCAGCCCTTGGGATGGCCCGTGGTGCCAGAGGTGTACGGCATGACGCAGAGGTCGTCGGGCGTGGCGGCGTGCGGACCAGGCTTGAGGCCGAGTGCGAGTGCATCGGCGTAGGCGACGGCGCCCTCCGCCTCGACGGGCAAACGTTCGGCCTTGACGAAGTCTGGAACGGTCAGGTCGGTGGGCTCGGTGAGATAGTCAGAGTACGCAGACACGATGGCGCGCAGCGGCCGTTTGCCACCCAGCAACGGACGCACCTGGTCGAAGCGCTCTTGCGAGGCAAACACGACCTCGGCACCACTGTCGCCGAGCATGTACTCGAGCTCGTTGGTGACGTTCATCGGGTTGACGGGCACCACCACGGCGTCGGCGCGCAGCACCGCGTAGAAGGCGACCATGAACTGCGGGCAGTTCTGCATGTAGAGCGCGACGCGGTCGCCGCGCTTGACGCCACACTCGCGCTGCAGGTAGCCGGCGAGCTTCTCGGCCTGCTGCTTGAACCCGCTGTAGCTGAGCACGCTGTCGTAGAAGATGATGGCGGGCTTGTTGGGGTAGCGAGCCGCCGACACCTCGAGGTTGAACCAGAGCGAGGTATCGGGAAGCGTGACTTGATGAGGAACCTTGGGTGGCCAGAACGCGAGATGGCGGTCGCCCATCGTCTTCTCCTATGCGGCGCGGTGTACAGGGGCACCGGGCAAACTGGCGCGACTCTAACTCGCCGGAGGTGAGGTCGGAGAGCGCAAAATGCGCTCAGCGCGGCAGAACGCACGCGCCGCTGCCCGCACTTGTACCGGTTGAGCGCAATTGCTTCAGGTCGGCCGCACGCACCCGTTCTCGCGCCAGCCAGCCGCGCGCGCGGTTGTGCGAGTTCGTCCGTAAGTTGTGAGAGCCCATGCAATCACCGGCGGCCAGCCTCCTTTGTCGCGGCACTAGTCGCCTAACGGCTTGGCAACGCTGGGTAGGCAGACTGAAAACGTGCTGTCACCTGGCGGGGCCAGCAGGCGCTGACCACGCGGACTGGCAGGCGGCGGCGTACGGGCGGCGGCACTGCGAAGCGCACGGGCGAGACAGTGGCCGCATCGAAGAAGGACGTCAGCACCTTTGCGACCTCGCCCGGCCGCTCGAGGTGAGGAGCGCGAACGTCTCAGGTTGGAGAGAGCGACATGATGGTTCCTCCGCCCGCGTCCATGCAGACACGATGCCGCTTTGTCGCGTAAGAGGGAGCAACCACACCGCGCCGCGACGCTTAGCAACAACCAATGCGCGTCTACCTGAGCGTGACGAGCCGTCTGGTCACCCATGCCGGGGTCCGAGCGCGCTCGCCAGACTTTCGGGGGATGTAGATGATCAAGACCAACCGACTCAGCAAAGACCGACAGACGTTGCTCGACAACCTGACGCGTGAGCTGTTCCAGACGAGACCGTCAGTGGTCCTTCTTTTTGAGCCGTGCCACGGGTCCCCGCACGCCATCGGAGCCGAGCTCCGCTCCCGTGACTGGGTCGGAAAATGGGAGCGTCGGTGACTCCGCGCTGGATGGCTTGTTGCGCGTGGGCTTCGGCGGCCCTGATCATCTGCCTGAACGTCGGCGTGCTCGTGCAGCTGCTGTCATAGCTCGAGGAGACCGTGCGGGTATGTGGGTGCTGTAGAGCGAGGTCTGCCCAGGCGCGAGGGCGCTCCGATCGACTCTCCTATCTGCGCACGGCGTGCGGCAGCGAGACGCCAGACGGCCAGACAGTTGGTTACAATCGGGATGGCCCTGGATGCCCAACTCGTCCCGAGAGATCCTGATCCCTTACGATCCCGCGGCCGGGCCCGTCACGGCGGTGCGCAACGTCATCCTTCAGGCTTCGCTGTCGCAGCTGCGCGAGCGTGGACACTTCGAGCGCTACGCGAAGCTAATCGCACCTGCCACGCTCGAGCAGCTGATCGCCATGAGCATCGCACCTGGCTGGATCCCCATCGAGCTCGCGCTGGCCCACTACGAAGCGTGCGACAGCCTGATGCTGACGCGCGAACAATTCGCCGAGATGGGCAGCGCCGTGGGCGAGCGCGTGCAAGGGACCGTGCTGATCTCGTCGGCCAAGAAGTCACGTGAAGCAGAGTTCGACCCGTGGAGCGCGAACGCTCCGCTCAACCGAATGTGGGCACGCCTCTATCAGGGTGGCACCGTGCAGGTGACCAAGGTTGGCCCGCACGCAAAGCTCCTCGAGCAGCGCGGCTTTCAGCTCAGCCGCTATCACTACTACCGCCAGGGTCAGGCGGCCGCACTGCGGGCGATCCAGAGCGCCATCGGGGCCCGCAACGTAGAGACCAAGGTCGACAGCTACAGCCCGGCCCGCGACGAGCTGGTGATTCGAGTCTCCTGGACCTGACTGTTGTGCGCGCGAGTGCGATCGCTACGGCGTGAGGATGTTGACGCCGCCGGCCCTGACGGTTGCACTGGCCGGCATCGTCGCGCCGCCAAACAAGAACATCCGGCCGCCCACGCCCACCGCGCCCGTCCCGTGAAGAGGCGTGGGGAGCTTGGCCTTGAAGGTCCACACACCCGTGACTGGGTCGAGGCCCTCGGCGGTGTCGCGCACGCTGAACGGCTCGACGAGCACCTCGCCCCCCGCGACGTAGATCTTCCCGTTCACGACGGCAGCGCCAAAGCCGCTGCGCCCCTCCAACATCTTGGGGCCGGGGTCGAACCGATCGGCGACGGGGTCGTAGATCTCGACGCTGTCGTAGACAGCGCCGCGGCCCGGGCGACCGCCGAGGGCGTAGATCTTTCCATCGAGTGCGACCGCTGCGATGTGGTCGCGTAACATCGAGAGGGACGCGCGCGCGGTCCAGGTGTCTGCTTTGGGATCGTACTTCTGCACGACCTCTGCACTCGGGCCCGTGCCGCCGAGCAGGTAGATGGCACCGTCCAGCGCCACCGCGGCCGCTGCGTAGCGCGCAAACAGCAGCGACTTGCGGGGTGTCCAGGTGGCCGCCTTGGGGTCGTACGCGTAGGTCTCGCTGCCGTTGCCGCCGGTGAAGTACACGATGCCGTCGAGCGCGGCGAGCGAAGGGTGCTCGCGGCCCATGGGTAGAGGCTTGAGCTTTTCCCACTGATCGGTCGCCGGGTCGTACGCCTCGAACGCCGTGAGACCCCCGTAGCCCCCAGCGACGTAGATCTTTCCGTCGAGCAGCGCCACCGCGAGCTCGGTGCGTGCGGTGGGGATCAGCGTGCCGCGGGCCCAGCTGCCGAGCCCCTCGGGTGGCGCGCTGGCGGGTGCGCCCGCGTCGCCGCTGGTGGCCGCATCGTGCGGGAGCGCAGCATCGGCCAGGGCGGCGTCGCGACTCGTCCCGTCCGCGCTCGCAGCATCGACGCGCTCGACGCGCGCATCGGGGGGTGGGCTGGCCGCGGCGTCGTGTGCACTCGCATCGCTCGCGGACGCACTCGGCTCGTCGTCGTTTTTGGTGCCCTTTCGCCCGTCTCCCGCACAGCCGTCGCCCGCCACGCACAGCAAGGCGAGCAGCAAAGTGAGACCGGTGCAGCGGAGCGAGGGGGGCATCCCTCGCTCTAACGCAGCTCCCCACGACAACTCAATCGCTTTGATGGGGGCGTGTGCGCTAGGCACTCTGCCAACGACGAGCTTGCCAACGCTGCGCAGGCGAGGATGATCGTCGAAGCGATACCGTGCCGGCCGGGGGCGAGCGGTAGCCCGCAGCGAAGACAGTCTCGTCAGAAAGGTGGCCAGCTCGTGCGCTCGTTCATGGTGCTGCTCGTGCTCGTCGTGTTGGCGTGTCACTCGGAGCCGCCGGTGCCGGTCGAGCCCGCATGGGGCAAGCAGGCCTGCTCGCTGTGCGGGGCCAAGCTGGAAGATCCGCGCCCCTCGGCACAGGCGCTGCTCCCTGACGACGGCCGCAGATACTTCGACGACGTCGGCTGCCTGGCGACCTGGCTCAATAGCTCGGGCGAGAAGGCGAAGTTTGCCTGGGTGCGCAGCCCCGACGGCAAGACTTGGGTCGATGCGATGACGTCGCGCTACGCCGCGGGACACAGCACGCCGCAGGGCTACGGCTTTTGGCCTGCAGACAAGGGCCTCAGCTTTCGTGACCTCCGCATCGTCGCGCGCGAGAAGCCGCAGCTGCAGCCGAGCAGCAACGCGCCCTGACCCGTGCCGTGGGGGGCGGGCAGCGGCTCGCGATCCACCAATCGCCTGACAGTTTTGCCACGCCGCGACGTTCTGAGACAGAGCGCGGCGGGGTCGGGCACGCAGATCGTCCGCAAATCCAGACGATTTGTGTTGGCTCGATTGCTGCTGACGAGCTTACTTCTCGCCCACTCGATCGGGACCCGATGAAGGACTTGATTCCGCTTTCTCCTGGTGGTGAGCGCAAGCTCGTCCGCGTGGAGCTCACCATGAGCTCCATCTTCAAGGTGCTCGCGCCCACGTGACGCGCATCGAGGGCGATGCCGACGACGTGTTCAGCCGCGGCTTTTTGTGCCCCAAGGGCGCCACGCTGCACCACCTGCACGACGACCCCGATCGCCTGCGCACGCCGCGCATTCGCCGTGGCGACGACCCCGATCAGGCGCGCTGGGAAGAGGTGTCGTGGGACGAAGCCTTTGCCGAGGTCGAGCGACGGCTCGCGCCCATCCACGCGCAGCACGGGCGCGACGCGGTGGGCGTGTACCTGGGCAACCCCAACGTGCACAACCTCGCGGGCACGCTGTACTCGCGGCCGCTGCTCAAGGCGCTCGGGACGCGCAACATCTTCTCGGCGTCGACGGTCGACCAGATGCCCAAACATGTGTCTTGTGGGCTGTTGTTCGGGGATCCCGGCGCCATCCCGGTGCCCGACCTCGATCGCAACGACCTGTTGCTGATGCTCGGCGCCAACCCGTACGAGTCCAATGGCAGCCTGTGCCCACTACACGTCTCGTTTGGGCACTGAAGCCAGCGCGATACTGTGGTGCCTTTCGGCCAAGACGTGCTCTAACGCCTTGACTGCGCGGCATCATGGTACAACTGTACGCACAGTCGTATTTGGTTCGTTCCCTGGCCCCCTATGGAGCTTCGATGGCGCAGTCTTCTCACGCGTTTGCGCGCGCTCCCGATGAGCGCGTCGACTGGGTTCACAACATCCCTTTCTTCACCGTGCACCTGGTCCCGCTGCTGGCCTTCGTGACGGGGGTCACCACCTTCGACATCCTGCTGTGCATCGGGCTCTACGTGAGCCGGATGTTCTTCATTACGGGCGCCTACCACCGCTACTTCGCGCACCGCTCGTACAAGATGGGCCGCACCATGCAGTTCTTGATGGCGTTTGGCGGCGTCACGGCTGCACAGAAGGGGCCGCTCTGGTGGGCCGCGCATCATCGCCACCACCACAGGTCCTCAGACACGCCTGAAGACATCCACTCGCCGCTCAAGGGCTTCTGGTGGAGTCACGTCGGCTGGATCGTGTGCCGCAAGTACCGCGGGACGGACCTCGATGCCATCAAGGACTTCGCCAAGTATCCGGAGCTCGTCTGGCTCAACAAGCACTACCTGGTGCCGCCCACCATGCTCGCGCTGGCGTGCCTCGCCGTGGGTGGCGCGAGCGCGCTCGTCACGGGCTTCTTCCTCTCCACCGTGCTGCTCTACCACGGCACGTTCTTCATCAACTCGTTGGCACACGTGTTCGGTCGTCGTCGCTACGTGACCACCGACACCAGCCGCAACTCGTTCATGCTCGCGGTCATCACGCTGGGCGAGGGCTGGCACAACAACCACCACTACTATCAGTCCAGCTCCAACCAGGGCTTCTTCTGGTGGGAGATCGACGTCAGCTACTACGTGCTCAAGGGGCTCAGCGCGGTCGGCCTGGTGCGCGACCTACGCAAACCTCCGGCGCGCATCCTCAGTGAGAAGCGCATCGCCGACGGGCACCCGGACATCGGCATGTTCGACGCGGCGTTTGCCACCGCGATGGCGGCCAAGGGCCAGCCCCGCGGCGCGGTCGACTATCAACAAGCGCGAGCGCGTGCGCTCGAGGCGTTCATCGCGCGCGGGACCGTCGCTCGGCCGCGCGCCGGGAGCGAGACCAGCAGCGCGGCCGACGCCGAGCTAAGCGCAGCCGAGCTCAGCTCCGCCGAGTGATGGTGTCGGCCGTGGGCATGCGGACTTCATGCCTCGGCGCGAGCCAGAGACGACTCCTCCCGGCGCTCTGTCTGCAACTTCTGATGCTGGCGGGGTGCGGTCGACAGGAGCCGAGCGCGCGCGTGCCCGTGCACGACCCGTGGGAGGGGCGCGGTCAGGAGTGTGTGCGCCCGTTCGTCGGGCGCGACAGTCCGTACAGCGAGGTCCTCGGCGGCGCGGACGACGACGACCCCGTGCTTTCGTCCGTTCCGCCCGAGGCCGGGCGTACGATGCGCGCCGCAGGGCTCTCGGCAATGGTCGCGCGCGCACTCGCGGGAGCCCGTGCGCCCGCGCCTCCGTCGGTCGACATGCTGGTCACACGACAAGACCTGGGCATGCGACTCATCTCGCTCGAGACGCAGCTTGCAGCGGTCATCTTCGAGGCGGAGTGCACGGGTGAGCTGATCGAGGCGATGACGTTCGAGCTCGAAGACCGCGCCGACATGCGTGAGCTGAGGCTCGCGCTCGGCTCGCTCATCGTGGGCGCTCTGTCCGCCACGGCGGCGGGCGTTTGGGACCTTACCCGCGGCGGCTCGAACGGTCCTGCGGTGCTCGGACTCTCGGGCGGCGTGGCGAGCGCGGCACTCGGTGCCGCCGCCTTCGTCAAACCTGCCCAACACATGCGCTTCGGGCACGCGCGCAACCTGCTGTCGGCGGTGCGCACTGGCTCCGACGAGTCCGAGCTGTTTCCGCGCTTCGTCTTCCGTCTGTTGACGCTGCCCGCACCGGACGGTGGTCCTTCGCCGCGCGACCGTCTGCTGACCCGCTGGAGGGAGATGATCGAACAGGCTGTCGAACCCGAGGAGCGCGCGCCTTCCGAGGCGCTGCTGTACGGGGCCGGTGGAACCTACGACCAGGACTTGTTGTCGCTCCGCGAGCGGCTCTACGACACGCTCGAGTCGGAGCTCAATGCACAGGCCCGAGACCTCGAGCTGCTCGACCGGTTCTTGGTGCGCGCGCTGGAGCGGACCCCCAGCGACGGGCCCGGTTGACGGCTGCTGACTTGGGCTGCCAGTCGGCTTGTCGACGCACCCTGCAAGAGACAAAGCAGCCATGGCTCAGGCGCGGCTCGCGGGTCCGTCGCTAAGATGAAGCCATTGCGCGGACGGCAGTCCATCTTGGCTCGCGCGCCCGAGGGCGCGCTTGGACGGGGGCGAGCTCGTGCACACGCTGGACGACCGAGTCGGGGGAGAGGCCGCACTGTTCGCGGCGGCGACGCTGCTCTAGGAGAAGCTGCTCGGCGATCCGCGGGTGAGCGGGTTCTTCGCGGGGCTCGACATGGACGCACTGATCCGTAAGCAGACGGTTTTCTTGGCCTGGGCGTTTGGCGCCCCGGAGCGCTACACGTTTCGACCGCTCGACGAAGCGCACCGCAAGCTGGTGCGCGAGCGAGGCCTCTCCGACGAACACTTCGACATCGTCGCGGGACACCTGGCCGACACGTTGCGCGAGCTCAAGGTCGAGCCTCCGGTGATCGACGAAGTGATGGTAGTGGTCGGCAGTACACGTCGGGCCGTGCTGGGTTGACGCCGTGGCGCTCGCGTTCGATCGCGTCGTGATCGAGACCCCGGCGGGCACCGTCTCGCTGTCGACGAACGAGTTCGCGGCGCTGCCTCTGACCGAGCGGCTGCGCGCCATCTTCGAGAAGCGGCTGCGCTTTTATCGGGGCAGCGACGCGGTAGACGTGACGCTGGCACTGACCTCCCTGCGCGAAGTCGCGCTGACGGGCAAGAAGCGCTCGTAGCGTCAGTGCTTGCCCAGGTGGCTGAACACAAAGGCCGCCAAGAAGCCGAGTACGGTGAGTACGCCCGTGAACTCGTGCGAGCCCTCGGAGGCCTCGGGCATCATCGTGTCGGAGAGCATGGCCAGGATGGCACCCGCGGCCACGGCCGTGGTGGCGGCGATGGTCTCGGGCGCGGCCGACCCAAAGCTCAGGTAGCCGAGCGAGGCGGCCAGCGCGGAGGCGAGGGCGATGACGCTCCACACCCCAAACACGTAGCCCTTGGAGCGACCTGAGCGCTTCATGCCTGCGGCCGACGACAGCCCCTCGGGCAAGTTGGACAAAAAGACCGCGATCACGGTGACGGTGCTGACGCCCTTGCCCTCGAGCAGGCTGACCCCGATCACGATCGACTCGGGGATGCCGTCGAGCAGAGCGCCCAGGGCGATGGCGAGCCCGCTGCCGCCGTTGTCGAGCTCAGCCTTTTGTTGATCGCCAGAGCGCTTGCGGTGCTTGGCGCCACGTCGCGTGAGCAGGTAGTTGGCCGCGCTGTACACCGTCGCACCGGACAAGAACCCGAACGCGGTGGCCAGCATGCCGCCAGCCTCGAGCGCCTCCTGCATCAGGTCGAACGACAGTGCGGAGATGAGCACCCCCGCGCCGACGGCCATCACGCCGGCGACCATGCGTGCAGACAGCTTGAGTGCGTAGCCGATGCCCGCGCCGAGCAACAGCGCGCTACCCGCCAACAATCCCCACAGACCAGCTTGGACCCAACCGGGCATGTCGTTCGACCTCGCTCCTAGCAGTAGGCACGAAGTCTCGCGGTTAGAGGGGCGGGTGGCACTTTGTCGAGTTAGCGCGGGTCGCTCTGCGCCAGACGACCGGTCGCGGGCAGCTCGGGCTCGAGCAGCGCGTTGCAGCGCTCGGGCCAGCCGTGCCCTTGGGCTATCGCCTTGCGATACTCGACCAGCGCCTTGGGCGGGCCGCCCTTGCGGACGGGCTTGCGTGCGGACGGCGCGACCGGCCCCGGGCGCTTGGTGCGCAGCCAGCTGCCCAGCTTGTCGCAGCCGTCACCGGGGGCGAGCGGCGCCTGGGCCTTGCAGTCCAGGTCGGAGGGCAGGCAGGCGAGGCGCGCGTGGAAGTGATCGGCGTGTCCGTACCACGGCCGAATCTTGCGCAGCCAGGCACGGCTCTCGCCAGGCTGCTCACACAACGAGTGTTTGATGACGGGGTTGACGAAGACGCGCTCGACGCGCGGGTCGTCGGCGGTGAGACGCAGCACGCGCGCGACGTGTTTGCGCCAGCGCGGCACGATGACCTGATGCTGGAGATCGACCACGTCTTCGGCCTTGAGGACCTCGCGCGCATCGAGCGACAGACTCTTTTTGGCTGCGCGCGCGGGGTGGGCGTACCAGATGTCGACGTCGAGCCCGGTCTGATGGCTGGCGTGTCCGCTCGCGGCGCGACCTCCGCGGACCTGACTCAGGTCGCCGATCAGCACCGTGCCGAGCTGTTGGTTGTGCACGCGGCGTCCGAGCTTTTGCACCACGTCGACGAGCGCGGGGTGCCCGTAGTAGCGCTTGCGGCTCGGGCGCATGACTTGGTAGCCCTCACCGTCGAGGGGAAGTGCCTCGGCCCCTTGCAGACAGCCGCCCGAGTACTCACCGATGGCGCGCGCGGGCCCTGCGACCGGCGTGCGGAAGCTAGGCCACGGATTTTCCTCGTTCGCTCCGTAGACGAGCGCTGCGCTCGTCAAGACAACCGAGAAAGCTAAGCACTCTCTCCACATCTGCCCATTATGCACATGTGCGACGTGCTTCTGGACCAGGAAAGGGCGAGTGCGTGGGCAGCTTACCTCCGTCCCCGCTGAAGTACTGGGGCCGAGACGGAATCGCGACCGAGGTCACCAGACGGCTCGCCCCGTCGGCTCCAGGTCCGCGTGCTGTGGGGCACAAACCGCAGACGGCCCGGTAGAAGACGCACCCCTCCGATCACAGGGACACGAACGCGGTACAGTTGGACATGGACTGCGAGGCCGTCCCAGCGCACTTACGGAAGTACGTCGTCGCGCAAGACTACGGGGCGTACAGCGCACGCGACCAGGCGGTCTGGCGCTTCGTGCTGACCCAGACGCACGCGCGGCACCTGCGCACGGCGCACCCGGCCTACGCGAGCGGTTTTGCCGCGGCGGGCATCTCGGTCGACCGCATCCCCAACATCGCGCACATGAGCGAGCAGCTGGCTCGGGTGGGCTTCCGCGCGGTGTGTGTCGACGGCTTCATCCCGCCGCGCGCATTTCAGGCCTTTCAGGCGCGCGGGGTGCTGCCCATCGCCGCCGACATGCGCAGCGTCGCACAGCTCGCGTACACGCCGGCGCCGGACATCATCCACGAGGCCGCAGGGCACGCGCCGTTCCTCGCGCAGCCAGACTACGCGCTGTACCTGCGGCGCATCGGCGAGGCGGGCGAGCACGCCTTCGAGACGCCGCACGACCGCGCCGTCTACCAGGCCATCTACACGCTGTCCGAGCTCAAGCAGCAGAGTGACGCCACCCCCGAGCAGGTGCTCCGCGCAGAGCAGGCGCTCGCGGCGCTGTACCGCGGCGAGCACGAAGTGAGCGAAGCGACGCGGCTGTCGCGTCTGTACTGGTGGACCGTGGAGTACGGTCTGGTCGGCACGCCCACGGACTACCGTCTGTACGGCGCGGGTCTGCTGTCGTCGATTGGCGAAGGTCACTTCTGCCACGCGCCCGAGGTCGACAAGCGTGTGCTCACCGCGGACTGCAGCGAGCTTACCTACGACATCACGCGCGCGCAGCCGCACTTGTTCGTCGCGCGCGACTTCGCCCACCTGCACGAGGTGCTCTCGTCCGTCGAGCAGCAGCTGAGCTACGCCCGCGGCGGGCGTCAGGCACTCGAGCGTGCCCGCAGAAGCGAGGAGATCGCGACGCTCAGACTGCAACGCGGCTTGTCGCTGGTGGGCAGGGTCGAGGCTTTCGACGACGCGTGCGTGCTGCTCGGCGGTGCGTGTGCGGTGGTCGACGCACACCGCGCGCCGCCGCACATCACGCGTGTGGACGGACCTTACTGTCTTGTCCTCGGTGCGCTCGACGACGGGACGCCGCTCCACCGCGTATCTGTCGCTCAGCTGCGCGCCCGTGAGGCAGCCGACGGCCTGTGTCTCCGTACGCGCGCGGGGCTCACGGTACGTGGCCGCATCGTCACCCTCGACGGGACCGAAGGGGGGGTGCGTCGGGTGCGTCTCCACGACTGCGTCATCGAGCGTGGTGCGTCGCTGCTGGTGCCACGCGTCGCGTCGTACGAGCTGGTGTTTGCCCACGAGGTCGAGACGGCATCGCCGCTCTTGCCCGACGGTTTTGACCCACCCACCGAGTCGTCGCCGCAGCTGGTGCCGCGGCCACGAGAGCTCTCGCCGACCGACCGTACACTCGAGGCGCTGCACGAGCGCGCCTCGGCCGCCCTGCACGGTCTGCTCGGAAGCGCGGCCGTGGGGGTCCTCGCGCAGCTGCACGACCAGCTGACGCGCGCCTTCCCGGACGAGTGGCTGCTGCGCTTCAACGTGCTCGAGGCACTCCTTCGCCTCGGTGAGCGCACGGGCCCGCTCGCGTCGACCGTCGAGGCCGAGCTCGAGCAGCTGGAGGTGCGCTTTGTCCAGCGCGAGCCCATCGCGACCGGCCTGCGATCGCTGCGCGCACTCGGCTAGCACCGGCGTGGGGACGCGGCCGACCGCGATTTGTCGATGATGTGTCGTTGGTGTCAGTCGTCGTCCGTTGATCTGGTCGCTCGGATCACGCACTGTGCGCCGATGCGCGCACGTATCGAAAGTCACCTTGGCGCCGGCATCCTCCACCTCGCGGAGCAGGCGCAACGTCGCGCCGTGCACGCCAAGCTCAAGCGTCATCACGCCGCGAGCGGGCGCGTCACGCCGTATCTCGAGTGTGGCCCGGCCCACGCGCCCACCCTGGTCTGGCTGCACGGCTTCGCCGACAAGCCCGACTCGTTCCTGCGCGCCGCGGCGCCGCTGGTGAAGCGTTTTCGTGTCGTGGCGCCAGCGCTGCCCGGCTTTGGAGATGGCTGGTTCGACCCGCGCGAGCGGCACACGTTTGCGGCCTACGCCTCGTGGATCGGCGAGGTGCTGAGCGAGATCGGCGGTCCTCGTTTCCACCTGATGGGCAACTCGCTCGGCGCGGCCATCGCCGCCGAGATCGCCGCCAACGATCGCGGCGGTCGCGTGGCGTCGTTGGTGCTCGTCGACGGCGCGGGCATCGACGTGCCGGGCGTGCGCTCGGTGACCGACGAGCAGCGCGAGGGCGAGAACCTGTTCATCGTGCGCGACGCCGACGGCTACCAGCGTTTCTTGTCGCGCATCTTCGCGAGCCCGCCGTGGCTGCCGCGCCCTGTGCGCGTGCACCTGGCCGACCAGCTGCGACGCTCGGCCGACTGGTACGAGCGCCTGATGCTCGATCTCCACACCAGCACCATGGCGGGCAACATCGACGGCGTGCTCAGCAACGTCGACCTCGCCAACATCCGGGTGCCCACGCTGGTGGTCTGGGGCGAGCGTGACACGCTGTTTCCGGTGCTGCACGGTGAGCATGTGGTGCGCTCCATCCCGGGCGCCAAGCTCGAGGTGCTCGACGGCGTGGGTCACTGCCCGCACCTCGAGAGTCCAGTCAAGCTCGCCGCGGCCATCGAGCGCTTCGTGCGTGGGCAGAGCACGACCGCCGCCCCATGAGCCGGCCGGCCGCGCACACGAGCGGCACGCTGTCGGCGCGCATGCTCGCGCGCACGTTCGAGTTTTGTCGACGGCGTGGTCACGATGCGAGCCCGCTGTTCTTGCGCGCGGGCGTGTCGCCGAGTCTGCTCGCCGACCCGGAGGCGCGTGTCCCGTACGCGGTCGTCGCGCAGATCAGTGAGGGACTCTTTCTGCTGACGGGCGACGACAACTTTGGTCTGCACCTGGCCGCCGACGTGCAGAACGTGGGCGAGTTCGACGCAGGTCTGTTGCTGCTGATGGCGAGCGAGTCGGTGCGTGCTGCACTCGATCGCATGGTCGAGCAGCAGCGCTACTGGGGCGACGGACAGCGCATGACGTCCCAGCCGCGCGCGGGCGGTATCGCGCTGCGCTACCAGCTGGCGGGCGCCCAGGGCGCCCACGCGCGTCATGCACACGAGTGTATGATGGCCGAGGTCGCGCTCGGTTTGCGTGCGCTGACGGGACAGCCGTTGTGCGCGCGCCACGTCTCGTTTCAGCACGCGGCACCCAGGTCCACCCACGAGCACCAAACGTTGTTCGGCTGCGCACTCTCCTTCTCGGCCGAGCACACGGAGATCGAGCTCGACGACGCCGTGCTCGACACCCCCATGCCTCACGCCAACGCGGCCTTCTGTGCGATCTTTGCGCAGCAGGTGACGCGTGCGCTCGCGCGTTTGCCGGCGACGTGTTCGTCGTCTACGGAGGTGCGCGCGGCCGTGCACGCGGCGCTCGCGTCGGGTCGCTGCACCGTCGAGGGGACCGCACGCGCGCTCGCGATCAGCACGCGTACCCTCCAACGCCGCTTGCAAGACGAGGGCACCTCGTTCGCGGGCGTGGTGGAAGCGGTGCGGCGAGAGCTGAGTGTGGCCTACCTCGAGCGCGGGATCTCCATCGTGGAGGTGGCGGCGCTGCTTGGATACGCCGACACTACCGCCTTTCACCACGCGTTTCGGCGCTGGCACGGCACCAGTCCCGCCGAGCACAACCGTAGCTAGCCGCACGCCCACGTGCGACCCTGGTCGCGTTGCCTCGCGCGTGGTTGTACGATCCGTCCGCATGACCAAGCCGGTGGATCACGAAGATGATCGCAGCCAGCGGGAGGAAGGGCGTGAAGTCCTCATTCCTCACGCGGTCGACTTCACGCCCGTGACCGCGGTCAAAAACCGACTGCTGCTGGCATCGCTCGATCAGCTGAAAAAGGGCGGTCTCTACGAGCGCTACGCCGCTGCTGTCGCACCTGGTGTGCCTGAACAGATTCGCGCGAGTCTGGCCATGAACTGGGCCCCGGTCGAGCTGGCGCTCGCCCACTATCAGGCCTGTGACAACATGCTGCTGGGCGCCGAAGCGGCGCAAGACATCGGCGCGCGCGTAGGTGCGCACGTACAAGGGACCTCACTCGTCTCGGCGGCCAAAAAAGCGCAGGAGTCTCGCGTGGAGCTGTGGGCTGCGCTGCCCGCGATTCATCGCATGTGGGCACGGTACTACCAGGGCGGCAGTGCGCAGATCGTCAAGCTCGGCCCGATGGCGATGCAGGTCGAGCTGCGGGGCTACGTCCTGCACAAGTTTCGCTATTTTCGCAACGGTCAGCTTGCCGTAGTCAGCGCCTCGCTGACCGCGGTCGGCACCCAGCTGACCTCGGCGAAGATCGCGAGCTACAGCGCGGGGCGAGACGAGCTGGCGCTTCGTTTCACTTGGGCCTGATAGAACGCGCCAAAGCAGTGTTTGCGCGCGCCATGCGGAAACCGATCGCGTTGCGCGCTGTCTCGCCGGCATGACCGCGAACGTTTTTTCCAAAGAGCCGGCAGCACGCGAAGCGGGAGTGTTTCTCTTCTTCGTCTTGGCGTGCCTCATCACTTGGTCCCTGAGTGTCCCCGTCATCCTCGCCTGGCTCAGACGCGAGGTCCCCAGTCCGCTGGGCATCGCGTGTGTGGGCCTGAGTGCTTTTGGGCCGCTGCTCGCGGTGCTGGCCGTGGCAGGTCCACGGCATCGGCTGCGCGAGGTGTTCACGCGCTGGAAGACGCCCGTGCACTGGCCGCTGCTCGCGCTGGTCACACCGCTCGCGATTCACTTGGTGGCGACCGCGCTGTACGCGGCGCTGGGCGGACACCCCAAAGCTTGGTTTCACCCGCCACTCAACGCGGAGCACGTGGCTGCCTTGATCGTGTTCCCGCTGGGCGAGGAGTTTGGTTGGCGCGGCTTTGCACACGCACCGATGGCGCGTCGGTTTGGTGCCGTGCGCGGCGCGCTGCTGGTGGGCTCGATGTGGGGGAGCTGGCACCTGTTCTACTCCTTCACGCCTGAAGCGGCGGGCTTCGACTGGCTGCAGCTTGCGCTGTCGATGATCGAGCTGCCGCTCTACGCGCTGCCCATCGCGTGGATGTTCGAGCAAGCCAACCGCAGCATGGCGGTCGCGATCGCGTTTCATGCGGGTGGGCACCTCGATCACCTCGAGCGCGGGGCGGGCCACGATCTGGGCCTGCACGCGGCGCACATCTTCGTGCTCGCGGTCGTCGCGCTGTTTGCGGCGAAGGCCCTTGCCGCGGCGCCGCGCGTGGTGCAGTCCACCTCGTACCGCACGCAGCCGAGCTGACGTGCGCCGAGTTGGCGGGACCTTGGGGTACTGGGCGCGCAGTACAGCGTCAGCGACATGTACCTGTTCACGGTCGCGCGCTGGCTCGAGAGTGACGGCGTGGACGCGCAGCGGTTTCCCAAAGTGGCGGCCCTGATGGCGCGCATGAACGCCGATCCGGTTGTGCAGAGAGTGCTCGCGGTCGAGCGCGGCGAGGCCTGAACGCTCGGCGGCACGCACCTCAGGCGGCCCGGCTCACTCTGCGACGGCGGCGGTCTCGGCGGTACCAGCCACGGGCGACGGCGAACACAAAACCCAGCGGGTCGCGCGACAAACGCCCTGGGTCGATGGGCAGCGCTAGGTCTTCGGACGGCATCATGAGCGGCCGTCTAGCATAATGGACGGCGAGAGCGAGGCAGAGCACGAGCGGCCGTGGGCTGGTAATCGGGATCGCGCGATGGCGTGTCTTGGCGTGTGGCGAAGCGCGCGGCTCTTCCGCGCGCGAGCAAAGGTGGATAGATCGCATAGCGTCCGTCTGCCTGGCACTCGTACCGTTGGAACAGACGTAGTCGCGAACCTCCCGCGGCCCTCGCTGCGTTTTTGGTAGCCCGCGCCGCCAGGGGCGCTTGCCGGCGAACGTGACAGTGGTCAAACCGTTGTGGTAGCAAGCAGAGTCGTTGCTGTTGTTTGCAACGCGACTAGCTAGTACGGCGTCCAATGAACTCACGAGCAAAGATCGGTACGCTGGCGAAGACGGACCCGGCGCTGCTGGTTCCTTACGGCGGCGCAAAACGTGCGATCGGCGAGCTTCAGGCACTCGGTGTCGCGCTCACGCCAGAAGACTACCGAGCCATCCGCGAGTCGTTCGGCGGCGGCAAGCGAGGGCGGGCGCGGGCGCGCGAGCTGGTGCCGCTCGAGTGTCCCGCGTGTGAGGCTCGTCTCACGCACTTCGATCGCAGCGGGCGCGAACCTTATTTCGCGGCCAGCGCGGAGGGGTCGTCCCACGGGCCGCATTGTTACGCTGCAGGTGCTACTGCTGGTAACGACCAAGTCGTGGCCGCTGCCAAGGACCAGACCGTGACCGCTCCTGCCGACGAACCAAGCGCACAGGAACACGAGCCCCTGCTTGCCGGTCTCCACGCGGAAGACCCGCGCGCCTCGACCGGCAGCGATGCCGTCGGCGCCGAAGAGCTCCTCTCCGAAGAGCTCACGGCCCAAGACCTCGTCATCGACGACCTGGCCGCCGAGGAGCTGGTTGCCGAGGGCACCGTCGCCGAGGACGGCGGCGATGGCAGCGAGGCGTCCTTTTTGGACGGAGACGCGGCCAGCGCGCTCGCGGCCGGAGAGACGTACTACTTCGTAGCGGGCGGTGCAGACGAGCGCGCCTTGGGCGAGCTGAAGAGCCGCCTGGGCATCGGCACCGCTGCTGTCCTGCCGACTGCGCCCCGCGGGACCGAGCTCGCCGACGCGCGCGAGCTCTTGATCCAGGCTCTCAATCGTGCGGTGCCGGCTCGCTGTACCATCAACTTTCGTGGTCAAGACCACGCGGTCGTCGCGGATTCCGATGTGCACGCGTACGAAGACGGCGCACAGCTCGCCGTCTACGGGCGCTTCACCGAGGCCGAGTGGCACGCCGCATCGGGTCGCCTCGTGCTCAAAGCCACCCCGCGCACGGTGCAGGTGTGGGCCACGTCCTCGGTGCCGCGGCGTTTGTTTCAGGTCGCGTCCAATCGTGAGATCACCACGCCCGTCCTCAACAAGCCGGTGCCGTTCCTGGCCTTCGGTACGCTCAAGAAGCTGGGGCCCACGTGTGGCATGCCGGTCTTCCGCAGCGACTCGTTGGTGCTGCTGCAGAGCCTGAGCTTGCCCGCACGCGAGTCGCGCGACACCTGGGTCGACGCGCCTGCGCAGCAAGACGGGCTCACCCTGCTCCCCACCTCGAGCGACCTCGGCCGGCTCACGCCCACGATTGAGCAGTTCGACTACGAGCCCCCGGCGGATGACGACCTCGACGTGCCGGTCGCTCGCACGGTTGCGCCGGCGCCGAAGGTGCCAGCCCTCGGGTCCGCATGGACCACCTTCGACGAAGAACCAGGCGCCCACGCAGAGGCGCACAGCGATGGGCTCAGCCTGCTCGTACCTGCCGTCGAGCGGACGCCCGTGAGCGTTGCTACTGCGCCTGCCGACACGACCGCGGCCGGGTCCTCCACCGTGGCTCCGGTGGCTCCGCCTCCAACACGCGGGGCGTTCTCGACGTTTCGCTCGCTTGCCAGCAGCTTCCGTCGCTCCAAGTCGCGCTAGGGCAGACGTTCGCGGGCCGCGTCTCGTCTCGTTGCTGGATCTGCGGTAGACCTCAGCCAGACCTTCTCCATCTTCGCTCGCGCGCCCGAGAGCGCGCTCGGGTTTGGCTCGCGCGCTCAAGGGGCGCGCTTCGACAAGGTGCGGCCATGGCAACGTCAGACGCGACGATTCTCGAGCAGCTCAAGCAGTACACCACCGTCGTGGCGGACACGGGCGACCTGCAGTCGATGCAGAAGTTCAAGCCCACCGACGCCACCACCAACCCCTCGCTGATCACCGCCGCAGCCGGCATGCCGGCGTACTCGTCCATCGTCGACGACGTGCTCAAGCAGGCCAAGGTCGACGCCGGCAGCGGCGCGACCGACGAAGCCGTCGCGGCGCAGGCGTTCAAGACGCTGGCGGTCGCCTTTGGCCGCAAGATCTTGGAGATCGTGCCTGGTCGCGTGTCCACCGAGGTCGATGCACGCCTGAGCTACGACACCGACAAGACACTCGCCGAGGCGCGCGCCATCATCAAGCAGTACGAGGCCGCGGGCGTCGATCGCAAGCGCGTGCTGATCAAGATCGCCTCCACGTGGGAGGGCATCAAGGCCGCCGAGGCGCTCGAAAAAGAGGGCATTCACTGCAACCTGACGCTGCTGTTCGGGCTGCATCAGGCCATCGCCTGTGCCGAGTCCAAGGTCACGCTGATCTCGCCGTTCGTGGGCCGCATCCTCGACTGGTACAAGAAGGACACGGGCAAGGACTACACGGCGGCCGAGGACCCGGGCGTGGTGAGCGTCACCACCATCTACAACTACTACAAAAAGTTCGACTACAAGACCGAGGTCATGGGTGCGAGCTTCCGCAACATCGGCGAGATCAAAGAGCTCGCCGGCAGCGACCTGCTCACCATCGCGCCCAAGCTGCTCGAAGAGCTGCAGAATGAAAAGGGCGCGCTGCCGCGCAAGCTCGACCCCGCGCACGCCAAGACCCTGACCATCGAGCGTATCCCGATGGACAAGGCCACCTTCGACAAGATGCACGTCGCCGATCGGATGGCGCACGACAAGCTCAAAGAGGGCATCGAGGGCTTCTCCAAGGCACTCGAAGAGCTCGAACTGTTGCTCGCAAAGCGGCTCAAAGAGCTGGCCGCCTGAGCGCCGATCAGGTCGCCATCGCCGCGAGGCGCGCCACGCAGTTGTGCACCATCGAGCCGTCACCGCGCGCTTGGGAGCCGGCGAGCGCGGCGGTGAGCCAGCTGATCGCGCGCCAGCGAGCCCAGACAAAAGTGTGGTCGGCAATCGCTCCGTACGCCGCGAAGAACGCCGCGTGCGTCGCGCTGGGAAGCGTCAGATAGGGCGCGGAGAGATCGGCAGCCGGATGACCGCGGTGTGCGTCGACCCAGTCGATGATGCCCGTGAAGCCGTCTTCGTCGATCAGCATGTTGCACGGGTGCAAGTCGGCGTGGACGAGCACGCGCGCGCTCGACAAAGGCGTCTGCTCGGCGAGGTCGAGAGCGGCTTCGAGACGCACGCGCTGTGCGCGCGAGAGGCCTCCTTCCCACACCAGCTGCGTAAGCGACGCACGCGTCGAGGTACTACGTCGCGCCGGGTCGAGCCGTCCAATCGAGTCGTCGGGCAGGTCGATGTCGGTGGGCAGTGCCACCGCGTGAAGGCAACGCGTGAACGCGCCGAGCAGCGGGGCGAGCTCGCTGTAGTCGTCGTCGGGAAGGGGCACGTCGCACAGACACACGCCGGGCAGCTTCTCGTACACGCCGAAGCAGACGTCTCGCTCGTCTGCCGGCGCACCCAGATGCACCGGCAGGGGAATGCGAAGCGGAAGCTGCGCCGCCAGAGAGGGTAAGAGCTTCGCTTCGCGCACGAGGCCCCGCGCTGCGCCCAGGTTGCGGGCGACGCGCACCACGTGGGCCTCACCCAGCGTGAACACGTCGCAGTCCCTGCCGTGCGCGAGGCGCGTCACCGGCTGGTGCGCGAAGCGCGGCGCCTTTTCAGCGAGCAGCGCCGCGACGAAGGCCGGCTCGTAGGTGGGGTCGTGCGGCATCGGAAGCATCGCACCGTGATACGCGGCGCGGAGGGTTCACTCCCCCGGTGTGCTCACGCGCGGCTGTTGCGCGGCGGTGACACGCGGGGGTGTCTCGGACGGGGCGTCGTGCGGCGCGCTCAGCAGCTCGATGAGCTCGTCCACGCTGAGCGTGGGACCCGCGCTGGTGCCCTCGAGCAGGTCGTCGGCGAGCTGTCGCTTGTTTGCGTGCAACGCCAAGATCTTTTCTTCGATGCTGCCCTCCATCACGAGCCTGTAGATGGTGACCGGGCGAGTCTGGCCGATGCGGTGCGCGCGATCGGACGCTTGGTCCTCGACCGCCGGGTTCCACCACGGATCGAGGTGCACCACGTAGTCTGCTGCCGTCAGGTTGAGGCCAAAGCCGCCCGCTTTGAGGCTGATCAAAAAGACGTCGGAGCTGCCCGCCTGGAAGGTCGCGACCGCATCCGCACGCGCGCGCGTGCTGGAGCTGCCGTCGAGGTACTGATGACTGATGCCGAGCGCGACGAGTCGCTCGCGCACGAGGCTCAGGTAGTCGACGAACTGACTGAACACCAACACGCGGTGGCCCCCCTGGATCAGCTCCTCGAGCAACGCCTCCAGGGTGGCGAGCTTGCTGCTGGCGAGCGCGCTGTCGGGCGCGACGAGCGCCGGATGGCAAGCCGCGCGGCGTAGGCGCATGAGCTCGGCCAGCAGCCGGATGCGCGCCTCGGCCGGCTTGTCGCGGTCGCTCACGCGCGCGAGAGCCTGCTCGCGCAGCGCGGCAAAGAACGCGCGTTCGTCTTCGCTCGGCTCGACGCGCAGCGTGATGATGGTCTTGTCCGGCAGGTCGTCGAGCACTTCGCTCTTTTTGCGGCGCAGCACGAAGGGCTTGATGAGTCGCCGCAGCAAGAGGCTCTTGGCGCGGTCGCCGTCGCGCTGGATGGGCTTGACGAAGCGGTCTTCGAAGTTTTTCGGCGTGCCCAACAAGCCAGGGTTGGCAAAGCTGAGGATGCTCCACAGCTCGCCGAGGTGGTTCTCGATGGGCGTGCCGGTGAGCGCGATGCGCACGTTGCCGACCAGGCCGAGCGCGGCCTTGGCCCGCAGGGTGCCGGCGTTCTTGATGGCCTGCGCCTCGTCGAGCACGATTACCTGAAATCGTTTGCTGGCCAGCAGCGCGCCTTCTTGCTGCAACAGGCCGTAGCTGCACACCAGGACGTCGAGCGGGCCGAGCTCGCGCAGCACCTGCTCGCGCGGGCCGCCGCCGAAGCGCACCACGCGCAGGCTGGGCGCGAACTTGCGCGCTTCGTCGAGCCAGTTGGTGCACACCGAGGTGGGTGCGACCACCAGCGCCGGTCCGCGTGAAGCGTGCTCGACCATCAGGGCCAACGTCTGCAGCGTCTTACCGAGACCCATGTCGTCGGCGAGCACCGCGCCGGCGCCCCAGTGCGCGAGGCGACTGAGGAACACGTAGCCCTCGCGCTGGTACGGGCGCAGCGTCGCCTCGAACGTGTGCGGCAGCTCGGGCGAGAGCGCGGGCGCCTCGCGTGCACGCAGCAAGCGCTCGCTGACGAGCTTGTCCGTCTTCAGCTGTGCTTCGGAAAGCTCGCTGAGGCCGAGCACCGCGAGCGGGTGTAGTGAGACCTCCGCGCCCTTCGTGCGCGAGAGCGCGACGGCGCTGTCGAGCGTGCGCCGCAACGACTCGCTGAGCGCCAAGAACTGGCCGTCGCCGAGCGGCACGAAGCGACCTGACTGCACAGCGACCAGGTCGAGCAGCTCACGAAAGCTCAGCTTGCGCGTGGCGTCGACCGCGAGCTCGCCCTCGGCGTGAAACCAGCTGCCTTGCTCGCGGAGCGCGAGCTTGAGATCGGACACCTTGCGCTCGGCGACCACGGCGAGGGCCTGCCCGTCGGGCCACGCGACGACGATGCTGTCGCCCAGCGCGCGCAGCTCACACAAGAGCTCGAGGCACGCCGTGAGATCGGAGAGCGAGAGCTCGCGCGCATCGGCGTCGACATCGGCCAGCGTGGGGCACGCCGACAGCACACGGGCCAGCTCGCGCGTCTCGCCGGCAAGGTCACGCGTGCAGCGCACGTTGGTCGAAGCGGCGGGGTCTTCCCCCGCGCGCGAGCGAAGACTGGTGCCCGCCTCGAGCGTGCGCGTACCGAGCACGTTGGCGCTGCCCACGCCCGGTGGGAACTGCGGACCGCTGCCCAGCGGCACGACGCACCACCTCACACGCAGACCCGGGCTTGCGCGGCGCAGCTGGATGTAGACGCGTGGGTCGGCCGGGACCTCGCTGACGTTGGGCGTCTCGAGCGGCAGCTCGGAGCTGACGGGAAAGTGAGACGCGAGCTGACCGAGCACCTGCTGCGCGCGCGGACGTGCCGCGGCGGGCAGACGTAGGCCCCCTGCGGTGAGCTGCTGCGCGATGATGCGCTGCTGGGGCGTGAGCGCGTAGACGAGGATGCGTTCGACGCCCTCGCGCTCGCACACGGCCTCGTCGAGCACGCACGCGCCGGGCAGCACCGTGACCAGCACCTCGCCTTCGTGATCGCGCACGTCGATGCGCACGTCGCGCCGCACCACCTCTACGTGGGTCGAACACTCGAGGTCCGAGAACACGAGTGGATGACCGACCAGTGCGAGCGCTGCGCTCGGCAGCGGCTCGTAGTTGCCCGCGCCGGGATGGTAGAAGTCGCGTACCAGCTTGATCAGCGCGATCACGCGGCGATCGTGCTCGGACGCGTACGGCGCGTCGAGACCCGCGTCGTGCAGCTTCTTCCAGCTCACTTGGCGGCCGGCGCTGAAGCCACTCTTGGTGCGCGTCTGCACGCGCGCGCTGAGCCGGTGCGAACGCTCGCTCTGCACGACCAGGCTCCAGACCAGGCGTTCTTCGTTCTGCGTGGTGGGGCTGACGACCGCGTCGTCAGCTGTCGAGAGCGCACTCTCGAGGGCGCGCAGCGCACGTTCCCACGGCTGCTCCGCGAGGTAGAGGGCCGCGAGACCCGACACCTCGGACGCCTGGCCCTGCGCCGCGAGTGCGATGCGAGGGAGCTCCGCGGCGAGCCAGGCCAGGCCCGATTGCGCGGCCCGCTCGCCGTAGTGGGCGAGCGACTTGGTCCGCTCCGACGACGCTATCTCGCCACGGAAGCGCACAGAGAGGCCCCACAGCGTGCGCTCCTCCCAGCCGTGCGGCTGCAGCCAGCCGCGATCCTCGCGCGTGCTGCTGGGCTCGCCGTCGAGAAAGCCGCGCAGGGCCAGCAGCGGAGGCAAGTTCCACCAAGGGGAGAGCTTCTTGGGGGGCAGCCGCATCACCTCGCGTGCGAGCGCGGCGTGTTCGGGCGCCTCGGTGCTGGTGAGCAGGGCCAACACCAGCCACGGCCACAGCCGGTTGCTCACGCCCTTGAGCTGGCGCGTCTTTTTGGTGCGCGTGGCTTCGAGCGCGTGTTGGGCGTGCTGTCGCGCGGTGCGGAAGTCACCCTCGGCCAGCGCCAAGAAAGAGCGCGCGGACAACACGTCGACGTGCGTGTCGTCGCCGGCCACTTGCCCTACGAGCTCCAGGTCTCCGCGCAGCGTCAGGTAGTAGAGGGCGTCGAGGAGCACCGCGCTGTCCAGGCGCGCGCGTGCGTCGAGCACGTATTGCAGCGGTCCGGGGCCGAGCGCGAGCAGGTGCTCGACCGCGAGCGACACGGCCGTGCGCACGTAGCGGTCCGCGCGCGCGCTGCCGAGCTTGTCGAGGCCCTCGCGCGGCGGGCACATGCCCAGCGCATCGAACAAGATGCGCGGAAGGTCGTCCGCGGGCAACATCGCCTCGAAGCGGGCGAGCGCCGCGGCGAGCTGCGGGGCCGGCTCGAGGTACATCAGCAAAAACAGCTCGCGCGCCAGCCGCTCGTTGGCGCTCTGCACGTAGTAGCTCGTCAGCGGGCTCTCGCGCCGCACGATCGCGGCCAGCCGGGCGAGCTCTGCCGGTGCGAGCTGTGCCGCCACCGCGTGACGCACCACGTGACTCAGGATGTACTCGGAGCTGGCGTACCGGGAAGCCAACTTGGTGAGCAGCCCGTTCGCTTTCCAGCGCTCGAACAACGCCTTGAAGTCGCGCTGCGTCTTGGGCGCGTGGTCTGCCGGCGGAAGGGCCGCGAGCGCGACCCAGCGCTGCAGATCGTCGATCGTCAGGGGATGATGAACGACGAGCCACAGGTCGAAGACACGTCGTTCGGCCGGCGGCAACGCGAGGTAGAAGTCGAGCGGCACCATGGCCCCGCCCTTTATCTTCTCGGCGCACCGAGAGCAACGCGGACCGTCCCGACCCCCGGAGTGGCCTGGCGTTCCGGGCACTGGGCACGCGCGCAGCCAGACGGTGTTCGTACAGCGGCTCTAGAAGGGGCGCGCACGCCAACATCACGTTTGCCGCGAGTTTGCTCGCACGCAGCATTGCTTGCGGGAGGGTCCGCGCGTACGTGTGCGACACGGCGCTCAGAGCCTCCTTTGCTTGGGCGCGTGAGGGATAGATGGACCCGACCCTCGGGACAGTAATCGCGGACAAGTACCGCCTCGATCGTGTGCTCGGCAAAGGCGGTATGAGCGCCGTCTATGCGGCGACCAACGAGCTGACCGGCAAACAGGTCGCCATCAAGCTGCTGCAGCGTGAGGGCAGCGGTGACGACGAGCACTCGCTCCGCCTGATGCGCGAGGCGCAGACGGCCAGCGCCATCGATCATCCAAACGTGGTGAACGTGTTCGACGTGGGTCGCCACGAGGGCGCGCTGTTCTTGGTGATGGAGCTGCTGTACGGCGAGTCATTGTCGGCGCTGTTGTTGCGCGGCGTGTCCGACCCCAACGAGTTCGTGCGGCTGATGATGCCCGTGCTGCGCGGCGTGCATGCGGCCCACCGCTGCGGCGTCATCCATCGCGATCTCAAGCCAGACAACATCTTGCTCTGCACCGACCCGCACGGTGAGCCGCGCGAGCCCAAGGTGCTCGACTTCGGCATCTCCAAGCTCACCGACAAGCTCGCGCGTGGCAAGGAGCTCACACGCGAGGGCACCGTGTTCGGCACCCCGCAGTACATGGCGCCCGAGCAGATGCGCGACGCACGCATGATCGACGCGCGCTGCGACGTGTACGCACTCGGCGTCATCTTTTATCGCGCGCTGTCCGGGGACTACCCCTACAACGCCGACTCGATCGGCGCGCTTGCCATCCGCATCGTCGAGGGCAAGGCGACGCCGCTCGCCGAGCTGTGTCCCATGCTCGACGCAGGGCTCGCCGACGTCGTCATGCGTGCGCTTCATCCCGACCCCGAGCAACGTTTCCAGAGTGTGCAAGAGCTGGGCGAGGCGCTCGAGCCGTACGCCGATGGCGTGTTCTTTTTTCCGGGCGCGGCGGCACGCGAGAGTGCCACGCAGCTGCGCCGGCTACGCGTGCCCGAGACGGTGAGCGGCTCGCGTTTGTTGGCTCCGCCGCGCACGCGCACCAGCCCGTCGTTGTCGGGCGTGGCCGCGCGTGCAGGAGGGCGTGTCAACACGGCGAGCTCGATTCGCTCCGCGCCCTCGCTACCGCTGCCGAGCCCGGCCGTGGCCCTCGCGATCGAGTCCTACCGCGCGCGCGTGGTCGCGGCGCCGCTCCTGCCGACCGCCGCCATCGAGCTCAGCGAGCTGACAGAGACCGCGCAGCCGCCGCCGCTGCCGATGAGCGCCGTGCCCTCCGAGCTGCAGGCCACGCTCTACTCGCGCGGACAAGGCGCGCGCGTTCCGTCGTACCTTGGCTCGCGCGCACGAGGGGGCGCGAGCGACCACGACTCGTTGCCGTCCGACGAAGGTCAGCTATGCAGGTCCCATCCGCGCCTCTCGACCTGGTCTCCGCGGCGCGGTCTGTGGATCGCGGCAGCACTGCTGGGTGTGGGCGTGGTGGCCCCCGTGGCGGGCCAGCTGTGGCGCCCCGCCGCCGACGCGCACGCTCGCAGCGCGCCTGCGGCGCCTGCGTTCGGCAAGACGGCGGATGTCTCAGCCCTGACCAAAAAAGACAAACCCGTGGCCGCGGCACCGACCGCGAGACGCTCCACCACGCGCTCGACGGCGATCGGTTCCAGCCCGGCGAAGGGGGAGTCGCGCGTGCCCTCTCTTCCGCGCGGCGTGGACCTCTCCATGTCCGAGTCCGAGTCGTTGATGGTGGCCCGGCCGCGACAAGGCCTCGTGTCCGATCGCGTC
>JBEGTL010000026.1:0-30261 GCA_041179425.1 Pseudomonadota bacterium | reverse complement strand
GCACGCATGCAGCCGAAGATGCGCACGGCCGCCGTCTCTCCCAGACAGAACTGCTCGACCGCGACGCGGAACACATCGCGTTCGAGCGGCTCTCCTTCGGTACGCGGCAGGCCCAGCGTCTCGCGCGCGAGGGACGGCGTGTCCCGACCTCCCGCCTCGCGATACACGCTCGCGCACAGCTCGGCGTGTGCGAGCTCGTCGGCCACGATGCGCAGGCCGAGCTCGATCAGCTCGGGCGGCGCGCCGAGCTGGATCAGCCAGAGCGTGAAGTGCTGCGTCGTAGCGGCCGAGCGGTACTCCGCTTCGATGCGTCGCAGCCACTGCCTGCGCACGGTGTCGTCAGGCAGGTGTGTCTCGGGTGGAGGTCCCGACAGACCTGAGGGGGCCATGGCGCGCTCAGCTCCCGTCTGGCCCGTCGACGCGCGCATCCGTGGCGCGGTCGATGCTGCCGTCCGACGATGCGTTGGGCCCTGCATCGATCGCGGGCGGCCCGCCGTCGACGTCGAACGGCGGATTGCAGCTGGTCATCCGGATCTTCGTCTTTTTGTTCTCGCAGAGCGACTCCACGGTCGGATGCCCGTCGAATGCACACCACTGGTAGACACAGATCTCGGCGTAGCTGCAGTCGGCACCCACGGTGGGTCGCTCTTTCGGGCAAGCCGTACCAGCGTCGGTGCTGGCGTCCCGACGTGTCTCCGGCCCGCCGTCTTTGCCCGCGTCCATCCCTGCGTCAGCCCGTGGCCTTCCGGCGTCCTCCTCCTCGTCGGACGGCTCGTCGTCGGACGGGAACTCGGGGTTGCAAGAGACCTGTTCGCACGGATCTGACTCCTGCAGGTCGCACGCGCCGACCCCCACGAACGCGGCAAACACGGTGATGCTGGAGCTGCGGAAAGTGCGCTGTCTCGCCTTCATTCTCAGGCGTGATTGCAACAGGCAGACCACTCATGAATTGCTCGAATTGACGATCTTTTTGCCCCTCGGCGCTGGCACAGCTTGACGCAAACAACGGGATCTTGCGCCAAGCCCGTCCCGTCGCCGCTCGCTAACCCCAGGTCGTGGTGAGACGCGCGAGCGAACGCGCGCAAGCCACCGCTCACGCACTCACGGCCGGTAGCGCAGTGTGCTCGGCGCATCCCCGCGCAGCGGCGCAGCCAGGTTCGCGAACTCGCACAACAGCGGCCGCGTCTCGCGCGGGTCGATGATCTCTTCGATCAAGAACGCCTCGGCCGTGCGCAGGGGTGAACGCACGGCGTCGAGGCGCGCACGAATCTCGGCCAGCTTGGCGACCGGGTCCGCAGACTCGGCGAGCTCCGTCTTGTACGCAGCCTCGAGTCCACCCTCGATGGGCAACGAGCCCCAGTCCCCCGACGGCCAGGCGTAGCGGTAGCGCAGCTTGGACTGGTTCATGTGCCCGGCGCCCGCCAAGCCGTAGCAGCGCCGCATCAAGATGCTGCACACGGGGATGTTGGACTGGTACATGGCCGCGAGTGCGCGGGCGCCGTGGCGTAACGTGGCCGCACGCTCCGATCGCTCGCCCACGACGAAGCCGGGGTTGTCGACGAAGTGCACGAGCGGCAGCCGAAACGTCTCGGCGAGGTCGAGCAGACGAATCAGCTTTTGCGAGGCGTCGGCGCTGAAGCCGCCGCCCAGGTGCACCGGGTCGTTGGCGAGCACGGCGACGGGCCAGCCATCGAGGCGCGCAAGACCGGTCACCACCGAGCGTCCCCAGTTGTTGCCGATCTCGAAGAACGAGCCGCGGTCGAGCACAGCCTCGAGGATGGGCCGCACCTTGTACGCGCGCCGCGAGTCGCGTGGGATGGCCTCGATCAACGAGTCTTCGCTGCGCGCAGGGTCGTCCGAGACCGGGCCGCGCGCGGGCAGCTCGTGCACCGACGACGGCAAATAAGACAGGAAACGACGCGTGCGCGCGAAAGCTTCTTCTTCGCTCTCCACCACGTCGTCGACGACGCCGTTGGCGCCGTGCATGTGGCTGCCGCCGAGCCCCTCTTTGTCGATCAGCTCGCCGAGCGCCGCCACCACGGGCGGGCCCGCGACGAACAGCTGCGACATCCCGCGCACCATCAACGAGTAGTGGCTCATCACCACGCGGGCTGCGCCGAGGCCGGCGGTGGGACCGAGCGAGAGCCCCACGATGGGCACCTTACTCAGGTTGGCGACCGCGAACTGAAAACCCGGAACGGCCGGCACGTAGGTTCGCCCGTCGGGTGTGTCGAGCATCTTGACCGAGCCGCCTCCGCCCGTTCCATCGACCAGGCGCACCAGCGGCAGCCGCAGCTCGTGGGCCATCTGCTCGGCGTACGCGAGCTTTTCCCACACCGAGCCATCGGCTGCGCCGCCGCGCACCGTGAAGTCGTCGCCCGAGATGACGACAGGGCGCCCGTCGATGCGCGCGCGGCCCACCAACAAGTTGGACGGCGAGAAGCTCTCGAGCTCGCGCTCCGCGTTGTACTTGGCCTTGCCCGCGATGCTGCCCACCTCGCGAAACGAGCCCCCGTCGGCCAGCGCGGTGATGCGCTCGCGCACGGTCAGCTTGCCCTGCTTTTTTTGCCGCGCGACTTTCTCGGTGCCACCCATCTCGCGGGCGAGTGCTTTGCGGCGCTTCAGCTCATCGACTTCTTTTTGCCAGCTCACGAGCGGGGTATAGCTTGGCGATGAGCATCAAAGCGAAGCTCGCTGAGGATTTGAAAGCAGCCATGCGTGCCAAGGATGCGGTCCTCCTGGACACCATCCGCTCGGTGCGCGCGGCGGTCACTCAGCGCGAAGTAGACGGCGGCAAGGATCTCGACGACGGGGCGGTGTTCGATGTTATCCGCGGGTTGCGCAAGCAGCGCGTGGAGTCAATCGAGCAGTACAAAGCCGGCGGTCGCGACGACTTGGTCGCACAGGAAGAGCGGGAGAGAGACCTGCTCGAGGCCTACCTCCCCGCAGCCCCAACCAAGGACGCCATCGAGGCAGCCGCCCGGGCCGTCATCGCCGAGCTCGGCGCTTCTTCCATCAAAGACATGGGTCGCGTGGTCCAGACCACCAAAGCGCGCCTCACCGGGGTCGACGGCAAACAACTCAGCGATGTGGTGCGCGCGCTGCTCGCGGGCTGATTTTTCCAGCGCTTTTATCTATCGCAGCCACAAAAGTCGGTTGATTCGAGCCACCTAGGCAGGCCCTGGGTCAAGGCCCTGACGACAAAATCACGTCGCCGGCTCGACCTCGCGCGAAATAGGGCTAAAAAAAAACGCGCGCCGCGATGATTTTGCTTGCGCAGGGGGGGCCCCCCTCCTTCATCCTGTCGCGTCATTGGGGTCTGCCCGACGAAAGTTGGGTGGCCCCTAGGGGGCTTACCACCCGTTCGGCCGCTCGCAGGGCCCGGACCTGGCCGGGAACAGTCGCTTCGTGCGACGCGTCGCGGCGCAAATGGATGGCAGCTCGCTGGAAGAAACGCCGCTCGGCGGAGTTGAGTCCCAGTTGGGACGCTGAAAGTTTTGCTGCGTCCGATTTTGCCTGCGCAAAAGAGCGCAGAGGAGCACGTGTCGATGGAAATGCCCGCGCGAAAGTCGACGGCTCGCGTCAAGCAGGTCGCCCAATCTTCTACCCCTGTGCGACCCGCCAAGGTCGTACCCGCGAAGCCCGTACCCGCGAAGCCCGTACCCGTGGCCGCGAAGGTAGTGAAGGCCAAGCTAGCCGCGCAGACGGCGAAAGAGTCCGCCAAACTCGCGGTTGCACCGAGTGCCACTCCTGGCACTGCCAGCGCCGTAGCGGCCCCTGCCGTGGTCGAAGAAGAGGCGGCGGAGCCGAGCGCGGAGCCCAGCTCCGAAGACCTCGAAGAGGTCGAAAAAGAGACCGCCAAGGCGATCACCGACCTCGAGCGCACCGACCGCTCCATGCTCGGCCGCTACTTTCGCGAGATGGCCAACCACAAGGTGCTGGCTCCCGACGAGGAGCTCGAGGCCGCGCGGCGCATTCATCAGCTCGAAGTGGGCTTTTGGCGCGCGCTGTTCTCGCACGTGCCGGCCTTCGAGACCGTGACGCGCGTGCTCGAGTCGCACCTCGAAGAGGTGCCGGCCGACGTCGCGGCGCTCACAGCCAGCCTGCGCAAGGCTGCCAAGGTCTACAAAAAGGCGCTGCTCAAGAAAGAGCAGGCCCAGTGGGATGCGCTCTGTGAGCCGCTCGCGGTGCGTATGCGCGAGCTCGACGCCGACCGCATCTTCGTCGCCGAGTCACAAAAGGCAGTCGAGCGCCTGGCGGGCACGCACACCAGCGAGCGCGACATGGTGGTGGGCGAGTTCATCGTCACCAGCGCCTTCAAAAAATACCTGGCCGACGTGCGCATCGCGCAGCGCGCGCAGCAAGAGGCGAAGAACCGCTTCGTGACCGCCAACCTGCGTCTCGTGGTCTCCATCGCGCGTCGCTACAACCACGGCCGCATGCCGCTGATCGACCTCATCCAAGAGGGCAACTTCGGCCTGCTCAAGGGCGTCGAGCGCTTCGACCACACACGCGGCTACCGCTTCAGCACGTACGCATCGTGGTGGATTCGTCACGCCATCAACCGCGCGTTGGCAGACAAAGCCCGTGTGGTGCGCGTGCCCGTCCACATGCTCGACACCTACCAGCGTGTCGCTCGCGTCGCGCGCGCCATCGAGGCGCAGACCGGCCGCGAGGCCACGCCCGAAGAGATCGAAAAAGAGACCGGCGTCAGCGCCGACAAACTCAAGCAGCTGCAGCAGAGCACGCCGGTGGCGCCCTTCTCGCTCGACCGCAACGTCGGCGACGAGGACGGCCGTCGTTTCATCGACTTCATCCCGGCCGAGGACACGCCCTCGCCGCACGAAGACCTCGAGACCAAGACCTGGAGCGAGCAGCTTCAGCAGCTGATGAAGACGCTCACGCCCATGGAGGCGCGCATCGTTCGCTGGCGCTTCGGCCTCGACAACGAGGACGAGTTGACGCTCAAGGAGATCGGCGACAAGTACAACTTGTCACGTGAGCGCATCCGCCAGCTCCAGGAGCAGGCCCTCGGAAAGATGCGTCGTCACGTCCAAGTCTGAGGGGACATGGGCTTACTCAATACGCTGATCGGGACGGGCACGGGGCTGAGCGTGGGGACCAAGGCCCCCGACTTCACCCTCAACGACCAACACGGTAAGCCGGTCAGCCTGGCCGACTTTCGCGGCAAGAAGAGCGTCGTCGTCTACTTCTACCCCAAGGACGACACGCCCGGCTGCACTGCCGAAGCGTGCTCGTTCCGCGATCAGTTCACCGAGTTCAGCGACGCTGGCGCCGAGGTGATCGGCATCAGCTCCGACTCGGAGGCCTCGCACAAAAAGTTCGCCGAAAAGCACCGACTGCCGTTCACGCTGCTGTCCGATCGTGGCGGTCAGGTGCGCGCGGCCTTCGGCGTGCCTGCCACCTTCGGCTTGTTGCCTGGCCGGGTCACGTTCGTCATCGACAAAGAGGGCGTCGTTCGCCACGCCTTCAACTCGCAGATCAACGCGACAAAACACGTACAAGAGTCGCTCACCGTGCTCAAGGCGAGTCGCTAAGTACGCTCCACCGGTCAGAACACCGTTCTTGCCGTTTGGCGTAGGTGACCTCACGCTCCCGGTAGCGTGAACACCGACAACAAGACCGAGCCGGTGCTGGCAGCGCACCGCATCAACAAGATCTACCGCATGGGCGAGGTCGACGTTCACGCCCTGAACGACGTCGACTTCACGCTCCATGCGGGCGAGCTGGTGGTGTTGCTCGGTGCGTCCGGCAGCGGCAAGTCCACCCTGCTCAACATCTTGGGCGGACTCGACACACCGACCAGCGGAGAGGTGCTGTACCGCGGGGGAAACCTGACCACCGCGCGCGAAGCCGAGCTCACCGCCTACCGGCGCGAGAACGTCGGCTTCGTGTTCCAGTTCTACAACCTCATTCCCAGCCTGACGGCCGAAGAAAACGTCGCGCTGGTGACCGACATCGTCGACGAGCCCATGTCGCCCAGTGAGGCGCTCGAGCTGGTCGGTCTCACCGAGCGGCGCGATCACTTCCCTGCGCAGCTGTCCGGTGGCGAGCAGCAGCGCGTCGCCATCGCGCGCGCGGTCGCCAAGCGCCCGCAGATCTTGTTGTGCGACGAGCCGACCGGCGCGCTCGACTTTCGCACCGGCGTACGCGTGCTGGAGGTGATCCGGCGCGTCAATCGCGAGCTCGGCACCAGCACGGCCGTCATCACGCACAACGCGCCCGTGGGCGAGATGGCCGACCGTGTACTCACCATGTCCGACGGCCGCATCCAGAGCGAGCGCCGCAACGAGCGTCCCAAGGAGCCAGAGGAGCTGAGCTGGTGAAGACGCTGACGCGGAAGCTGCTGCGCGACATCGGGAACATGCGCGGCGCCGTGTTTACCATCTCTTTGGTGGTAGCCGCGGGCATCGCAGCGTTCGTGACCTTGCGTGGCACCTACCTGTCCATCGTCGACACGCGCGACCGCTACTACAGCCAGCAACGCTTTGGCGACGTGTTCTCCGACCTCGAGCGCGCGCCGCTGTCCCTCACCGACAAGTTCGAGTCGCTGCCCGGCGTCGCGCGTGTGTACACCCGCGTGGTCGGGAGCGCGCGCGTCCCCCTCGAGACGCTCGACGAGCCAGCGCAGGCGCGCGTGCTCTCCATCCCCGAAGAGGGCGCGCCGCCCCTCAACGGCATCCAGCTGCTGTCGGGGCGCATGCCCAGCAGCGACCGCGACGACGAGGCGCTGCTGATCGAGCTGTTCGCCCAGAAGCACGGCGTCATCCCGGGCTCGCAGCTGCGCGTCATCATCGAGGGCCGCGAGCGCGTGCTGCGCATCGTCGGCGTCGCCATGTCTCCGGAGTTCGTGCTCGCCATCCCCAACGGCGCCTCGGCCCCCGCGCCCGAGCGTTTTGCCGTGTTCTGGATGCCGCGCCCTGCCGTCGAGGCCGCCTTCGACATGCGCGCGGCGTTCAACAACATCGTGCTCGACCTGGCGCCGGGCGTCAGTGCCGACCAGATCGTTCCCAAGGTAGACGAGCTGCTCGACGACTACGGCGGCCTCGGTGCGCAGCCTCGCGCCCGGCAGATCTCCAACTACTTCCTCACCCAAGATCTCGAGCAGCTCTCCACCTTGGCCACCATCGCGCCGCTGATCTTCCTCGGCGTGGCTGCGTTCTTGCTCAACGTGGTGCTGTCGCGACTGATCGAGCTCGATCGCCCACAGATCGCCACGCTCAAGGCCATCGGCTACTCCGACCGGGAGGTAGGGCTGCACTACCTCGAGCTGACGTTGATCATCACGCTGCTCGGCGCGTCGCTGGGCATTGGCCTCGGGACCTGGCTGGGCGGCCACATGACGGCGCTCTACGTCACGTTCTACCGCATGCCGGGCCTGCAGTTTCATGTCGACGCCAAGCTGTTCGTGGGCGCGGTGTTGGTCAGCCTGCTCGCCGGTCTGGTCGGTTCGGTCATCTCCGTCCGCCGGGTGATCTTACTTCCTCCGGCCGAGGCCATGCGACCGGCCGCGCCTCCAAGCTACGGCCAAGGCGGCATCGGCCGCTATCTGACGCGTCAGCTCGGCACCGCGGCGCGAATGGTGGCGCGCGAGATCTCGCGCCGGCCCATGCGCACGGTGCTGAGCGCAGTAGGCATCGGCGCCGCCACCGGCATCATCGTGGTGGGTCAGCACTTTTCCGACGCGATGAACTACCTGGTCGACTTCTACATCCAGGCGCAGCAGCGCGAGACCGTCGCAGTCGGCTTCGTCAACCCGCTCTCCCAAGACCAGGCAGGCTTCCTCGAGGCGTTGCCCGGCGTGCGCGACGTGCAGTGGAACACGATGATGCAGGTGCGCGTCCGCTCGGGTCACCGAGAGCGCACCGTCATGGTCGTCGGCCATCCCGAGCGTCACTCCATGCGTCCGCTGCTCGATGCCGACGGGCACGAGATCGCCATCGAGCCCGGCTCGGTCTACTTCACCGACATGCTCGCGCGCGTGCTCCACGTCGAGCCGGGACAGAGCGTGATGGCCGAGCCCCTGATCGGCGACCGCACACCACGCAAGCTCACGCTCACCGGCACGGTGTCCGAGCTGATGGCGCTCTGGATCCACATGCCCGAAGACGACTTCAGCCACTGGCTCGGCACCTCGGGCATGGTCACTGGCGCCGTGCTCGCGGTCGACCGCGACCGCATCCAAGACGTACAAGACGAGCTCATGAAGATGCCCCAGATCGCCAGCGCCACGCGCAAAGAGCTGATCGTGGCGGAGTTTCGCAAACAGCAAGGCGAGACCATGGGTACGTTCTCGTTCGTGCTCACCATGTTCGCCGTCACCATCGCGGTGTCGGTCGTCTACAACAACGCACGCGTGGCGCTGTCGCTGCGCGGGCGCGAGCTGGCGAGCTTGCGCGTGCTGGGCTTCACGCGGGGCGAGATCTCCAGCGTGTTGATCGGGGAGCTCGGGGTACAAGTGCTGGTCGGCATCCCGTTCGGCCTCTTGTTCGGCAAGCTGCTCGTGCGCGGCATGCTCGCCGCAAACGACCCGGAGGCGTTCCGTTTCCCGGTCGCAATCAGTCATCACACCTACGCCATCGCGGCGCTGGTGACGGCACTCGCGGCGGTGGCGAGCGCGCTGTTGGTCCGGCGCAAGCTAGACAAGCTCGACCTCATCGAAGTGCTCAAGACACGAGAGTAGAGGCGCATGGATCAGAGGAAACGTCGACGTATCGTGGGACGCATCGTCACCACGGCCGTGCTGCTGGGTGCGGCCGTGCTGATTGGCCTCGGCTTCGTACCCAAGCCCGTCCAGGTGACCGTAGGCAAGGTCGAGCAGCGTACGCTCGAGGTGACCGTCGACGAGCCGGGCAAGACACGTATCCGCACCAAGTACGTGATCTCGTCGCCGGTCATGGGCGAGCTGTCGCGCATCGAACTGCGCGCGGGCGACGTGATCGAGGCAGACGCACTGGTCGCGCAGATCTCGCCGGTCGCTCCGATGTTGCTCGACGAGCGCACGCGCGCCGAGGCGAGCGCGCGCGTCGCCGTGGCGGAGGCCAACTTGGCGCGCACCCGCTCGGCCATCCAGCGCGCCGGCACATCGCAGACGTTCGCGCGCGATCAAGCAGAGCGTATGCGCAAGCTGCACGCCGAGAGCGGGACCAGCCAGCAGGCCTTCGAACAGTCCGAGTACCAGATGCGCTCCGCACAAGAAGAGTTCGCGGGGGCCCAGCTGAGCGAAAAGGTCGCGGCCAACGAGCTCGAGGCTGCCAAGGCCGCGCTCGCGTCGATGAGCGGTAAAAACGCAGGCACCAAGCTGGCGCTCAGCGCACCGGTGCGCGGCCAAGTGCTCAAGGTCTTTCAAGAGAGCGCGGGCGTGGTGCAGGCGGGCACGCCGTTGCTCGAGGTCGGCGACCCGCGCGCGCTCGAGGTCGTCGTCGATGTGCTCAGCACCGATGCGGTGCGCATCGAGGTGGGCGCGGTCGCGCGCATCGAGCGCTGGGGCGGCGACTATCCGCTGGCAGCGCGCGTGCGCAGCAAGCAGCCTTCTGCGTTCACCACGCGTAGCGCGCTGGGTGTCGAAGAGCAGCGCGTCCCCGTGCTGCTCGACATCGTCGAAGACCCGGCGCGCTGGGCCTCGCTCGGCGATGGCTACCGCGTCGAGGCACGCATCCGTGTGGCCAACCTGGAGGGCGCCGTGGTGTCTCCTGCCAGCGCACTGTTTCGCGACCAGGGCACCTGGAACACGTTCGCCGTGCGCAGAGGCGCGGCGCAAAAGGTTCAGGTCGAAGCGGGTGCGCGCACTCCGGACTGGGTCGAGATCAAGAAGGGCCTGACTGCCGGCGACGAGGTCGTGCTCTACCCGAGCGACCAGGTTGCCAATGGCGTCAAGCTCGCGCCCCAAGCCGCCGCGCGACAGTAAGACTCAGGCATTTCGTGGAGGCGGCGAGGTACGGCAGACACCCGTCGAAGCAAGTGCGAGCGGCGCTCTGCGTGCAGTGCTCACCAGGCGCTGGCTCTCCCCCATTGGGATGACCGCACTTGAAGACGTATTGATCCCGCCATGTGATACGGCTAACTTCGGAGCTCTACCGGGGAGCTTCGAGCATGGCCCAACCTCGCCAGCGGATCAGCACCTCTCTTCTTACCGCGCGTGCGCCCGAGGGCGCGCTTCGGCATCCGAGGAGCGAGCGTCCTCCCGCGACAATTCCTTCGGCGCGCTTTCGTTCGCGTGTTCGTTCGCGACCACCACCGCCGCCGCGTTTCCAGCATGTCTTCGCTCGCGCGGCCGAGGCGCCGCTGCGACAAGACTTCGTGTCGCGCGCACCCGCAAACGACACGTTCCCGTCAGGCGACTTTTCTCCGTCCGAGACGGAGACGGCTCGGCGTCCGCTCGCCGCTGCGCCACGCGTCGATCCCGCGAGCGAGGTCGACCACACCACGGCAGCGCTGCTCGGTGCGATCGCGGGCTCGGTCGATGCCATTGGTTGGGTGGCGCTGGCGGGACTCTTACCCTCTCACCTCACCGCTTCGCTGGTGATGATCGGCGCAAGCGGCGGTCGAGACTCGGCCGATGTGACGGCACGCCTCGCGATGATCCCGGTTTTCGTCGTCACGGTCGCGCTCATCAAGGCACTCGCGCGTTGGCTTTCCACGCGCAACCTACCGGTCTTGCAGACGCTGCTTGGGTTGCTCACCGCTTCGCTGCTGGTCTTCTGCGTAATCGGCAGCCTCACCGACACGCTGCTCGCAGACGACCCCTCTGTGCTGCTCGGCGTGGGCGGCGTCGGTGTCGCCAGCATGGCCGTGCAGAACACGATCATGCGTCTGTGCCTGACCAAGCAGAGCCCCACCACGGTGATGACAGGCAACCTCACCCAGTTCGTGATGGCATCCGTCGATCTGCTCACCACGACAGGTGACCACGACTCGCGCGCTCGTCTACGCAGCGCCGGACTGCCGCTGCTCGGCTTCGTGCTCGGCTCCATCGCGTGCGGCTGGCTAGCCGGCCAGCAGGGCCTCAGCAGCCTGTGCGTGCCGGTGGCCCTCTCGGCCTACGCAACACTCCGCAGCTGCCGCGCGCTCGCCCCACGCGAGCAGGCGCACCCGGCGGCCAAGCTCCAGCGCCTACAGTTCGCCTCGAGCTAGTGCGTTCCGTTTACCGGTCGTCCAACCGGTTGTAGTCGAACAGTCCGCCTTCGATGGGTTCGAGCTCGCGGTACGCGGCGTGGATGCGGTCGCTGACCTCCCAGAAGCGTCCATCGGTGCGGCGAATCCCAAATCGTGCGCGCAACGAGTCGTACGCCTGAGCGCTGTCGAGTGCAGTCAGCGCGCCCACCAGGCTGGGTAGGTCCGCCTGCGCCACGCTGTACAGCGCGTTGGGATACGCGCCTACGAAGCCGCGCAAGACCGTGACCTGGTCCTCGTCGATCGCGCGCCGCTGGTCCTCGTGAAACAGGTGCGCGACGTTGAGGTGCGCGCTGTCGCGCAGCAGCGTGAAGTACTTGTAGCTGCCGTCGTTGGTGCGCACCTCGAGGAAGCTGGTCTCCGGGAGTAAGGTCGCCGCCTTGCCAGAGAGCAGCGCAACCTTGGCCAGCTGGCTCTTGAGCGACTCGTCGGTCTCTTCGCCGATGCCGTACTTGAGGGTGAGCACGGGCCTTAGGTGGTCGGCCAAGAGCTCGTCCAGCTCGCGTTCCGGCCGCGCGGTGCGGTACGCGATGCCGGTCTCCTGATCGAAGCGTGCGAGCTTGCCGTAGACCTGATCTTTGGTCTGGTTGTCGGTGTGACGGTACCAGGCCTCGACCACCGCGCGACGGCGCGCCTTGGGCAAGAAGGTGAGGAAGTTGTGCTCCGCCTCCATACGCAAGAAGTCCATGTACAGCCGCGAGTGCAGCTGGTGGCCGACGTTGCCGAACACGTCGAAGCCGGCCACCAACAAGTAGTGGATGCGCTCCAGCAGCGCGTAGCCCACCACCCACGTGGTCTTGGGGTCGCCGCCGACGAAGCCTTTGACCACCGTCGCGCTGTCGAAGTGACGCAGCACCGTGAGCGCGGCGTTGGGGTTGTGCCCGTCGCCATCCCAGATCTGCGCGAGCGTCACCAGCTTGGGCGAGGTGGCGAGGCCCGATAGGTATTTGCTCTTGGCTTCGACGAAGCGCACCTCGCTTTTTGCATACCTGCGCCAGTTCACCAGCAAGCCGTTGCTGCCCTGCTCGGCCGGCAGTGCCAGGTCGGGCGCGGCCTCGGCAAGCAGCGCGGCCTCGTGGCCCACGATGGGCGACTCCGGGTCGACGAAGGCGATCCAGAAGCGGTCTTCGATCACGTCGAGAGCGACCTGCCCGCGGCAGACCGGCCCCTTGATGAAGCCACTCATGGTGAAGTGCGCCTCTTCGAGCATGAAGCGGTAGCGTGACTTGACGGGCAGCGCGCGGAACGCAGCGAACGGATTGGCCGACGTCTTGGCATCGTAGGCGGGGAGCGGATCGACCTCGTAGTCCGCGTCGAGGAACAGCTCGCGAAAGCGCTCGAGGCGCGCGTCGCTCAGCGGGTACGGCATGACGGTCTTGCTCAGCACCGTGCTCTCGCGCCGTGACAGGCGGTAGTACAGCTTGTCGGTGCCCGGGTCCTCGAACGGCCTGCGCGTCGCGATCTCGTCGATGGCCTGCCCCGGAGGCGTGCGCGAGCGGACCATCCGGAAAAAGGTGCGCTCGTCGATGCCGGCGAAGTAGAGCGACGCCAAGAACAGGTGCTCGTACAGGTAGCGCGCCGTGAGCCGCGCCTTCTTGTCGGGCTGATTGAGGATGGCCTCCCAGCGGTCGATGCTGTCGAGCACCGCCGGAGCCAGCGGCGCGTCGGGCCGCGTGGGCGAGCCCGTCGTCACCCACTCGACCAGCGCGGTGTGCTCGGACGACGCGAGCGCGGGCAGCGCGTACGGCATGCCCCACGACGGGTGGTCCTTGGCGAAGCCGGCGAACTCTTCGGACTTGGGACACTGCTGCGTACGGTCGAGTCCGATCTCGAAGCCATCAGGAAGCGCCCCGCCGAGCGGGAGCGGGTGTTCGCGCTTGAGCTCGAGCATGCGCACCAACAGCGCCTGGTGCGGGTCACCATGCTCGCCCTCGGGCAAGACCGGGTAAAACCCCTTGCCGCGCCAGCCAGGGACGTCGCGTGCATCGACGTGCAGACGCGTGGGCTCGATCGCAAGTAGACGGGAGCCGTCGTAGACCTGCGTCTTGGTGGCTCCGCGCCGGATGCCCTCGGCCGAGCTCAGCACCAGCTGGCACGGCGAGTCGTAACAACCGTGGCAGACCACACACCGCTGGTCGAAGGTCTGCTTGGCGTCGTGCCACGCCGTGGACCGGTCGCCGGCCGTGCCGGTGAGCGGCGGCGGCAACACCGTCTGCAGCACCTCTTTGGAAGAAGACGGCGGCGGGGCGCAGCTGGCCAAGTACGCAAAGACGGGCAGAAAAAGAAGACGAGCACGCATCAAGGGGAGACTGCCTCCAAGTTCCACGAAGGTAGGCCTCCACTGTCCGCGGTCGAGGCGACGCTGCGCTGCCCGGAGCAAAAAACGTGGGCCTCGCGCACTTGCACCTTGCCGCGAGTACGGTGCTTGTCCAAGGTATGTCCAACCATGCCGCGGGCGCCCGAGCACAGACCAGCGACTGATTTCGATGCGGTGTTCGTGGGCGGTGGCCTGGCCTCGGCGCTGGCCTGCCTCGCCCTGCTCGAGCGTCAGCCGCAGCTGCGCGTGGCGGTGGTAGAGCGCGAGGCACGGCTCGGCGGCAACCACACCTGGTGCTTTCACGCCGCCGACGTGCCCCCCGCCGCGCGGCCGTTCGTCGAGCCACTCGTCGTGCAGCGTTGGGGCGGCTACGAGGTGCACTTCCCCAACCGCTCACGACGCCTGGGTTCGCCCTACGCGTGCATCAGCAGCGAGCGCCTCCACGAGGTGGTCAGCGCCAGGCTGAGCCGCTCCGTCGGCAGCGAGCTCGTCTTGGGACGGAGCGCCGAGAGCGTGGGCACAGATGTCGTGTTGCTCGATGACGGTCGGTCGCTGCGCGCGCGTCTCGTCGTCGACGCGCGTGGGCCCACGCTCGAAGTACAAGCGCGGCCTCCCTCGGCGCGCGGCTACCAAAAGTTCGTGGGCCTCGAGCTCCGTGTGCGCGAGCACGCGCTGCGCGAGCCGGTGCTGTTCGACGCGCGCGTGCCACAGCACGACGGCTTTCGTTTTATGTACACCCTGCCGCTCTCGCCGCAGCGCTTGCTCGTCGAAGAGACTTTTTTTTCGGACGGCCCGGAGCTCGACCAGGCAGCGAGCAACCTGGCGATTCTCGCCTACGCCCACCGAGAGGGGTACGGCGTGGCCGAGGTGGTGCGCACGGAGCGCGGTGTGCTGCCGATGCCGTGGCAAGACGCCGACTTCGATCCCCGCCTGCGCCCACTCGTGGCCGGCTACCGCGCGGGGTTGTTCCATCCGGTAACGGGTTACTCGCTGCCTGTGGCCGTACGCTTTGCGCTCGCGCTCGCGGCCTGTGACTTCAGCACGCTCACCGAGCAGCCCGACGCGCCATCCCCACTCTCGAGCTTCGCGCAGGCCCATGCGGCGCAGCGACCGTTCTTACGTCTGCTCACGCGGCTGTTGTTCACCGGCTTCGCGCCCCACGAGCGCTACAGTGTCTTGTCGCACTTCTACCGGCTGCCTGCGCCCCTCATCGAGCGCTTCTACGCCGGCGAGCTGCGCACGTTAGATCGTGCACGAGTGTTTCTAGGCATGCCGCCACGCGGCTTTTCGGTCGCGCGTGCGCTGGGCCTGTTCTCCGCCAGTGCGCCCGACGGCGCGCTTCGACCTGCCCTTGGCGCGCGCACACGAGCGCGCGTGCCGACAGGAGCCATCCCATGAAGCCCGTCCCTCGCAACGAGCCAGAGCCCCTGCCATCGAGTTCGCTCGACGCACTCAGCGATGTCTGTGCCGACCACGGCATCGACCCGCAGCACCTCGAGCGAGCGCTGTACGGCTCGGCGCGAGAGTTCTTGGCACGCCGCGGCAAGGCGTTTCGAGCACGCCTCATCGAGGGCTGTTTTCGGGTCGCGGGCGGCGCCGAGGACTCGGTGCCCAACGCCGCGCTCGAAGCCATCGAGCTGCTGCACGGCGGCTCGCTGATCGTCGACGACATCCAAGACGACGCCGAGACGAGACGCGGCGCGCCTGCGCTGCACCGCACCATCGGTACGCCGCGCGCACTCAACACGGGTAACTGGCTGTACTTCGTGGCGCTGGGCAAGCTCGACACGCTGGCCCTGCCGGCCGAGGTCGCGCGCGGGCTGACAGACAGCGCCCACCGTTGTCTCATGCGTTGTCACGAGGGGCAGGCTCTCGATCTGACGCTCGTGGTCTCTGACCTGCGCCGCGCCGAGCTCGGCTCCATCGTCACCGTGATCAGCGCGCTCAAGACGGGCGCCCTCACCGGCTTTGCCGCACAGCTCGGAGCGACTGCCGCCGGCGCTGCGCCACAGGTGGTGAGCACGCTGACCAGCTTCGGCAGACAGGTGGGCGTCGTGCTCCAGATGCTCGACGACCTCGGCTCGTTCGTCGCCGACGATCGCCACCACAAGGCGCTCGAAGATCTACGCGGACAGCGCGCGAGCTGGGTCTGGGCCTGGGCCAGCGAGACGCTCGACGAGCACACCTACCATCAGTGGCTCAAACAACTCGCGCGCGAGGGAGAGCTCTCGAGCCTACGCGAACGCCTCGCCGACGCCGTCGAGCCGCTCGGTCGACAGCGGGTCCACGAAGCGATGGAGCGCGCCAAACGAGAGCTCGCTCCCCTGTTGGTGGCGCCCTCTCTGCTCGAGGCCCTGCACGACGAACTCACGAGACTGGAGCACTGCTATGGTTGAGGTTCAAAAGCGTCGCGCAGCCGTGATCGGAAGCGGTTTTGGAGGGCTTGCCGCCGCCATTCGCCTGCAGTGCGCGGGGTTTTCCACGGTCGTCTACGAGGCGCGCGACAAGCCCGGCGGCCGCGCGTACGTCTACGAAGACAAGGGCTTCACGTTCGATGGTGGGCCCACCGTCATCACCGCCCCACACTGCATCGAAGAGCTGTTCGAGCTGGCCGGTCGCACTATGAGCGACTACGTCGAGCTGCTTCCGGTCGCGCCGTTCTACCGGCTCTGCTGGTCCGACGGCGACAGCTTCGACTACGTCGGGGACAGCGCGCAGATGGCGGCGCAGATCCGCGGGCGCAGCGCCGAAGATGCAGAGGGCTACCTGCGCTTCGTCGACTACTCACGACGTGTGTTCGACAAGGGCTACACCGAGCTGGTGGCGCAGCCGTTCTTACGCTTTGCCGACATGATCAAGGTGGCGCCCGACCTGATGCGCCTACGCGCCGATCGCTCGGTGTACGGCACGGTCAGTCGTTTCGTCAAAGACGAGCACGTGCGCCAGGCGCTCAGCTTCCACTCGTTGCTCGTGGGCGGCAACCCCTTCGATACCAGCGCCATCTACACCCTGATCCACTACCTCGAGAAGAAGTGGGGCGTGTGGTTCCCACGCGGCGGCACGGGCGCGTTGGTGCGAGGTCTGGTCAAGCTGTTCGAGGAGCTCGGAGGAGAGCTGCGGCTGTCCGAGCCAGTCGAGTCGATCGCCGTGGAGCGAGCGCCGCACAAGTCGGGACGCTCGATCCACGTCGTGACCAACCAGCGTGGAGAGCGCGAGCGCTTCGACCTGGTGGTCTCCAACGCCGACGTCCACCACACCTACGCCAAGCTCTACAAACAAGAGCAGAGCGCCCGCCGCACCGCCAGCAAGCTCGCGCGGATGGACTGGTCGATGAGCCTGTTCGTCTTGTACTTCGGCACCGATCGCACCTATCGCGACGAAGTCGTGCACCACACCATCATCTTTGGGCCGCGCTACAAAGAGCTGCTCAAAGACATCTTCGAGGGCAGCGAGCTCCCCGACGACTTCAGCCTCTACCTGCACATGCCCACCATCACCGATCCCAGCCTCGCCCCGCCAGGCTGCGACACGTTTTACGTGTTGTCCCCGGTGCCGCACCTCGGCAACGCAAACATCGACTGGGAAAAGGTCGCGCCCGTGTACGCCGAGCGCTTGCTGACCTACCTCGAAGAGTACCTGCCCGATCTCCGCAAACACGTCGTCAGCAAGCAGTGGCTCACGCCCAAGGGCTTCGAGACCGACCTACGTGCATTTCAGGGCTCCGCGTTCTCGTGCGCCCCCACGTTGCGGCAGAGTGCGTGGTTCCGTCCGCACAACCGCGACGCGAGCATCGATGCGCTGTACATCGTGGGCGCGGGCACGCACCCCGGCGCGGGTCTCCCCGGCGTCATCAACTCGGCCAAGGCCACCACGCAGGTCATCCTGCAGGACTTCGCGTGACCCGCACTGCGTCTACTCCGTTTACCGCGTCGGCCGCACGCGAGAGCGCCCACGCCGACATCCTGCGCGAGTGTCGTGAGATCATGGAGCACAACTCCAAGAGCTTTGCGCTGGCGGCTCGTCTGCTTGCGCCCGCCTCGCGCGACGAGGCCGCCGCCGTGTACGCGTTTTGTCGACGCGTCGACGACGCCATCGACAACGCGCCCCGCGAGGCGCAAGCCAGCGCGCTACGAGCACTGTACGACGAGCTCGACAGCATCTACCGCAACGAGCCGCAACACGAGCCTGCGCTGCGCGCGTTTCAGGTGGTCGTGCAGAGCAACGATCTGCCGCGTTGTTACCCTGCCGAGCTGATCGAAGGCATGGCGATGGACGTGCGCAACACGCGCTACCAGACGCTCGACGACCTGCTCTTGTACTGCCACCGGGTGGCAGGCGTGGTCGGCCTCATGATGTGTCACGTGTTCGGCATCACGCGCGACGACGCGCTCCACAACGCGGCCCACCTGGGCATCGCCATGCAGCTGACCAACATCTGCCGCGACGTCCAAGAAGACTGGTCGCTCGGCCGTGTGTATCTGCCCAGCGCGATGCTCGAGGCTGCGGGCGCGCCTGCGCTCTCTCCAGGGGCGGGGCCCTTCCCCGACGACGCACGCACCATCGCGGCCATCCAGCGCGTCACCGCGGCGCTCCTGGCCGAAGCCGACCGCTACTACGCCTCGGCCGACCGCGGCGTGCCGGCGCTGCCTTTTCGTGCGGGCCTCGCGGTCCGTGCGGCGCGCCGGCTCTACCACGCCATCGGACTGGTGGTTGCGGCGCAGGGGTTCGACCCACGTCGTGGTCGCGCGGTCGTGAGCAAGCCGCAGAAGCTGCGTTTGGTGAGCCAGGCCCTATCGGCCCACGTGTTTGCGCTGCCCGTGACCACACTCGTGCGCATCGCCAAACGCGAAGATGTGCGCACTCCACGCCGCGAGCTGGGTTTTCCCGAAGACGTACTGGTGTAGCCAAGCTGGTTTGTGTCCTGCGTAGCACCCTCTTTGTTCGCGCGAACAAGGGTGCGCTTCGACACCAAGCAGCAGCGCCACGTCAGACCGTGCACCACGACGGGGTAGCACAAGGTTGGGTCGCTGACGGCCCAGCCGGGTAACGCCCCGCGGCTTGTCGTGAGCGTCCGCGAGGCAGTGGGTGAGCACGCCCCTCTGCGCAGGATCGAGCGCGATCCGCGCCCGTCTAGGCGCGCGCCATCGGCCCTGCCACAAAACGTCGAAGCGCGACGTGACGACGTGAACTCGTAGCGAGAGCACGAGACACATACTCACCGCGAGACGGCGCCGTGTTCAAAACGCTGGGCTCGCACTCAACCCTTCTATCAACAGTGTCGAAGCGCGCCCTCGGGCGTGCGAGCGAACATAGGCGTCGTTGCCCGACGCTGACGGCGCAGCTCTGCGCGGTCGGCCCCCGGCAGCGAGCATTAGGTGCAGTAGTGAAGCGAATCAGCAGTAAAGTCGTGCACGCGTCTCTAGTGGCCGGAGTCTTCACCGGCGTGATTTTTTCCGCGCTCCTCTACAGTCAGACGGCCAGCGCGCAAGAAGCCAAGACGTACACGCAATGCGCCAACGAGTGGAGCACATGCTCGTTCACCGGAACGCGCGTGGTGCGCTACGGCGACGAGGGGCACTACGTCTTCAAGACCCTTACCAATGGCACGCCCTGTCGCAACGACGCCTTCGGCAGTGACCCGCACATCGGTTTTGCAAAGGTCTGTTCGCTCGAGTCGGTGACGACGAGCCCCACACCCACGCCGACCACGCCGACTGCCAACAAGACGTACCTGTTGTGCGCGAAGGAGTGGGCGACGTGTTCGTTCAGCGGCACCAAGGTCGTGCGCTACGGCGACGAAGGGCACTTCGTCTTCAAGACGTTGAGCAACGGCACGGCCTGTCGCAACGACGTGTTCGGCGGCGACCCGCACGTCGGCTCACTCACCAAGACCTGCGACATCGAGGTCGGTGGTGGCCTCGCAACCGTCCCGACGCCGACGCCCACGCCGACGCCGACGCCGATCCCGCCGCCGGTGGTCACTCCCGTGCCGACACCGACGCCCACGCCCACGCCCGGGCCGACCAACGGCTCCGCAAAGCGCCCCAGCTACAACCTGGGCATCGGCTTCTTCGTCTCCAACGGCAAGCTGTACGACGCCAATGGCAACGAGTTCCGCATGCGCGGCGTCAACAAGGTGCACTGGGACAACACCTCGGTGGGCCTCAGCAACGCCAACGCCAACGCCACGCGCTGGACGGTCGACTTCAACCGTCGCCCGGCCGACAACATCGCGCTCTTGCAAGGCTCGACCGGCAGCGCCGGCACCATCGACAAAAAGCACGTCGTCATTCCCGGCAACTGGGATGGCACCTGCAAGGACGACCCGAGCTACCTGACCAGGATGGTCGACACGTGGGTTGGACAGGTCGCCAGCTGGAAGACGATCGAGAAACACATGATCTTGAACATCGCCAACGAGTGGGGTCCCGGTGGCGACGGCACGGTCTGGCGTGACGCGTACCTCACGGCCATCAAACGACTGCGCGCCGCCGGCTACCACGCCACCATCTCCATCACCGCCGGAGGCTGCGGACAGGACCCCAACTCGATCCTCAAGTTTGGTCAGACCCTGTTCAACGCGGATCCCGAGAAAAACATCATCTTCGATCAGCACATCTACGGCGTGTACCGCGACAGCGCCGGCGGCGCGCCGGGTAGCTGGAACGACCAGCCCGAGCTCGACGCGCAGGTCAAGGCGCTCGCCGCGACCGGCCTCGTGGTGGTGCTCGGAGAGTTTGGACCAGGTCGCAACATCGGACCTTCGCCCACGATGATGAAGCCCGAGCGCGTGATCCAACTTGCCGAGACCTACGGCCTGGGCTGGCTCGCATGGGCGTGGGACGACAACAACCTCAACGGCGGAATGTCCGACGAGAACAGCTTCAGCATGTCGTACGCGGGCACGTACACCAAGAGTTCCGACCTGACGTCGTTCGGCCGCACCGTGGTCGAGCACAGCACGCTCGGTCTCAAGGTGTTGGCCAAGCCGGCGACCATCTTCCAGTAAGAGCAGTCAGTCGTCAGTGGCCCTCTACTGACTCAGCGTGTTCGGCGGGCGCGGCGACCATCCCAATGGTCTCCGCGCCCGCAAGCCGTGCACCCTCGAGAGCCAGCACGAACGTCTTGTACGGAGCCTCTTCGTCGGGCGTAACGAAGACCACGCGCTCCGCCTGCGCGCGCAGCCCGAGCAACTTGGCGAGCGACGTCACGTACGCGTCGGGGGAGGTGTCGGCTCCGTTGATCGCAATGCTGCCCGTGCTGGCGACCTTGACGACCACCTGGTCGGGCGGCACCTCGGTGCTGGTCGACACGTCTTGCCGCGAGGGGATACGCACCGCGATCTCCGTCTGCAGCAGCGGCATGACCACCATAAAGATGATCAGCAGCACCAACACCACATCGACCAGGGGCGTCACGTTGATGTCGTTCTTGGTCCGGCTCTGCACCTGGACGATGACAGGCTTCTTTGCGCCTCTCATCGTTTCACCGCTTCGACCGCGAACGAGACGCCGTGTGCCCCGGCCGCCTCGGCCTCGGCCATCACCATCCGGACGTCTTTGACCTTGAGCGACTCGTCTGCCTTGATCAGGATCTTGCGACCCGGATCTTTTTGCACCGTCGCCATCACCGCTGCGCGCAAGCCGTCGTGATCGACCTGGTGGCTGTCGAACCAGATCGAGCGATCGGCCGGGATGGAGATGATGATGGCGTCGACCTTACCGTTCTTCTCTTCGATCTTGGCCTTGGCAGACGTCGTGGTCACCGCCACGTCGCCCGCACTCCAAGGCGAGCAGATCGTCGTCACCGACAAGACGGGCACCTTTCGAATTCCAACGCTGCCACCGGGCGAGTACGGACTTCGCTACGAGGCCGACACGTTCAGACCGTACGCGCGCACCGGCATCGAGCTGCGCGCGAGCGTCACGCTACGTGTCGACGCAGAGCTCTTGCCAGAGACGCTCTCCGCGCAAGAGGTCGAGGTCGTCGCGACGCCGCCCACGGTCGACGTGGGCACCGCGCGCTCGGGCGTCACGCTGAACGAAGACTTCACGCGTCGCGTTCCGGTGGCGCCCCCCACGGGCAAAGGCGGCGCAAGTCGTTCGTTCGAGCAGCTGGCCGACGTCGCACCCACGGGTCGCAACGACGCGTTCGGCGCCTCGCTCGCGGGCACCACCTCGGTCGAGAACCAGTACATGATCGACGGCATGTCGGTCGGTGACCCGGGCTTCGGCTACAACGCCACGCCGCTCAGCATCGACTTCATCAAAGAGACGAGCATCATCACCGGCGGCTACCTGCCCGAGTACGGTCGCGGTGGCGGCGGTGTGCTCGACGTGGTGACCAAGAGCGGCAGCAACGCGTTTCACGGCTCGGTGTTCGGCAACCTGTCGCCCTGGCAGGCCAGTCCCAAGTATCCGCGTCCGCAGGACACCATCAGCACCACCACGCGCATGGACAACGTGCGCGACATGGGCTTCGATCTCGGCGGTCCGCTCATCAAGGACAAGCTCTGGTTTTATGTGGGTGGCCTCATCTCCCGTCAGAGCTTCGACCTCAACCGCAACCTGTACGCGCTGCAGACCGGTGCCGATGGCAAGTACATCTACGACAGCGACGGCCTGATCGTCTCCAAGCAGATCCCCGGGACACACCGCGAGTCGCTCGCCGAGCAGACCGGCGGACAGTACCTCGGCAAGCTCACGTACAGCCCCACCTCCAACGACCGTGTCGAGCTGGTGCACCGCGGGACGCCCACACACAGCGGCGGCAACGGCACGTACTCCGTCGACTACGAGACGGGGCTGCCCGAGATCTGGGGCAACCCGGGCGCGTCCTCGCAGATCGGGCCGTACAACAGTCAGGCCTGGCGGCAGGTCTTCGACTCCTACGACACATCACTCAAGTGGACGCACTCCGCACTCAACAAACGCCTCACGTTCGACACCATCGTGGGCTGGCACAAACAACACTCCGCTGATCTCGCGTCTGACGGCACCAGCGTGGGCGGCGGTGGGTTGTCCGCGACGCCCGACTTCGTCTTCGCGCGCACCAACCCCCAGCCCCACTCCATCACTGACTTCGAGACCATCTCCGACCCGTCTCTGTGCGTCAATGCGGTCGCGGGTGGCGACGCGCGCTGCCCCGTTGCGCAGTACGCCTTTGGCGGTCCGCAGATCTTGCAAGACCGTCGCTTCAATCGTTACCAGCTGCGCGAGCTCGCCACGTACGTCACGCCGGGTCTCGGCCACCACGTCGTCAAGGCAGGTGCCGAGGTCGAATACATGGACTTCTTGTCCAAGCGCGGCTACCCGGGCGGCTCGTTGTATCAAGAGCGAGCGAACGGGACGCAGGTGAGCGACTTTCGTCGCTACGGCGGGCTCACCGCGCCCGACCAGTTCTATCCCATCAACGTGCTGAGCTACAAGACCGAGACCGTCAGCGTGGGCGCCTTCGTCCAAGACAGCTGGTCCATCATGGACAAGGTCGCGCTCAATGCCGGCTTCCGTTTCGACTCGCAGGCGCTGTACTCCGATCAAGGCATCGGACTCAAGCTGCCCAACCAGTGGTCGCCGCGTATCGGCTTGATCTTCGACCCCACCCAAAAGGGTGCGGCCAAGCTGTTTGCCAACTACGCCATCTACTACCAGACCATCCCGCTCAACATCGTCGACCGCGCGGGCTCGGGTGAGCCGCAGGTCCGCGGCCGGCGCAGCCTGGCCAACTGCGACCCGCTCCACACGCCCAACTATCCCAAGGGCTGCGACGCCGCGGAGAACCTGGTCACGGTCACTTCCAACGGGGCCTCCGACCCCAACCAGAAGTGGATCTACCTCTCCACCGGCAAGCTCGCCATCGACCCCAACATCAAGCCGCAGTCGTCGAGCGAGTTCACCAGCGGCGGTGAGTACGAGATCATCCCGGGTGGCCGGCTCGGCGTGACCTACATCCGGCGCTGGATGAACCACATCGTCGAGGACATGAGTCGCGACGAAGGCGGCACGTACTTCCTCGGCAACCCCGGTCGAGACGAAGAGTCAGAGCATCTCGATCACCGCCGACGTGTTCAACTTGTTCAACCTCAGGGCCGTGGTGCGCCGCGGACAGAACTACACGCTACGTCCGGTCGAGCCCATCACCACGGACCCCAAGGGCGCACGCGTCAGCAGCTCACGCATCGATCCCAGCAAGATCCAGGCGGCCGACGGCGAAGAGCGTCCGTTCGACGACACCGATCGCAATCGTTCGTTCGGCTCTCCCCTCGAGTATCAGGCCCCGCTGACCCTGCGTCTCGGGATCAAGAGCACATTCTGATGTCGACCCACGAGGATCCCGTGAAAGCTGTGTACGAACGCCGTGCAGTGAAGCTCGTGCGCGTGGGCGCGCTCCTGGGATGCGTCGGAGTGCTCGTTCACTGCGGTGACCAACCCAAGCCCAACTGCCTCACTTCGACGGCGTCGTTCGCTACCAAGCTGGTCGAGCTCGAGCGCACGGGGAGCTGCGAGAGCTTCGGCCCTCTCGGCTTCAACGCCGATCCGTTGGTGGGCTTCTCGGCGTATTACTCACGCGACAAAAAGGGCCAGCCCAACTACGACGACGGCTCGCTCGCCGTGCGCACCGCCGAGCTGGGCACGTTGGCCGCCACGGCTGCCGGCTTCGACGTAAAAAACCAAGCCGGCAAGACCGAGCTCTACTCGTTCGGCAAGTTCAGCGACAGCGTGCCCAACGACGACGACATTTGTCCCGTCCCCACGCTCTCGCCCACGCACCTCAAGCTCCCCGCCCTACCCGAGGTGCCTGACGACCCAACCACCGAAGACGAGGACGAGGGTTTCCCGGGACAAGAGGCGGTCGACATCACGCTGACCTGGTCCGACATCAAGGTCTACGTCACCGCCGCCTCGTTCGGCACGCAGGTCGAAGGCACCCTGTCCGACGCGCGCCTCACGCCCACGGGCGACAAGTGCACCATCCGCTACAAGACACTCAGCTTGTCCCCCGCTGTCTCCTGTCAGAAGACGGACGACAAGGGCGCTCCGCTCAAGAACCCGGACGGCACGTTCCAGGTCGACCCTTCGCTCTGCGCCTCCGAGGCCAACCCGGCGCTCGGTCGATTCACGGGCTCGGGCATCAGCCCCAACACCAACTTCGAGTGCGATGCCAAGATCGGCTACTGCGTGATCGCCGGCAGCTCGGTTCCGGCGCTGAAGTGATCACCAACAACGAGATGAACATGATGGGTAGACGCAGATCCGCTTGGCGTACGACCGGTTCAGCGATGCTGTTGGCTCTCCAGCTCGCTGTCACACCCACTACGTCGCGTGCACAAGAAGCGGTCGACGCGTCACAGCCCTCGGCGCCACCCACAGACGGGGCAGCAGTCGCGAGCGACGGAGCTGACGTGGCCCCGCCGGCCGAGCCGGCCACGCCAGACGTGATCGCCGCGCCGGTCTCCACGACGCCGCCCGCCGAGCCTACCCACACGCGCTCGCGCCTCGCGCCCTACGCGCTCTGGGGCACGAGCGTAGTGAGCCTGGCACTCGGGACCGTGTTCGGCGTGATGGCCCTCGGCGCCAAACAAGACTACGACGACGCGCCTACCTACAAGCGTGCAGACAAGGTCCACAACCTCGGCATCGCGGCCGACACGGGCCTTGGGCTCGGCCTGCTGCTCGCCATCACCGGCACGGTCTTCTACTTCGTCACCCCCGAGTCCGACAAGACGACGCACGCGCAGACCGCGGGTGCCGGGACGCTGCGCATCGCGCCCCTGTTCAGCCACCACGCGCAAGGTGGCACCCTCGCGCTGCGCTTTTGAGCGGAGCGTGCTCGACTCTTCGACCCCTCGGTGAAACTTCATGAACAAGACTGACGTTTGCCCGGTGTTGATGTTGGCTGCGCTGAGCGCCTGCTCGGTCGTGACCGACGTGGACCGCGCCAAGATCCCCGACGTGTTGTTCACGCAGCCGGACGCAGGCTCGCTCGACGCGGCCGCCAGCGACCCCACGGCGTCTGCCCTCCCCACCCGTGCCCAGATTGCACCGTGGGGGTTCGATCTCGACGGCATGGACAAGAGCGTGCGACCGGGCGACGACTTCTACGCCTACGCCAACGGCACGTGGCTCAGCACCAGCGAGATCCCCAACGACCGAGTCGCGTGGAGCGCCTTCAGTGAGCTGTCCATCCTGGTCGACAAACAGATCGGCGACCTGATCGAGAGCCTGCCCAACGACGCAAAAGAGGGCAGTCCTGCGCAGAAGGCGCGCGACTTTTTCTCGGCGTTCGTCGACACCGAGGCCCTCGAGACGCTAGGCGTCGCGCCGCTCGCTGCGGGCCTCGCGGAGATCGCGGCGGCAACCACGCACGAAGACATCGCGGCGCTGATGATGCGCGCGGACTACGGTCTGCTGTCCCCCATCGGGATGGGCGTCAGCATCGATCAAAAAGACCCCAACCGCTACATCGTCTCGATCGGGCAAAACGGACTCAACCTGCCCGACCGCGAGTACTACCTCGAGCAAGATGCCGAGTACGTCGAGCTGCGCGCCGCCTACGCCAAGCACGTCGAGCGCATGCTGACGTTGATCGAAGTCCCCAACGCCGCGGTGGTTGCCCAAGACGTCCTCGCGCTCGAGACCAAGATCGCCGAAAAACATCTCCCCATCGAGGAGACACGCGACGTCGAGGCCACCTACAACCTTCGCAGCCGCGAAGAGGTCGAGGCGCTCAGCGGCTTTCCGTGGGCCGCTGCGCTGAGCGCGGCCGGCCTCGACAAAGAAAAGGAGTTCATCGTCGTCGAGCTCGCAGCGGTCACGGCGCTCGCGGCACAGTTCAGCACGGTCCCCGTCGCCACGTGGCGAGGCTACCTCGCGTACAGCTACGTGCTTGCGCACGCAACGGTGCTCACCAAGGCCGTCGACGACGAGCGTTTCGACTTTTACGGGCGCACCCTCAACGGCCAGCCTACGCCGCGCATGCGCACCGCGCGCGGCATCTCCGCGCTCAATGCGGCGCTGTCCGAGATCGTCGGCCAGCTCTACGTGCAGAAGCACTTCCCGGCCAGCTACAAGAAGCGCATGCTCGAGCTCGTCGAGAACCTGCGCACCACCTACGAGAAGCGCTTCAAGACGCTGTCGTGGATGTCGGACGAGACCAAAAAGGTCGCGATCGAAAAGCTGCACACCTTCCGCCCCAAGATCGGCTATCCGGACAAGTGGAAGGACTACTCGGCGCTCGAAATCAAGGGCGACGACGCGTTTGGCAATGCCGTGCGCACGCGTGAGTTCGGCTGGGCCGACGATCTGAGCAGACTCGGCACGCCCACCGACAAAGACGAGTGGTTCATCAGTCCGCAGACCATCAACGCGTACTACAACCCAACGTTCAACGAGATCGTCTTCCCGGCCGCCATTCTGCAGCCACCGTTCTTCGACCCGGCCGCCGATCTCGCCGTCAACTACGGCGGCATCGGTGGCGTCATCGGTCACGAGATGGGACACGGCTTCGACGACCAGGGCGCCAAGTCCGACGCCGAGGGCGTGCTGCGCACCTGGTGGAAGCCCGCGGACGAAGACGCGTTCAAGTCGTTGGTCGACCAGCTGGTGGTGCAGTACGCCGCCTACGAGCCGCTGCCCGGCTTACACATCAATGGGGAGCTCACGGTGGGAGAAAACATCGGTGACCTCGGCGGTCTGACGGTCGCCTACGATGCCTATCACCTCGCACTGCACGGCGAAGAGGCAGAAAACGAAGACGGACTCAGCGGCGACCAGCGCTTCTTTTTGTCGTGGGCTCAGGTCTGGCGCGAGCTCGCACGCGATGAAGCCCTGCGCAATCAGATCAAGAGCGACCCACACAGCCCGAGCGAGTACCGCGTGCAGGGCGTAGTACGCAACGTCGACGCCTGGTACACGGCATTCGACGTGAAGCCGGGCGATGACCTGTACCTCGCGCCCAAAGACCGCGTTCACGTTTGGTAGAGCCGGCACCCACGCAATCAGGGCGGTGTAAACATCGCGAACTCGCACACCGACACGAAGCCAACGCGCGACAGGATCGGCGCCGACAACGCGCCCGCGTGGGTAGCGGCAAGCGTGCACCCAGCGATAGCCGCATCGCGTAGCCGTGCGCGCACCAGCTCGCGATAGGCGCCGCGGCCACGAAAGCGTGGCAACACCACCGCGCCCATCAAGAACGCCACGTCGTCCACCACCACGTACGAGGCCGTACCCGCAGGCTCGCCCGCCACGGTAGCCAAGAACAGGCGCGTCTGGGACTGCGCAGAGTGCAGCACGCGCAGATGGTACGCCTCGAGTGTCGCCGGTGCGGTCGACCAACCTTCTGCCATCACGGCCGTGAACGTCGGCCCGCTGTCGAGGGTCACGCGCTCAGCTGCGATCGAGGCGCGCCCTCGGGTGCCCGAGCGAACAATCGACTCCGGCGCCGTCTCGAACGTCGTGCGCGCGAGCTCGGCCGCCATTCCCCACACGGGTTCCGCGACCAGACCACGCAGTGCGAGCCGCCCGCCCAGATCGGACGGCGCACTCTCCGGCCCCACCGTCCAACGAAACGACACACCGAGTCTGGCGTAGTCTGCGAGGGTCGCGTCGATGACGTCGTCGGCCTCGTCCTCAGGCAGTGCGGAGAGCGCGACCTCGTTGAAGCCCCCGTTGCGAAACGACGGGGTCGTCAGTCGCCACCATCCGGGACGCTCGACCACCGTGGAGTCGGGCATGGGCTCGAATCCGCGACGCGGCGCCTCGAACAGCGCGCGCAGCATGTTCTCGTGCGACCAACCCGACATGTTCATCCTCACTCGTGGCACGCGCTCGCGCACGTTCCACACGATCGATCCTACCTTCAGCACGCAGACAGGATACTTCGGGCTCTCCATCGCGACAGAGCGCCGACGCACTGCCGCGCTTTGCGACATCTCGGCACGCGCCCAGCTCGCCGATGTCGAAGACTGCACGAGCGAAGTGTTTCGTCGCGCCCTCGAGGGTCACGACAAGCTGCTGCCGGGCGCGCCGCTACGCGCCTGGGTGCTCGGCATCGCACGCAACGTCGCGCTCGATGCGCGGCGCACGCGTGCTCGCTCGCTGCGACGCAGTGAGCTCCCGGCAACCGACCACGACACGCCGAGCGAGCTCGAGCGCGCACGCGACGGGAGCCCTGCGCCCGACGATCACGTGGCGCTGGTCGAGCGCAGCCAAAGGCTCCGCTGTGCGCTCGCTCTACTGCCAGAAGAGCAGCGGCGCGCACTCCTGCTGCATGCAGAAGGGCTCTGTTACCGTGACATTGCCGCGCGTATGGCTGTCCCGCTGGGCACCGTCTGTGCCTGGATCTCGCGCGGGCGCCAAGGGCTCGCACACGCTCTGAAAGACCTTTCACCACGAGAGGAAACATGACTGCTGTTGTGCCGATGCTCGAAGACTCGCTGGTCTGGCAAACGACCGGACACTTGGCCGAGACAGCCATTTCTGCACTCGTCGACGGCGAGGGCGCGCTGCTGCCCGAGCAGGCCGTGCAGCACGCAGTAAGCTGCAGCGAGTGTAGCGAGCGGGTCGGGTTGGCTGCCCTGTTTGCGCTCGAAGTGACCGACGCACTGCGCGTGCCCAGCGCCGCGCGCGAGCACGCCGTCACTCCCCTGCCGGTCACGTTGCCCGCGCTGTCGCTCGTCCTCGCGCTCGTTGCCGGCGCGCCGCTGCTCGCCACGCTGCAGGCGAGCTCGCCGGCCCACGTGCTCGCCAGGCTCGCACGCCTCATTGCGCATGCAGTCCAGGCGCTGCGTGCACCCGGCGTCGCCGAGCTCACGTGGCTCGCGGCCGCACTGCTGGTCGGCGCGGGTGTGCTGGTGGCGCGGGGCGCTACGCGGGCGCGCGCCCACGGCGGCGGGGGGCTCGCATGACCTCAGCAAACTTGGTCGCCTTGTGGATGTTCTGCGCGGCACTCGGGAGCCAGCTCGTCGTGTGCAGTGCGCGCGCGGATGACGACGGCGGGGTATCCGGTGTGCGCGACCTTTCGCGCCGACGAGACATCGTTGCCGCGGCGCCTCACGACGTCTCCCAAGACCTGCCCGCCGGAGGACCACGCGACTTCTCGTGCGGCGCGGCGCACGACTGCGCACAGCGGCTGAGCGCCGTGCGTCACGAGGGGAGCTGGCCCATCGACGAAGAGCGCGTGACGGTCGCGCTCGAACAAGTGTCGCGCACCGACGCCATCCGGAAGCTCGCCGACGCGGCAGGCTGGAGTGTCATCGTGAGTGGCGTCGACTACGACCTGATCGACGTGCGCGTCAAACATCAGCCGGCCGCCCGCGTCTTGGACCGCATCCTCGCGGGCAAGGCCTACGTAGCGAGCCGCGATGGCAACCTGATCTCCATCTTCCACGCGCGACCAGACCCAACGCGCACCGACGCCACTCCGAGCGAAGACGAGACACGAGACGAGTCGACGCCGCCCGCGCGCACGACACGCCACGACGCACGCGACCGGCTCGTGGTCGCCGGGGACGTCACGGTGCGCGTCGCCGAGGTGGTCGGAAACCTGACGGTGCTCGCAGGCAACGTCGACGTGTACGGCACCGTGCAGCAGGACCTCGCCGTGTTTGCAGGCAACGTGACGCTGCACCCTGGCGCCCATGTGTTGGGAGACGTCAACGCGCTCGCAGGCTCGATCGACATCGACGACCGCGCCACCATCGGTGGCAACGTCAGCGGTCTAGCCGGCGACATCTCGCGCGGCTCCGTCTC
>JBEGTL010000025.1:0-31242 GCA_041179425.1 Pseudomonadota bacterium | reverse complement strand
CTGCGAAAGTTTTCGTGCGCTTGCTCGAAGGCAGGGAGCGCATCGAAGCTGGTGTACGGATCTTGGTCGTACAACACGAGGGTAGGCACTCGTACGTGTGCGTAGATGTTGCGAGCGCTGCCTGCCGGAAACAACCTCCCCGCCACGAACGCGAGAGGAGCGCGCCACGCACCCGGCTGGTGACTGGTGTTGTACGCGTAGTCGAACATCCCCTTGTCGACCTTGGCTTCGAACGAGCGACGCAAGAACCAGCGCAGGCTCGGCCGGGACACGAGCAGCTCGTAAAACAGACGACTGGGGACCGAGTCGCTCAGGCCGTTGGGGAGGGCCTTCTTTTTGCGGCGCGAGAAGCGCTCGAGCCAGCCTGCTTTGTCCTCAGCCACGAAGCCGGTGGGCGAGATCAGGACCAACGAGCGTACGAGCTCAGGCATCTCGACCGCGACCTTGGCGGCGTACTCCCCGCTCAGAGACAGGGCGATCACGTCGGCCGGCTCGCGTATCGAGGCGTTGCGCAGCAGGTGCTCGATGGCGTGGACATAGGTCTCGGGCGTGTGCGGCCGACTGCTGCGCTCGGAGAAACCAAAGCCGGGAAGGTCGAGCGCGTACACCGAGCGGTGCTCGCGCAGCGTGTCGAACAGCGGCCGCATCTCGTACGATGATGCCGCCGCGTGGATGCCGTGCAGCAACACGACCGGCCGGCCGCCAGCTCTCGTGTCCGCGTAGTAGCTGATGATCCCTGCATCAGAGGTCGCGATCTCGTGACGGTCGGCTCGGATGGCGGAGTCGAGCGCGACCTGACGTTTGCTCAACGCGCGATCCAGGGCCTCTGTTCCGAGCTCGGCGAGCGGACTCTCGGCGAAGTCGTGGAGAGCTGTCGATAGGCGAGCGGCGATCATGGTGTGTCCCCTTGGCTTGGCGATCTGAACCTGCACTCTCTTGTGCAGACTAGGTGCCAACCCACGAGCCGACGCACTCATGCGACTCCGTTCGCGTTTTCTGCCTGTTTCGTAGCGAAAGCCGACGCCGGCACATGGGTGGGTAGCACACACGCATCTGCCTCAGCGAGGCGCGCGTGTCGCGCCAAGGAGGTACAAAACCAAAAGTCTTCGTGCCCCCGCGGCGCTCAGAAGCGTGCGTTCGCCACTGCTTCGGTCGGGTGCTTGGCAAACCACGCCAGCTCTTCTTCGAGCTGTTGCACCAACACGGAGCGCGTGTTGAGCCAAGCCGTACAAAAGTTGTCCAGCTCGTCGTTGCCGAGGACGACGGCCACCTGCAGCAGCAGACGCACGACGTCCATGCCGTGGCGACACCCGAGCATCGTCCCTCGGTAGGAGCGCTCGCTGTCGATGAACAGATCGGCAAGCTTGTCTCTCAACTGCGAAAACAGCTCACCGGTCGCGATGCCTCCTTTGCTGACTACCATCCCGTTTCGCTCGGCGAGCGAAGGCAGCTGCTCCAGTACCTTTTTGGCATGGTCCGACACGGCACGTAGGGCGAGTGCAGGAGGCGTACTGCCTAGCCTATCGGCCTCCCGGACACAGTGGCGGGCAGCAGACGTCTCGGTCTGAAAAAGCTCGCGCGATAGGTTGTCGATGAGGGTCTTCTGACTCTCAGTCAGGTCGTTTGCGGCGGTCATGATGTCCTCCTCGTGGCGCAGTGCAGGGACACTTGCAGGTTCGATGCCCAGAGTCTGCAAACGAGCAAACGCACAGCTCCACGCTTCGTGTGCCTCATCTCCGTGTGCACGGCGAGCGCTTTTGCGCGCACAGTTGTCACTGGCACGCGTGGTGCTCACGTTCTTGGACAAGCAGCAACGAAGAGCCCGTCCGGGTCTCGTCCGCTGCACGAGTTGGTCGAAGCGCGCCCTCGGGCGCGAGAGCGGAAAGAGGGATCGTCATGGCCACAGACGGCAGCATGCTGACAGCAGACCAAGATCTTGCGCGCGTCGTGGAGCCGAGCGATCGGCGTCCCGACTTCACGGCCGAGGCGCTCAGCCCCGGCGTCCGACTCGGGCTGTTGGCCGCGTTGGCGGTGGCAGTTGCGTCGTTGTTCGCCGCGGTGCTCGCGATGGGTGTCTACCCGAATGGCTTGCTCGACGTGAACAGCTTCTTCGGCGTGATGGCCATCGGCGGCACGCTCATGCTCGGCTTCTTCATGCTGGTGGTGTTCGGCGCACTGCTGGCCAACAACCCGCGCTTGAGTCCTGCCGAGCGCAACATGTGGTACGTCATGTTCGCGCTCGCGGGCCCGGTCGCGCTGCCGGTGTACTGGTTCAAAGAAGTGTGGCCCGTCCCGTTCGAGCCGAGCCCTGAGCAGCGCCTCTAAACACGGACGCCGGCTACGTCACAACTCCGGTGTGAGGCCGTGCTTGTTGGGCCGCTCTGCCTGCGGAACCTGCAGCGCCTTGCGCATCGTGGTGACGCGGTCGTCTAGCTCGGTCACACGCGCGCGCGTTCGCTCGAGCTCTTCGGTCTCGCGCTTGAGCTGATCGCGCAGCTGATTGATTGAGGCCTCCGCCTCGCTGCGCCGCGCGCGCTGGCGCTCGAGCTCGCCGTTGAGTTCGTCACTGCGCGCCTTACTCTGCGCGAGCTCGCCGTTGGTCTTGGCGTTGAGCTCACGCAGGTCGTGGGCCTCTTCGGTCTGCTTGCGCAGCTTGTCGGTGAGGGCCTTCTCGCGCTCGTTGACGACGGCCATCTCGGCCTCGCTCTCGGCCAGGCGCAACGCCAGCTGCTCGCGCGTCATCTGGCTGTTTTTGTACTCCTTCTCGAGCTGCTCGACATTCTCCTCGAGCTGACGGCGACGGGCCTCTTCGACGGTGAGGTCGGCGTAGATGGTCTCTGCCCGCTGCCGCGCTTCTTGGGCACGTTCGCGTGCCACTTCGGCCTCGCGGCGCTGCACCGAGGCCTCCCGCGAGAACAAAAAGATCACGCCGAACACCAGCACGCTGAGTGCGATCATGCTGGGCAGCGCCCAGCGCATGATGCCCCAGCGACGCGCCGCCTTCTCTTCGGGCCGCGTGAGCGCGCTGAGCTCGCGCAAGAACCCCTCGGCGCTAGGCCGAAAGTCGGGGGAAAAAGCGAGCCAGCGCTCGAAGTAAGGTTTGAGGTCGCGCAAGTTGCGCTGCCGCGGAACCTTGGGTGCGTGCGCCGCACGGAACGCCACGAACGCGTCGACCGCGCCCGCCGCCACGTGCTCGCGCGGGCCCTCGTCGAGCGCATGGCAGAGCGTGAGTGCGAGCGAGAACACGTCGGCCTTGGGCCCGACCGGAGGCGGATCGGACGCGCCGGCAAAACGCGCCGCCACCTCGGGCGCGAAGTAGGCGGGCGTCCCGGCGAGCACGAGCTCGGCATCTTTGGCGGCGACGCCGAGGTCGAGCAGCACCGGCAACACCCGCTTGGGCACGCCGGCCTCTTCGTGCTCGTCGACGTCGAGGTCGAGGTTGGCCAGGAAGACGTTCTCGGGCTTGACGTCTTGGTGGCGGACGCCGACGCGGTGCATGGTGGCCAGTGCCTCGGCGAGCGGCTCGAAGATCTCGCGCGCCTGCCGACGCGTGAGTGGTCCACGTTTGAGCCGCGTGGACAAAGTCTCGCCACGGTACAGCGGCATCACGAACCACAGGTGACCCTCGTGCCAGCCGTGATCTTTGAGCTGCACCACGGACGGGTGGAACACCGAGGCGATCAGCTGCAGCTCGCGCAGCGCCGCGTGCACCGACGTGGCGTCGGACGAACGCCTGCGCAAGATCTTGAGCGCCACCACGTGGTCGGTGACGTCGCGATCGCGCGCGCGGTACACGTCGGCGAAGGCACCCGCACCGAGTGGCGCCTCGATCTCGTAGCGCCCCGCAATGAGCGCGCCCTCGACGAGCACGGGCCGACGACGCGCGCGACGCGGCGGGCGTGCGGTGCGTGGGTCGAGGGCAAACGCCTCGAGCAGTGCGCCCTCGGGCGTGTTGTCGCGACTCTTGGGTCGGCGGCCGAGCAGCTTGGCGCTGAGCGCGATGGCCTCGGCCACGCCGCGCTCGACCTCGGCCAGCTCGAGGTCGAGCACGTGCGCCACCTCGACGTCGCGTAGCCCGCGTGCGAAGCGCAGCTCGGCGAGCTCGGCCGCGCTGGGCGGGAACGCCTTGCGCAGCCCCACGATACCGTGGGCGAGCTTGTCGTCGGCGGGGGGCCAAAACTGCGATGAGTCTGCCGGCAACGGTGCGGCCGGCGTGATGGCGATCAGCGAGCGCATCCGCTTGTAGAGCCGCGCGGGCGGGCCCGGTGGCTGCTCGAGCTCCTCGCGCGGCGCGTCGCCCGCCTCGGTCTCCAGCTGCTCGAGCAGCTTGGCCCCCTGCGCTTGCCCGACCCGGATGGCCGCATACTGGAACAGGCCCTGCCAGTGATGGTCGAGTGCGCGGTCGGCGACCACACTCGCGACCGTGCCGGCGATGGCCTGGCTCTCGAGCATGGAGCGCGCTGCGATGTCCAACGAGGGCAGCAGGGCACGCACGCTGCGGGCGCCCGGCTCAGCGCGCAGGATCGAGCTTTCGAAGCCGTCGTTCGGAGGGGCCATGCATCACAACATTTGCGTCGAAGCGCGCGCTGCTTCGGCGGCGCGAACGAGGATGGAAGTGCCCAGCGCGCCTATCGCGAGAGCGATGATAAAGCTACCGGGCCATGCGGCGGTTGTTGGTTGCGAACCTAGCACCCACGCACCAGGCTGACACGCGTTCGTTCCCCACTCGTGTCCCGCTCGCGCGCCCGAGGGCGCGCATCACTCCAACGCTCGATCGACATCAGTGTGTTCGTGAAACCTAGCCTTTCCCAGCTTGTCTCGTACTGCTGCGTGGCGCTCCTGCCGGCCTGTGGCGGCTTGGTGTCACACCCCGGCGCCTCGGCGCACACCGAGCCCACGCAAAGCGCCACGTTGGTCGCCGCGAGTGCGAGCGAGAGCACCGGTCGCGCGCAGCGAGGTGCGCACGTGCCCCCCGCTTTCTTTCCCTTACTCATCGAGCGCGCGCGTGGACTCGGCTCGGCGCCTCCGCGTCCCAGCGGTGCAGTCGACCTGCCGCCCTCGCTGCGCGACATCGACTTCGAGACCTACCGGACCATTCGTTTCAGGCCCGATCGCAGCCTGTGGCGTGGCGAGCCCGGCCAGTTCGAGGCGCAGTTCTTCCACATGGGCTTCGGCTACCGAGAGCCGGTCGCCATGTTCGTGGTCGACGGGCAGTCGGCGCAGCCGTTCCCGTTTTCCTCCGCGCTGTTCTCGTACGATGGTGCGCCCAAGCCGCCGTTCTTCGCGGGCGGCTCGGAGGGCGGGTTCACCGGCTTCCGACTGCACACGGCGCTCAACCGTCCCGACTACCGCGACGAGTTCATCGTCTTCCAAGGGGCCAGCTACTTCCGCGCTGTCGCCAAGGGCGAAGCCTACGGACTGTCCGGTCGAGGTCTGGCCATCGACACCGGCGAGCCCAGCGGCGAAGAGTTCCCCCGCTTCACCGAGATGTACCTGGTGCGCCCGTCGGCCGACGCCCGCGAGGTCTGGGTGATGGCGCTGCTCGAGAGCCGCCGCGCCACCGGTGCCTACGCCTTGCGCATCGAGCCCGGCGACAGCACCACCATCGAAGTGGTGGCACGAATCTTCCTTCGGGAGAGCGTGAAGGTCCTGGGCGTAGCGCCCCTCACAAGCATGTACCTCTTCGGCGAAGAAGGGCCGGCTCGCTTTGGCGACTTTCGGCCCGAAGTACACGACTCCGACGGCCTGGCCATGTGGTCAGGTAGCGGCGAGTGGCTGTTTCGCCCGCTGCGCAATCCGGGCCGCACCACCGTGTGCACGTTCAGGCTCGATGCCCCGCGCGGCTTTGGCCTGGTGCAGCGCGATCGCAACTTCGACGACTACCAAGACCTCGACTCGCGCTACGAGGCGCGGCCCACCGCGTGGATCGAGCCGCTCTCCGACTGGGGTCCCGGCAGTGTTCGTCTGCTGGAGATCGCGACCAAGCTCGAGAGTGATGACAACATAGCGGCCGTGTGGGTGCCAGATCACGTCCCCGGCGAGGGCATCGAGCTGCACTACCGGGTTCACATCGGGCAGGACGTCCCCGTGAAACACGAGCTCGGTAAGGTAGTCGGCACACGATATGCCGCCCAAGGTGCGGACAAGGGTCGATTCATCGTGGACTTTGCAGCACTCCCCACCAATTCCGGCAACGTCGAGCCCCGGCTCGATGTCGCCATTACGGGCGGCCGCCTTGCAGGGCAGCAGCTTTTGAAGAATCCGTTCTCGCACGGCTACCGCGCCATTCTCGATATCGCTCGCGAACAGGTCGAAGATATCGAGCTGCGCGCAGTGATTCGCTCCGACTCGGGCGCGCTCACCGAAACCTGGAGTTACCTGTGGCAACCGACGCGGTGAACGGCACCCTCGAGCAAACCACCAGTCGTATCCGCACGCGCGAGCCCATCGTCGATCCGGGCATGCGCGCGATCCGCCGCGTGGGCGAGTACCTGCACGCGCTCGGCATCGCCGACATGACGCGCGTCGACCTGCTCGCGACCGAGATCGTCCACAGCACGAGCCAGGACGAAGAGCCGCGCGCCGACCTCGCGATCGCCGAGGCCCAAACGCGCGTCGAGCAGTTCTTGCGCGCCGTGTTCGGAGAGCGCGCCGACCAAATCGACCCGCTCTGGCTGCGCGCGTACTTATCCGCGCACGCCGAACACTTCCTCGGTGACGTCGAAGCGGCCAAGCTCGCCGTGCAGAGCTTTGGCGATCCGTTTGCCGGCCGCGCGCCTGCCCACAACGTGTTTCGTGAGACCGAGCTCAAGCGCATGCGCGCCCCGCGCTGGGCGATTGGCCTGTCGGTTCCCGCCGTGATCACCGCCTTCGCCACCTTCGCGTTGGTGCACGCACTCGGCGAGAACGGGCTCAGCGCCGCGGAGCTGGTGTGGGCCTCGCTGTTCGCGTTCTTGTTCGGCCTGGCGTCCATCGGCCTGTTCACGGCGATGCTCGGCTTCGTCACCGGCGTGCTCAAGCCGCGCGCACCCGCGACGGTGGCCTCGCAGCTGCCGCGCTCTGCGCTGGTGATGCCCATCTATCACGAGAATCCGGAGCACGTGTTCGCGGCATTGATCGCGATGCGCGAGTCGCTGGCCAAGACGGCGGGCGGCGACGTGTTCGAGATCTTTGTGCTGAGCGACTCACGCGACCCCGAAAAGGCGGCCGAAGAAGAACGCGCGTTTCGCCGAGCCGCCAGCGCGGGCGACTCGACCATCCCCATGTACTACCGCCGGCGCACCAAAAACGAGCGGCAAAAAGCCGGCAATTTGGCCGAGTTTTTCGAGCGCTGGGGCCATCGTTACACCTACGCCGTGATCCTCGACGCCGACAGCCTGATGCGCGGCGAGACGATCGTGGAGCTGGTGCGCCGCATGGAGGCGAGCCCGCGCGTTGCGCTGCTGCAGGCTCCGCTCGAGCTGCACCGCGGCGCCACCTTGTTTGCGCGCGCGCAGCAGCTCGCCGGCAGCGTCAGTGGCCCCATGTTCACGCGCGGCCTCGCCACCTGGGCCGACGGCACGGCCAACTACTACGGGCACAACGCCGCGGTGCGCGTGAACGCGTTCCTCGAGTGCTGCGCGCTGCCGGTGCTGGCGGGGCAGCCGCCGCTCGGCGGGCACATCCTCAGCCACGACTTCGTCGAAGCGGCGCTGCTCTGTCGCGCTGGCTGGGAAGTGCGCATCGCGCACGACCTGAGCGGCAGCTGGGAAGAGCTCCCACCCACGTTGCCCGAGTACGTCGCGCGCGATCGTCGCTGGTGTCAGGGCAACCTGCAGCACCTGCGCATCGCCGTATCGGAGGGGCTCAAGCCGATGAGCCGCGTGCACATGCTGGTCGGCGCCTCGGCCTATCTCGCGGGTCCCATCTGGTTACTGTTCGTCACGGTGGGCGCGCTCCTGGCAGCCACCTCGGCCAGCACGTTGGTCGCACCCAAGGTCGCGCTCGTGCTGGCCTCTGCGACGGCCGTCACGCTGCTGGGTCCGCGACTGCTCGGCTTGCTCGCGACCTTGCTCGACGGCCCCGCGCGACGTGCTCACGGCGGCGCCATTCGGGTCGTGCTCAGCGTCGTCGTCGAGGGCATCTTCGCGGCCACCATCGCGCCGCTGCTCATGGTGCACCACACCAAGATCGTGCTCTCCATCCTGTCGGGCAGCGCGGTGCGCTGGGGCGCGCAGCAGCGGCGCGCCAAGGCTCCTGGTCTGTTCGGCACGGTCGCGCGCTCGGAGCTCACGGCCACGCTGCTCGGCCTGGCGATGGTCGGTCTGCTCGGCTTGTTTGCGCTGCCGCTCGTGCCCTGGCTCTCGCCCATCTGGGCGCCGCTCGTGCTCGCCATCCCGCTTGCGCTACTGGCCTCGAGCGAGTGGCCGGGTGCCGTGCTCGCCTTCTTTGGCATCTTGCGCGTCCCGAGCGAGACGGCCATGGACGACCTGGTGCTGCGCGCCGACGACCTCCGCGCGATGACCACCAGCGACGACTCCGCGCGCTTCCGCGACATGGTGCTCGACCCGGTGCTGCTGGCGGCGCACATCGCGCGTCTCCCCAAGGATGAAAAGCCAGCGGCCACTGAAGAGCAGATCGCACGCGCTCGCGAGCGCGCCCGTCGCGCCGGCCCCACCGCACTGTCGAGCGCCGAGCGCAAGCTGCTCGCGTCCGACGCAGACAGCATGCGCTGGCTGCACCGAGAGGCCTGGCGTCACTGGCCCGTCGAGTCCTGGCAGCTGGCCCGCGAACAACCCCAGCTCCCACCCGAGCCCGTCACTGCCTGAACCAGGGTCGCCTGGCGCGCGAGACGCGACGCGATCGGCGTTGGGAAGCCCTGAGGTTTGCGATAAGAGTGCTGCCTATGGGGCGCACTACCGATCGAGCCGGGAAGGTTCGCGAGATCTATCTCTCCCTGCCTGACACCAAAGAGACGCCGACGTGGGGGTCTCCTCATTTTCGGGTGGGCGAGAAAATCTTTGGGGGATTGGGCGAGCACGAAGACGGCTCGACCAGCATCGGCTTCAAGCTCGAGATGGAGCACGCGGACGCGCTGGTCAGCAGCGATCCCCGCTTCACGCGCGCCAAGTACGTGGGTCACAAGGGGTGGGTCAACATGGACGTCAGCGACGTGTCTGACTGGGACGAGGTGCGGGCCCTGGTGCGCGAGAGCTATCGCCTGATCGCGCCGGCCAAGAAGGCTTCTGCCTCGAGCGCAAAGTTTCGCACCGGCCGCCGGAATTAAGAGCACCGTCGCGTCGGCCCCGAGTTTTGGCCAAGGATTGCTCCCGAGCCAGACATGTAGAGGGTACGCGAAGTGGCTCGAACACAGCCGCTCCCGTGACGAGCCGTAGCCGGGGGCGAACCGTGGACCAAGTCACAAAGCAGTTCCTGCGCATCTACGTCGCGTTGGTCGCAGGCGTCTCGATGGTCGTCGTGGTGTCTGCACTCGCGTCGGGTTGAACCCATCCGAGCGACGCGTCGGCGATCTTCAGCCGACAGACACTCCGCCGCCCTGCGTCCGCAGCCACTTGGTCACGGCAATGAGCATCCCAAGACGCTCGCCGCCTCGGCCGGCGCCCACCGACTCGTAAGGTAGCCCGCGCTCCTCGATCAGCCCCTCGATGCTGCCGGCCTTACGTTTGAGCAGGTCGCCGACCACCTTGCGGACGTCGATGAAGCGCGAGAACGAACGCTGATCTTCGGGGCGCTCGCGCAAAAACAGACCCGTGCCGTAGTGCCCCCACACGCAGAACACGTCGTCGTCGCGCGCGAACGCGGCGAAGTCGCGCTGCATGTCGGGCACGCTCTGTCCGGTCTGCAGTGCGGACTCCGTGAGTCGCGCGTGCACGATGGGCGACTTGGCAAGCGGCTTGCGCGGCTTGAGGATGGACTCGAAGCGGGTCTCGTCATCGAGCCGGTAGCCGAGCCAGTGCACCAGCTCGTGGGGGTGTGGCGCGCTGCCGACGGCGCGGTCGTGCGGCCAGGCGTTGGCCTCGCCCATCACGCAGACCAGCCGCTCGTCGAAGAGTTCTTTGGGCAAACGCGCACCGGCCGTCTCTGCGCTGCGCCCGTCGCGCCGACGCTCGCGCCTGCGCCCACCGGTGGAGCGCGACGCGTAGCCGACCTGTACGTCGACCATCGCGCGGAAGGGCTCGAGCAACACGGCGAAGCGCGCGGGGTCGCCCTCTAGCAGCGGCAGCGCATTGGCCAGTGCCTCGATGGTGGAGACACACTCAGGGCTCGGCTCCTTACGGATGCGGTACTCGCTGGGCGCGGCAGGCGTAAAGGCGTAGCGCGGCAGGGCGGCGATCTGAGGGTTGTTGCGCAATAGCGCGCGCGCCTGGTGCCAGGTGCCGTCGATGACCACCAGCGTGACCGCGCCCTCTGGGGGCAGCCGCTCGAGCTCGGAGGCGCCGGGCCCGGGGTAGAGCAACACCGCCGGGCGAGTTGGATCGGAGATGGCCTCGCGCACGGCGGCCACCTCCGAGAAGTCGACCCCCACGTGCAGCGTCGACGACGGCAGCGCCAGCGCAGCGATGCGCGCCGTGTTGACGGCCTTGCCGTGCTCGCGCGGGTGCTGCAGCAGCACCACGCGCGTCCGCGTCTCCACAGGTGTAATCGCGTTGCAGTAGCAACCAACCTGCGGCCGGCCACACCGCCCGCACTCCAACCGAACTTCTCGAAGCACGCCCCCTATTAGGCTGGGACGGGCGCGAGGGAAAGCCGCCGGCCGCCCTCTCCTCTCGATCAGACACAGCAAACGCCCAGAGGCAGCCAGTCCCTAAAACAGGCACGCATGGGTCGCGAGCTGTGGTGCGAGGCGCCGCCGGTTCTGAGGAGCCCCCGGAGCGGACTTCCTGTCCGTGAGGAGGCACCGGAGGAAGCGGTGGTGGATCGCGCCGCGGATCGCGACCCAGGCGCGCCTGTTTTAGAGCCTGAGGCCGAGGCGTAGGTAAGCGATGAAGCCGTTGGCGTCCGACTCGCCGGCCACCACGCGGTAACGAATCTCGCCGCCGACGTTGAACAGGAGCAGCTTTGCGTCGAGCGAAAAGCCTGGCTCGAAGTACGCGCCCACGCGCGCTCCGTTGGGCTCGTCGAGGTAGCCGATGCCGAGGCGCGGCCCGAGGTGCAGGATGGGAAGGTGCCAGATGTAGCCGAAGTCGCCGCCGAAGGTGCGCAGGTCATCGACGTCGCGACACTTCTTGGTATCACAGCGCGCCGGGTCGCTGCCCAACGAGCGCGTGCCGCGGATGCCGATCAACAGGTTGCCTAGATCGAGCTCTCCATAGCCGCCGACTTGCAGCTTGTAGGGATTGTTCTCGGCGTGGCCGCCGAGGTTGGTGCCGGTGCCGATCAGGGCGCCGCCGCCGATGCCGACATCGGCACGGGCTGGGACGCTGATGGCGAGGGCCGCTACGAATAAACCGAGCACGAGGGCAAGACGGTGTTTCATCTTGTATCCAACCTAGCTCACAGCCAGTGGCATTCCATCCGGTTTCACGTTCGCGCCAGGCTTGCCTCGACGGGCAGGCCGGGTCCGTGGCAGCCTTGCAGCATGCGCACTTTTGTCCTCGTTTTTGGGACATTTATGCAGCTCGCTGCGGGGGTCGCCGCGGCCCGGGCCGACCACATTTTCCTCGAGGGCGGTCGCGTCATCGAGGGCGAGGCCACCGTCGAGGGCGACAAGGTCGAGGTGGTCCTGGAGTCGGGCCGCATCTCGTTTCCCCGTCGCGAGGTCCTGCGCATCGAGCAGGCCTCCTCTCCCCTGGCCGAGGCGCGCACGCGCGAAGCCGCGCTCAAGCCCTCCGACGTGGCCGGCCTGCTCCGTTTGGCCGACTTCTGTCGCGACCACGAGCTGCGCAACAAAGAGCGCGAGCTGCTCGAGCGTGTCGTCGCGGTCGAGCCCGACCACGCGGATGCGCGCCGCAGGCTCGGCTACGTGCGCGAGGGCAAGCTGTGGATCGACCGCGACGAGCTCGCGCGGCGTGCCCAGCGCGCGCGCGATCAAGACCGTCAGAACCGGCTCGCCACCGCCCAGAAGCAGACCGAGCTAGAGCTCGTGCAGGCCAAGCTCGACAACGAGCGCGTGGTCGCCCAGCGCGCGGCCGTGCAGCTCGAGAACGAACAAAACGACCGCCGCAACGCGCAAGCCTACGCACCGTACGGTCGCTACGGCGCGTACGCTGGCCCGTACGGTTGGTACGCTCCTCCTCTGCTCTACGCGGGCCCGCAGCCTCCGCTGTCGGCGCCGAGCGGGCCTCCCGCATTCGCGATCCCAGGGGTGCGTCACCCGAGCGACATGAGCTTCAACATCAACGGTGCTCGCTCTCCGTCGAGCTATTTTGAGGGCGCGTTTCGGCGCTGATCGGGCTGGGAGTTGCGTCGCCTGTGCGTAGTCGTCGTCGTCCACGGCTTGAGTCCCCCCCGCGTGCAAAGGACCTCGAGCCCAGCGAGCTACACGATCAGATGCGTCCCAATCCCAAGCTGCCTCGTCTCGAGCCGAACCGTCCGCTCCGAGAGCAACCAACGGCCCTGCTCCAACCGAAACGAGTCGAGGTAGCGGCCCACCGCAAACACCGACGTTGCACCCGCGTCGACGTGCGCATCTCCTACGTCGAGCACGGTGTGGTGCACGACTAGCGACGTCACTGCACGCAGCGTAGTCGGACTCTCCACAGTGACCTGATACACGGTCGCGTGGCGCTGCCACTGGGCGTGGTTGACGTGGTGTTTGGGCAAGAGCTCGAACAACGCGATGAGGCCCGCGCGGTCGTGCTCGAGCCAGGTCATGTCGCGCCGTATCTCCGGGCTGTAGGCCGTGATGCGGTAGGTGAGCTCGGGCGCGGTGAGCTCGAGCCAGGCACTGAACGCCAGCTGGTCCTGCAGCAGGCAGCCGGTGTAGACCACGTCTTCGACCGCGGCGCGCAGCTCGGCGCGTGATGGATTTTGCGTCATTGCGCTCACTCTCCAAGCCCTGCGAGCTGCGGCAGACGTCGCACGGCGGGCGCTCGCCCACGGTCGCCGAAGGGGTCGGTGGCATCGCGGCCCATGCGCCGCGACCACTCTTGGTAGTACTTGCGCACGCCGAGCTCGTCGTGGATGGAGCGGTCTTCTTCGCGTCCGTGCAAGAGGTCGAGGCCCTCGCCCGCGCCGGGGCGCATGCCGAGTCCCTGGTTCACCACGCCCAGCAGATCTTCGGGCAAATTGCGGCCAAACGGACCCCAGATGGTGTTGTGGTCGCGCACGCGCTTTTCGCGTTGTTTCTGCGTGTCTCGCTTGAGCCCGAGCCCTCGGAACTCGATTAGCACCTTGTCGGCGGCCAGCGGCGTCACGGTGTCGATGCGCAGCGCCGAGCCGCGCAGGTTGATGGCGATGCCCGGAAACAGGTCGAGCAGCTTCCACCCGTTTTGTTCGAGGCCGGGGAATGGAAGGTCGCGATCTTCGGCCAGCACGACGTCCTGGTGCTCGTACGCGGTGTACTTCACCACCATCGAGCTGATGGTGACGTGACCGTTGGGGTAGGCGTCGTAACGACGGTCGTAGTACCCGGGCTGCTGCATGCTGGTGACACGATTAAAGTGGTGCATGTAGTCGTGGTAAAACTCGCTGTTGGTCTCGTGCCACAGCTTGTAGTTGGTGCGCACGACCGCCTTGTGGTGATGGAACACCTCGAGCTCCTCGGTCTCGAGGTGCTCACGAATCGCCTCGAAAGCCTGGCCGATGTGCTCCGAGAGCGGCGGCGCGTCTTGGTCCAGGTGCAGCCACACGAAGCCGCCGTAGCCCACCTCGCAGGCAACCTCGCGCAGCGACACGTCCTCGCACTCCAGACGATCTTGGTAGCCTGCCTTGCGACGCGGGATGGACGTGCACTGCCCCTGTGCGTTGAACTGCCAAGCGTGGAACATGCAGGTGATGCTCTTGGGTCCACCCGAGGGGCTGGCGGTGCGCAGGTTGCCGGCGGGCTCACGCAACAGCAGCGCGCCGCGGTGTGGACAGACGTTCAAGAACGCGCGCACTTTGCGGTCTTCACCGCGCACCACGATGATGGGCTCGCGCGCGATGGTGGTGGTGCGAAAGTCGAAGGGTTCGGGCAGCTCGCTCTCGTGCAGCGCGAGCAACCAGGTCTTTTTCCAGATCTTCTGCAGCTCTTCTTCGAACAGCGTCGGGTCGGTGTAGATACGACTGTCCACGAACGACAGACTGTCGCTGCCGAGCCTACGTCCCCACGGGGTCTGATTGGACTGTGTCATGTGTTGTCTCCAGCTTGCGTGTCTGGTGGTCTGACTGTCTGGATTGCGGAGCTTGCTCGGCCTGCTCGTTGCTGGTGTCTTCGGTCTTTTGCGGCTCGACGAGGGGAGCTGTGTGCGAGGCGGCGGCCAGCGTCGGCTTGGACGCACGCCCGAGTACGCGGTCGAGCAGCGCAGCCGTGAGCCGCCCAAACTCGGGCAGGTCGGGCGCGCGTGGACGCGGCAGGTCGACGCGCACGTCTTCTACGATGCGACCGTCCTCGACGACCAACACACGATCGCTCAGGAGCACGGCTTCGGCCACGTCGTGCGTCACCAGCACGGCCGTGAAGCCGGCGCGCGCCCAGAGCCCTTCGACCAACGTCTGCGCCTCACCACGCGTGAGCGCGTCGAGCGCGCCGAACGGCTCGTCGAGCAGCAGCATGGCCGGGTCGTGCACCAACGCCCGCGCCAGGGCCACGCGCTGCTTCTGTCCACCCGACAGCACGCCCGGATACTCGTCGGTGCGATCTGCCAGACCGACCTGCGAGAGCACCTCGCGCGCGCGCGCAGGGTCGACACGCGGGCGACCGATGGAGACGTTGGCCAGCACCTTTTGCCAGGGCAACAAACGCGGCTCCTGGAACACCACACGCACCGCGTCCGACAGCGGACTCCCGCGTTCATCGGTGATGGTGAGCTTGCCGGCAGTGGGCTGCTCGAGTCCGCACAACAGCCGCAGCAACGTACTCTTGCCAGAGCCACTGCGGCCGACCACTGCGACGAACGCGCCGGGCTGGATGGTGAGTGTCAGGTCGCGCAGCACACGACGCTCGCCAAAGCTCTTGTCGACCTGCTCGAACCTCACACGTGCGCGACGCTGCGCCATCAGGTGGCCTCGAGGCGTGCCGACCGCGGCTGCCATGGCAACAACACGCGCTCGAGCTTGCGCGCCGCCACATCGGCCAGCTTGCCGAGCAACGCCCACAACACGATGGTCAGCACCAACACGTCGAGCTGCATGAACTCGCGCGCGTTCATGGCGACGTAGCCGAGCCCTTCGCTCGCGCCCAGCGTCTCGGCGACGATCAGCACCAGCCACGACAGGCCGAGTGCAAAGCGTAGTCCCACCAAGATGGACGGCAGCGCACCCGGGAAGACGATCTCACGGTACAGAGCGAAGCCGCGCACGCCGTAGACGCGCGCCATCTCGATCAGCTGCGGGTCCACGCTGCGCACGCCGTGGAACGTGTTGAGGTAGACCGGGAACAGCACCGTGACCGCGACGATGAACAGCTTGGCGTCCTCCCCGAGGCCAAACCAGACGATGACCAGAGGCACCAGGGCCAGCGCCGGCACCGCGCGCAACATCTGCAGCGGACCGTCGACGATGAGCTGCAGCCAGCGCGAGAGCCCGGTCGCGAGCCCGAGCAAGAGGCCGATCAACGCACCCACGAACAGACCTGCAAATGCGCGCAAAGCACTCACGCCGAGGTGCTTGACGAGCCCACCGTGCAATGTGGCGTCGACCCCGGCCGCGATCACGGCCGAAGGAGACGGCAGCACGTCTGCCGAGAGCGTCCCGCCGCGCGACAACAACTCCCACGTCAGCAGCAGCAGCACGGGCGCAAGCCAGGGGGCCAAGCTGCGCAGCAGACTTTCGGTGGACAACCACGGCTGCGCGGGCGTGCCGTGCTCAGCGAGGGGACGCGCTGTCCGACCAGTCTGCAACGTGCCGCCGCTCATCGCGCGTCCCCGTACAGCGGCTTGGGCAACAGCGCGTCGGGGATCTTGATGGACTTGGGGATGAGCTTGAGCTCGAAGAAGCTGTCGGCGATCTTCTGCTGGTTGTCGATGTGCTCGGGGGAGACCGGACCGAGTCCGTAGACATGGCGACGCTCGGCGACTAGCAACGCCTCGTACGAGACGCCCGACGACTTCGCGAGCAGCGTCGCCGACTCTTCGGGGTGCGCACCGGCCCAATCACTCAACGTGGCGAACTCCTTGAGCACACCGCGCAACAAGTCAGGGTGCTCTTCGGCGAAGGCGCGCCGCGCGACGTACGAGAAGCGATTGTCGACGAGGCCTTTGCCGTCCTTGAGCGTGCGTGCGCCCGCGATCTCGGCGGCCGCCTGGAAGGGATCCCAGATCACCCAGGCGTCGACCTTGTGGCTATCGAAGGCCGTACGCGCATCGGCCGGCGCGAGGAACACCACCTCGATATCGTCGAGCTTTAGCTTCACGGACTCGAGCGCACGCACCAACAAGTAGTGCACGTTGGAGCCTCGATTGACGGCGACCTTTTTGCCCTTGAGCTGCGTGAGCTCGCGGATGGGCGAGGGCGTGCACTTCGAGCGCGAAGAGCGCATCGACCTCGCGGGCGTCCTCACCTTTCCCGATGGCTCGCTCGACAAGATCACGGCGGTGCTGCCCGACTTCGCAGGCAACTACTGGTTCGTCGCTCGCTACGGCACGATCGGTCTGGTGACGCGAAAGCGCGAGCTGCACACGCTGCGCTTGCCCGGCGAAGAAGTGGAGAACTCGTTCAGCATCGGGCCCGAGGCCACCTACGTAGTCTCCGATCACGCGCTGTACAGACTCGAGCAAGACGGTGTCGGCAAGCCCCACGTGATCTGGCGCGAGCCCTACGACCGTGGTTCGCGCCGCAAGGTCGGGCAGATCAACCAGGGCTCGGGCACCACGCCGACCTTGCTCGGCTCCGACTACGTGGTCATCGGCGACAACGCCGAGCCCCGCATGAACGTGGTAGTGATGCGCCGACAAGCCCGCAACGACGCCCCTCGCGTGGTCTGCCGCACGGCCGTGTTTGCCGCGGGCAAGAGCGCGACCGAGAACACGTTCATCGGCTACCAACGCTCCGTCGTCGTCGAGAACAACGCCGGCTACGACATCTTCACCACGATGCGCGGCGGCAAGACCAGCGCGCCCGGCATCGCCCGCATCGACGTGCGCTCCGACGAGTCCGGCTGCGACGTCGTGTGGGAGAGCCACGAGATCTCGCAGACCACGGTGCCCAAGCTCTCGACCGAGAGCGGCCTCGTTTACCTGTACACCAAGCTCCCCAATGCTCCCAAGGGAGCCGACGCGTACTACTTCACCGCGCTCGACTTCGCGACGGGGAAGACGGTGTACCAGGTGCTGACGGGCACCGGAGTCCGCTACGACAACAACTGGGCGGCAATCTCGCTGGCGCCCGATGAGACGGCATTTGTCGGTGTTTTGAATGGGTTGATCAGGGTGAGGGATACGGCTCCCATCCTGCCTCGATCCAATCCGTCTATCTCGGTGCCGCCGTTGCTCGCTTCTACGCCGTAACGACCGGGGACGAGTACGAGGACGTCAACGAGTACAAGTACGAGGACGGCGACGCGCACGCGCACGCGCACCAGTACGAGATGCTCACTGCGCGCTTCTCCGTCGTCGTTGATTGCCCGGCAGTGGCCACTCGCTCTCTGACTGGTCGCTGCGGACATCGCACAGTCACTATCCGCAGAGAGCAAAGACGGCGACGTACTCCTGCGCGTGCGCGTGCACGTCCTCATCCTCGTGCTTGTACTCGTCTGCGTACTCGTACTCGTTGACGTACTCGACTAGTCGCGCTTTCCAAGTCCCCGAAGCGGTACCCAGCTCTCTCCTTCGTCTGCGCTCTCGAGGACTCTCATATCTGTCCCCTCCCTCGCCGCCAGGATCGCTCTCTCTCCGAGCCGAGCCAGAGTCGGGGCCGCGCAGAGTCCGCGATGATCGGACCAGCACACCGCCGGCACTTTTTCTTCGGCGCGATCGGGAGCACTCAAGAGCATGCTGCGCACGCGGACTTGGCTGGCCTCTGCATCTCCTGCGTAGGCCGCGATCAGACGGTCGCCTCGTGCGAGCACCGCAAACGTGCGGACTGCCGACGCAATGGCGTCGACGTTGCAGTGCGGCACGCCTCGCTGGCAGGACACGAGCGAGAGGCGATCGCGCTTGTCGAGCACCACGCTCACCGTTCGATTGCCTAGACCACAGAGGGTCTGCACCCGGTCGCACGCTGGGTCGCGTTCGTGCACGACGTCGTGCAGCGCGAGCGCGATCGGCTCGAAGCTGGTGAAGACTCCGTCTTGGGTCCGCTCGGCAAGCACGAGCTTTTGATCGTTGCCGAAGGCGAGCCTGGTGAGGCCATCTTCGGCGCAGCCCACCACCCAACCCTTGCCTTCGCCCGGCAGCTCGACGAGCGTACGCGTGGAGTCGGGTGCGACCTCGATCAGCTGCGTGGTGTCGGTGGCGACGACCGCGGACAGCACGAGCGGGCGATCTCCGGCCGCGAGCACCAAGGGATCACCAAGCGGACGGGTGGGCCACGAGCGCGCGGCTGAAAGTGGCGGCATGTCCGCGGTGGCGGTGGCCTGTGCCTCACTGCTCAGCGTGAACTCTCGCACCTCGCTGCCACTCGTCGCGCCGTGCCCGGTCAGCGCGACCACGACGATGCTCTCCCCTCTACGCCAGAGGCTCCGGTCGAGTCGCCCGCGCGGGTGTGCACCCAACCAGCGCGGTGTGGGCAGCTCGTTGAGTGGCAGCGGGACACTCGCGATGCCGAGCGTCTTGTCTGCACAGCCGGTGGCTCGCTCAGCACAGCGGGACTGCGCCATGGCCCACACGAACGAGCTAGGCAAACCAGGCGGCACCGCCGCTTCGAGCAGCTTGGGGCGCGGCGTGCGCGTCTGCTCCAGCTTGCCATCGAGCACATGCACGTACGAGATGCCGGTCTGATCCGTAGCCAGCGCGGTGAGCTCGACGTCGCTGCCCCACAACGACACCAGCGCGCTCGCTCCCGCGTAGAGCGGCAATCGAGTGGGCGTGGGCATCACATCGAACGGCCCAGTCGCTCCACGGGTGCGCGTCGCATCGTCTGCCGTGGGCAGCACGAACGCCGGACCCTCTGGAACGGCCACGGCGCCGGTGGCATTGGTGTGGTTGGCCAGACCTGCGCGCAGCCGCTCGAACGCACGCAGAGGACGCACCGACAGTCGCGACCCCGGTGTGCGCGCGGACAGCGGCGCGAGCTCGTTGCGCAAGAGCGTCACCGCTGCGCGCAGGTCGCTCTCCGCAACCTTCACCGCCGGCATGATGAACGTGGCCTCTTCAGGCGCGAGCGCACTCAGCTGGTCGTCGCACTGCGTGGCCCAGCCAGGTTCACCGATGGCGCGGGTCGCGAAGTAGGCCTCGTGCCCGATGGGCAATCCCAGGCCCGGCTCGTCGGCCACCGTTCCCCCGAACAAGCACGCCCCGTACGCTCCGAACGCGCTCCACAGCGCACGCGTGCGCAGGTAGCCGCGCAACCAAGGCAGCCCCAACATCACGATCAACAACAGTGCGTTGCCGCCGACGATCAGCAGCAGACGTCGTTTGCCCGCGTGCAGCTCGTCGGCACCCGAGATGTCGTCGTTGCGCATGGTCATACGCGTCTCGCGAGCGCCGACGCGCGGTGTCTCCACTCGCACGCTTGCAGACAAAACGCGTGGCGCCTGTGCGCCCATGGGGGGTCCGAACGCATGAAGCGGTCACCCTAGCGCGCAGTCGATTCAGTGGGGAAGCGTTTCGAGCTTGGTAATCAGCGCCGTGAGCGGTTTACGCAGGCAACCAAAGCAGTCTTCGCGCTTACGTTTGCCACAGCCGGTGCGCGAGCGGTCGGCCAAGCGCTCGAGCACGGGCAACGAGCGAGGGTCGGCGATCTCGGCCAGCGCCTCGACCTGTTCGCGCTTTTGTTCGCAGGTCTTTGCCTTTTGCAGCAGCGCCATGTGGCGGACGTACGAGGGCACCTCTTCGACGGGCTCGTGTGTCAGCAGCGCATCGACTCCCTCGGCCCGCTCCTCGCGGTTGTCGGCGCGCACCAGCTTGTCGAAGGCGGGCGCCAGCGTGGGCGGCAGCCCCGTGGGAGCGGCGGGCTCGGCCGCCTTCGCGGGCGCACTGTGGGCCGTGGGGGAGAGCTTGAAGTCCGAGACGGCGCGCTCGGCTGCTTCGGCGATCTGTTTGATGTCGCCGGCAGGCCTGAGCTCGAGGCGGCCCGTGACGATGAGAAACGTTGCCCCGCCGACGATCACGGCAAGCAACGATGCGAGCACCCACGCCATGCGCGAAGAGCGCAGCCGCCGACGCGATCGCACGCTGGGCGGTGGTGGCGGTGGCACGCTGGGCTTGGGCCGCAACGACGAGGGCGTGTCGAAGTGCGCACTCGGGCGCGCGAGCGGAGAGTTGCGCACCGGCGGGGTGTCGATCTCGAGCGGGATGCTGGAGTCGAGCGCGGTCATGCCCTCGAAGCGCTCGTTGTGCTCGAGGGGCAGCGTGACCTCAGCAGAGCTGGGCACGCGGCCGACCGCCACCGGCCGCTCTCCGGTGCGCCAGCGCTGCGGAGCAGCGTCGCCGAGGAACTTGCGCAGCTCGTCGCGTACGGTGGCCGCGTCGTTGGGCCGCTCTTCGGCGCGGCGCGAGAGCATGGACGCGATGAGGCGCTCGAGTCCTTCGGGCACGCTGGCGTCCGTGCCCGCTTCGCGCACCGGCTTGGGCGTCTCGGACATCTGTTTTTCGACGAGTGCCTGAAGGTCGTGCGCACTCCACAGCGGGTCGCCCACGATGGACTCCCACAGGATGACCCCGAGCGCGTACAGATCGGACCGTTCGTCGGCCGGGTTCCCGATCGTCTGCTCGGGCGCCATGTAGCCTGGCGTGCCCACCACCATGCCGATCTGCGTGACATCGGTGCGCGCAGAGAGCGGCACCTTACTCTCCGGTGCGAACTTGGCGACGCCGAAGTCGAGCACTTTGACCAGCTCCATCCCATCGTCGCGCGACTGCAAGAGCACGTTGTCGGGCTTGAGGTCGCGGTGGATGATGCCGTGCCCGTGCGCCGCAGAGAGGGCATCGGCGATCTGCGCGCCGATGGAGGCCGCACGTTGCCAGCCGATGGCCCCTTGGGTGGTGAGGACGCGGGTGAGGCTGGGCCCGCGCACGAGCTGCACGGCCAGGTATGCGGTCCCGTCGGTCAGCGTCCCGAAGTCGATGGCCGAGATGACGTTCGGATGATCGATGCGCGAGGTGGCCATCGCCTCGCGCTCGAAGCGCGCGGTCAGCTCGGTGTTCCCTGCGTGCTCCGGGTGGATGATCTTGAGGGCCACCTGCTTGTGCAGCGTGAGGTGGTCGGCGATGTACACAGCGCCCATGCCGCCCTCTGCGAGCAGCTCGACGACGTGGTAGCGGTCTGCGATGACCTGCCCTATCAGACGATGTTGCTGCGGGGTGCTCATCCGGGACTACCGGCTGCCTTGATCTTCCTGCCGCGCAATTTCATACACGGCCCGCACCTTTTTCGCTCGCGCGCCCGGGGGCACGCTTGGACACCACCAGCGAACCGCAATGTACCCGGTTCTGAGCTTGGCATTATCGGCCTTATGCGACATGGAGATCAAACACTGTGTCAGAGCGTGCCGAAATAGGTGAGATAGTCCTCGTACAGGCGCAGAAAATCGGGGGCTGCCCCACGCGCGGCCGCAGCGTCCGCAAAGCCGTCTGCGTGGACCAGATAGCGTTCCCCCGCGCGCGCCTTGAGCAGCATGAACTGACCTGGCTGCGTCATCACAGTCAAGAATGACGTGCCTGTCGGCCCGATGATGAGCAAGAGCGGACTCTCGCGGGCAGGCTCGCGCGCAGGCTCGAGCTCCTGCAAGAGCAGGTCCTTGAAGTCGAGATGAGAGAACAAACGAGCGTCGATTGACCCGCTGAACCGGGCCGCGAAAAAAAGCAGGGGGATGTGGTACACGCCGCGCTCGCTCTGCAGACCCTTGTCGCGAAAGCCGTGGTCCGAGGTGAGGACGATGAGCGTGCGGTCGATCGCCCCAGTTTGTTTCAGATGGTCGACGACGGCGTCGAGGTAGCTCGAATAGTACTCCGTGTTGGTTCGCCCGGAGGCCTCGTTGTAGGCCGAGGCGTGCCCCCAGATGAACTCCTGATAGAGAAACACGCGCTCGTGCGCATCGATGTACGACAGCACGCGCGGCAACAGCGCGCGGTCTTCGCAGGAGTGTTCGAACTCGTACGGGGAAAAGCACAGGTGCTGCGCGGACAGGCGCTGCGTCTCTCCTTCTTCGAAGTGCAGCTTGTCGTCCCACGGCAGGTCGGTGACCACCAGCTCGAGCTCTTGCTGCGACGCTGCGAACGCGGTGGCGTAGCCGTGCGCCCGAAAGCGCTCGACCAGTGAGCTCTTGTTGCCGAGGAACATGTAGTGATCGCGCCCGTCCTCCGTGTACGCCTCGTACGGGATGAAGCGCGAGCCGAGCATGGACAGCATGCCGGTGCGGCTGTCCTGGTTGGTCGCGAAGTAGCGGCTGTAGGCGTGGGCATGCTGCGGCGCGCTGTGCACGAACGTGCTGGCGGGCAAGCCCTGTTTTTGGCGCTCGAGGACGTCGCTGGTCATCGTCTCCATCACGAACACGAGCACCTTGTCGAAGCGCGGCGGTGGCTCTGTGGCCGTGACCGGCGGCGTCGCGCTCTTGTCGAGGAGCGACACCGGGTAGCGCGCGGGACGTTTGCGATCGACCGTGACCTCGGGTGTGGTCAGCTGCTCCCACACGTCGGCGACCATGTCTCCGAGCGCGGAGGGCACACGCGGCGAGAGCGAGAGCGCGACGATCAATGCAGTCCACAGTGCGGACAACGCCAGCGCGACACGCCTCGGCGACAGCGGCTCGGTGACCCGGACCACGGCGAAGGCAAGGACGTGGATGAAGGCGAGCAAGCCGCCCAGCAGGAGCGAGCCACGCAGCGGCAAGACCTTGCTGAAAAAGAAGCCGATCGTTCGCAGGTCGACCTCGAGCAGCGAGAACCTGCGCTCGGCAGCCGACTCGAAGAAGAACGTGTGCGCCAGGCTGGACACGACGATGACGTAGAAGCCGACGTAGAACAGCGCGCCGAGCACACCGCGTAGCGCGCGACCCGACGTGCCCTCGCGACCACTTCCGAGCTCGGACAGCGCCCACAACGTGACGAGTGCTGCACTCTCGAGCGCCCAGCTCAGCAGGACGGGAAACGGCGCGAGCGGGAGGATGGTGAGGCCCTCGTACGCGAGCAGCACGGCGGCGGCGGCGAGTGCGAGCCCGTAGCGGTAGCGGGGGGTCATCGGCGCGTGTTGTAGCAGGACCGCCGCCCAAACTGTGAGTTCAGAGGCAGCCGGCCGGGGAGATCGCCGGCTCGCGCGTCACAGCCGCTCGGTGGCGTCGCGGGGGCATCGAGCGCGGCGTGCATCACACGATTGCGCCCGCGCCGCTTGGCTTGGTAGAGCGCGCCGTCGGCCGCTTCGATCAGCGTGCGCGCGTCGTCGGCGAGGCGTGGGACCAGCGTGGCCACGCCGACGCTGGCCGTGACGTACGGCTCGCCGTCGATGCGGCCGGCGTGCGGCAAGACGAGTGCCTCGATGCAGCGCCGCAGCCCCTCGGCCACGGCCCGTGCACCCTCTTCGGAGGTGTGGGGCAACAACATGCCGATCTCTTCGCCACCGTAGCGGGCCACCAAGTCGCCCGGACGACGCGCGCGCCCTGCCACGGCCGTCGCCACGGTGCGCAGGCACTCGTCGCCGCGCACGTGCCCGTACAGGTCGTTGTACAGCTTGAAGAAGTCGAGATCGATCAGCGCAAACGAGAGCGGGATCTGCTCGCGGATGCTGCGTCGCCACTCGCTCTGCAGGTGTTCGTCGAGCGCACGCCGATTGGCCAGACCAGTGAGCGCATCTTCACGCGCGGCACGCGCCAGCTTGACGTTGCTGTCAGCGAGCTGTGCCATCGTGCGTTGCAGCTCGCTGGTGAGATGATCGCGCTCCTTGCGCATGATATGCGCTCGAGACTGCGCGCGTACACGCGCGATCATCTCCACCGGATGCGGCATCTTCACCAAATAGTCGGCAGCGCCCAGCTCGAAGGCGCGCACCTTTTCGAGCACGTCGGCCACCGACGAGAGCACGATCACGGGCACGTCGGTGAGGTCGGGGTCTGTGCGGTAGCGCGCGAGCAGCTCGAAGCCGTCGACGTGCGGCATGACGAGGTCTTGCAAGATGAGCGTGGGCTTCACCTCGCGTGCGAACTCGAGCGCGCGCAGCGAGTCGGCGCACACGGTGAGCGCGATGTCCACGTGGGGAGCGAGGGTGGCGCGCACCCACTCCACCAAGGTGGCCTGGTCTTCGACGAGCAGCACGCGGTGAACGGCACGCGCTTCTCTTTCGACGGCAAACGACATCGCGCTCCTACTCTACTTCGCCTTGCGCCTCTGCGCGCGGTACTTCCGCTCGCAGAGGCGCAAGGCGCATCTCGAAACGACAATCCCAGTTCTTACAGACCTTCGCGCGGGTCAGCGCGCTGGGTCCGGTCACGATCATAGGACAACTGATCGCAACGGCGCAGGCCTTCTGCGCAAGCAGGCCTGCGAAAGATCGCACCGTTCGTGTTTGCCCGACAGCACGAGTTCCGAGGCGCGTAGTGCACACGACAGTTGTGCGGAGAGACCGTCAGGTCGGCGAGCGCGAGACCCCCGAGCAGACGGTGATGGTCCGCGATCGGACGGCCGCGGTGCGTTCGAGCGCGAGCGAGCGCATCGAGCTGTGGGCACAAGCGCCGGGGCTCGAGCTCTCGCTCACGCGCAGCGTCGGTCCGCTCCGCCTCGACATCTTCAACTGCCCGCGCGACAGCGTGCTCGTCTGGTCGGGTGGGAGCGTGGTGGCCGCGCGCGTCGACGACCACCTCGCGAGCTGTCGTTTCGATCTGCCCGCAGTGGGCAGCGAGACGGTGCGCGTGGGCCCGCCCGATCGCGAGCTCGACGCGCCGTTCGTGTTCGCGGTGCTGAGCGACGTGCAGCGAGCGATCAACGAGGTCCACGAGGTGTTCGAGCGCATGAACCAGGATCCCGAGCTGCGTTTCGTGGTGTCGACCGGTGACCTCGTGAACACCGGCGCGCTCGACGAGCTGCAACACTTCCAGCGCGAGCTCGAGCGCCTCAGCGTCCCGTTCTACTCCACCGTCGGCAACCACGAGATGGGCGCAGACGCGCACGCGTGGCACGACCTGTTCGGCCCCTTCAACGTGCACTTCGGCTTCAAGGGTGTGCGCTTTTCCCTGGTGGACTCGGGCAACGCCACCATCGATCCACACGTCTACGACTGGCTCGACGGCTGGCTCGACGCAGCGCGCGACCAAGTGCACGTGGTGCTCACGCACGTGCCGCCGCTTGACCCAGTTGGTCTGCGCGGAGGGGGCTTCCGTAACCGGAAAGAGGGCGCCAAGCTGATGCAAAAGCTCGCCGACGGGCGCGCCGACGCGCTGTTCCTGGGGCACATCCACAGCTTTTACGCGTTCTCGGCGGCGGGCGTTTCTACCTATATTTCCGGAGGCGGAGGCGCCACTCGAAGAGCGCCTCGAAGGCCTTCAACGCCACTACTTGAGGGTGCAAGTAACGCCGCACCAGAGGGTCGAGTCGGTGGCCATCGTGCGCGTGGACTAACCTTCGGTACCGAGGGTCGTTCGAATATCGTCTGTGTTTCGGCGTTGAATCGTGGCGGCAAATCCCTAACCAACGGGTCGCTTTCGCTCCCTTCTGCCTACGTTCTCTGGAACACTGGGTGGATGTGGAGGCGCTTAGGTGAAGATCCTGAAGTTTCGTCCGAAGCCTAAAAGCGACAGTGACGCGCCGGCATACGAAGTCCAGTACCGCACCATCCACGGGTATCGACGCGCGTTCGTTCACGCCGGCAAGGGCCCTGCGATCCTGCTGATCCACGGCATCGGCGACAGCTCCGATACCTGGCGCGATCTGATCCCCTCGCTGGCGCAAGACCACACCGTGATCGCGCCCGACCTGCTTGGACACGGTCGCTCCGACAAGCCGCGCGCCGACTACTCCGTCGCGGCCTACGCCAACGGCATGCGCGACTTGCTCACGGTGCTCGACATCGAAAAAGCCACCGTGGTCGGGCACTCGCTCGGCGGCGGCGTGGCGATGCAGTTTGCGTATCAGTATCCCGAGCGCTGTGAGCGGCTGGTGGTCGTCAGCAGCGGAGGTGTCTCGCGCGAGGTGACTCCGCTCTTGCGCGCGGCCTCGCTACCGCCCGCGCACGCGGTGCTGCCGCTGCTCGGGATTCCGTTCTCGAGGGTGCTGGGTCGCGGTCTGTTCCGTATCCTCGAGCTGCTCGACACCGACATCGGGCGCGACACCGAGGACATGCTGCGCATCTTCGACGCGTTGCCAGACGCGACGTCGCGCCACGCGTTCATCCGCACGCTGCACGCCGTGGTCGACTGGCGCGGCCAGGTGATCACCATGCTCGATCGCTGCTACCTCACGCGCGGCATGCCCACGCTGCTCATGTGGGGCGATCGTGATGCGGTCATCCCCTACGAGCACGCGCGGCTGGCCCACGCGGCCATGCCTGGCAGCCGGCTCGAGACGTTTCGAGGCGCGGGTCACTTCCCCCACCACAGCGACCCTGCGCGCTTCCTCGACATCCTGTACGACTTCTTGGGCAAGACCACGCCGGCCTCGTACAGCGTCGACGAGTGGCGCACCGTCCTGCGCACGGGCCGCACCCAACCCATGCACGGCTCGGTGGGCGCCCGCACTGCAGAGACCCTGGCAAGCAGCCTCAGAAGCGGGACGTGACTTCCGCTCTGCTTCTGTATTGGTACCGCGGCGTGGTGGGGCTACTCCCACGGAGTTCCTTCGCCATGGGGTGGCTGCGGCCGGCGCATATCTAATCTTTGCTGATGCCCGTGGTTCACTGCGCGGCTGGCGCCGCTCGTTCCGCCTGCTGTCGTGAGGTCGCAGCGCGGTCGTACCACTCGTGGTGAATGACATCGGGGGCTACGGGCACTCCGTGGGAGCACCCCCACCACGCCACGGGGCCTGCAGCCAGCAGGCGCGCGCACTATTGGTTTTTAAGGAAGGAGCAGAGCAGAGGGCGGAGAGCGAAGGGCAGGGGGCAGGGGGCAGGGAGCAGAGAGCAGAGGGCGGAGGGCGGAGGGCTGGAGCAGGTTAACCTTGGACTCGATCGGTGAGGTGGTCTGAGCCTACTCGCAGCGGTAGGGCCATTGAGTTGAAGTAACGCTCCACTGCGCAGACCCAGACGATGTCGAGCCGCTCTCGCTCGCTGAAGTGTGTTGCGAGACCGGACCAGACTTCGTCTGGGATGTGGGGCGACTCGGCGAGCGCCTTGGTGTACGAGAGGGCTGCCTTTTCGCGGGGCGTAAAGCTGGCCGCGTCTTCGAACGCGAGCAGGTCGCGAAAGCGCTCGCGTCCGACTTTGGCCATCGCGGCCTCGGCCATCTGCAGGTCCGCGCAGAACGTGCACCCCGTGCGCATTGCGAGCGAGGTCTGGATCAATGCGCGCAGCTCGTTGCCGATGCGCAAGAAGCGCAGCAAGCCGATGCCCATGACTAGCGACACGATCGCCAGGTAGGGCGCCCGACTGTAGAGCACCCGGAATCCGGTGGGCACCATGCCGTACCGCTTGCGAAAGACACGATACAGGCTGCGGATGAACCAGCTGCTGGGTTCATCGATGGGCGCAAGTGGCAAGGTCCCATGTTCGGAGCTCGAAGCGATCAGGGCGGAAGAGGTCATGACGGTCTCCTGTCTGAACCACACACGCACGACCGCCCGAAGAGGTTACACAGACCGAACAAATTTCTGACCCCAGACACAAGCGGCCCCAAACAAGCCGAACGGACCCCGCGACTCCCGTCTCCTCCCCTCCCCTCTCCTCCTTCTTTAAAAACCAAAGATGCGAGCGCCTGCTGGCTGCAGGCCCCGTGGCGTGGTGGGGGTGCTCTCCCGGAGTGCCCGTAGCCCCGGGCATCATTCACCACAGGTAATACGACCGCGCTGCGACCTCACGCAGAACAGGAAAGCTAGCGGCGTAGCCGCGTACGCGGACCACGGGTGTCAGCAAAGATTAGAGATGCGCCGCCACCAGCCACCCGATGGCGGAGGAACTCCGGGAGAGCGCCCCCACCACGCCGCGGTACCAATACAGAAGCAGAACGGAAGTCAGATGACTAGGCGCTCGGGGGCCGCTGCGCCGGCCAGACGCTCGTAGCCGATGGTGAGTGCGATCAGCGATAACGGTGCCGTGAGCAGCACGCCAAAGATGATGATCCCGCCCACGGCGTGTGCGACCGCGATGAGCAGCAACAGCGCCAGCACTTGGATGAAGTTGGCGCGCACGATGGCGACGCTCCGCTGCATGGCCGCGATGCCGCCTACGTTTTCGTAGGTGATGACGTGCAGGGTGAACGCCGTGAACAGCGCGACCACCAAGGCAGGCAGCACCAGCAAGAAGGCCCCGATGACGATGGCGATGCCGATGATAAAAAAGGCGATCGCGGTGGGAACGAAGGTATCGAACCGGCTGAAGATCAGCCCCATCGCCAGCGGCTCACCGCGACGCCCGCGGCGCACCATCTCCACGTAGCCAGCGGACACCGGCCCCGCGACCAACCCGAGGCTCAGCACGGAGACCAGCGTCACCACCAGGGACCCGAGGACGAACAGCACCGGCTCGCGCCGAAACAGGTCCCAAGTCTCGCGCGCTATCGAAAGAACGAAGTCATCAAATGCTTCGGGCTCGGTCATCTCAGCCTCCTCAAGAAGGACCAAGCGAGCATACCCGAACCAGCCCCCCGTGAGTTGCCTCTCCGCTCCGCTCCGCTCCCTGCTCTGCTCCTGCTCCACACCCTGCTCTGCACCCTGCTCCACACCCTGCTCTGCACCCTGCTCTGCTCTCCCTCTCGCCTCTGCTCCTTCCGTAAAACCAAAAAAGCGAGCGCCTGCTGGCTGCAGGCCCCGTGGCGTGGTGGGGGTGCTCCCGCGGAGTGCCCGTAGCCCCCGACGTCATTCACCGAAAGTGATACGACCGACCTGCGACCCCACGCGGAACAGGAAAGCTAGCGGCGAAGCCGCGTACGCGGACCACGGGTGTCAGCAAAGATTAGAGATGCGCCGGCGGCAGCCACCCCATGGCGAAGGAACTCCGTGGGAGTACCCCCACCACGCCGCGGAACGATACAGAAGCAGTGCGCGAGTGATACCCCATGGCGAAGGAACTCCGTGGGAGCAGCCCCACCACGACGCGGTACGAGACAGAAGCAGAACGGGAGCCCCCCACCACGACGCGGTACGAGACAGAAGCAGTGCGCGAGGATATCCTCGCCCGCGCCACAGCCCCAGGAGTCCCCGTGACCACGACGCCCAACGAGCTACTCAGCACGAAGCTACCCCAGATCGCCAACGCCGCCTTCGCCGAGCTCAAAGGCCTGGGCGACCAAGGCGACGCCGACGCCAAGCAGCGCTACGCCGACCTGGCCACGAACCCGGGCGCTGCCCATATCGTGCTCGAGGGCAAGGGCGGGTCGGACCTGTACCTGAGCGTCGACGGCTCACAGCTGAAGGCCGACACCAAGGCACCCAACGTGCCCGTCCTGTTTGCCATTGCAGCGCCTGCCGAGGCGTTCGAGCTGCTGCTCGAAGAGGTGGACGACAAGCTCGAGCCCGGCCTCGCGCGCCTGCAAAAGCGGCTCCTGCGGCTCAACCCCAAAAAGACGCGCGCACTGCTCGACAAGCTGGCCGGCGAGAAGCTCAAGTTCCACTTGGTCATCAAAGACACGCCCGACTTCGACGAGGTCCGCATCAAGATCGCCACCGGCAGCGCCGAGCCGCCCGCTCAGCCGAGCTTCACGGTCACCCTCGACTACGAACTCATCGAGCAGCTGCGCGACCGTAAGATCAAGCCGCAGGCCATCCTCTCCAAGCTCAAGCTGTCGGGTGACTCCGCACGCGCCATGCAGCTCGGCATGGAGCTGATGCAGCGCCGCGGGGCCTGATGCCGCGCGCCAAGCTGCACCTACCACTAGCCGCGCCCGCGCTGCCTCCGTCCGAGCGCAAGCAGGTCGGCTGCCTGAGCTGCGCGCTGTGCTGCTCGTACATCGCGGTCGCCATCGACGGTCCCGACACGGTCAAGGCTGCGACCGAGATCTTGTGGCACCTGTACCACGACTACGTGAGCGTCTACCGCGACAGCGAGGACGAGTGGATGGTGCAGTTCGAGACCCGCTGTCGACACCTGCAAGACGACAACAAGTGCGCCATCTACGAGACCCGGCCGCACATCTGCCGCACCTACTCGGAGCTGACCTGCGAGGTCAACTCCGACGACGAAGGCACCAACTTCTACTCGCCCGCGAGCTTCCTCGCGTACCTCGAGCAGCGCTCCCGGCGCATCTACGCGCGTGTCAAAAAAGACTTCATGCCGGGCGCAGAGCACCTGGCGCCACGAAGGCTCGGCGTGCGCCGGATGCCCCCTCGCTTCGAGCAGCGCTTTACCGAGCTGCGTGCCGAGGGCAGCGCAGACTGAGCCTTAGAGCGCGCTGCGGGTGAGCACCACGTCGGCGTCCTTCCAAGCCGCCTCGAACTGTTTTGCGACCAGCTTCGCGGCGGGCTTTTTCTGCGCGCGCAACGCCTCGCGCAGCCCGAACAGCGCCCAGCCGTTGTCGGGGTGACGCTCGAGATCGGCACGAAAGACGGCCCCGGCGTCTTTGGGCCGGCCGAGCTCGAGCAGATACGCTCCGAGGTAGTGGCGCGTTGGATAAAACCAATCGGCAGGCTCGTTGTAGGCGGCGAACCGACGCGCTCGGAGCAGGCTCGACCGACGTCGTGCGCGGGTCTGCGCTCGGGCGCGCGAGCGAAGAACTGCCGTGACAACCCAACAGTAGGGCTCCTGCGCCGACCATGAACCTTCGCATGGGATGTGCCTCCGTCCTTCGACGGACTTGGTAGCGCATCACAGGCCGTTCAAGAACTTGTACATGCGCTCACGGTACTCGTGCGTCAGGCCGCCGCCGTGCCCGCCCTTGGCCGGCTCGCAGTACGTGAGCCGCTGACTGCAGCCACGGTACGCGCGACATTCTCCTGT
>JBEGTL010000024.1:0-31248 GCA_041179425.1 Pseudomonadota bacterium | reverse complement strand
ACTCGGCCTCTCGCGCTCGCCGGCCAGATCCGGGGCCCGGATTCGACGAACGTTTCACGCGTTTGCACGTGCTCGCAAAGCGGTCCGCCCGGCACGGGGGATCACGACACAGTGCGAGGGTCTACAGTCGAGGGGCCATTTTGTGGGTCGGGCTGGACCCGACGCTCGGACATGAGCAACGCGGCGTGCGGCCCTGCCTCGTCGTGGGTAGTGGCGAGATGGCCAAGCACCAGCGCTTTCCGCTCCTGCTCGTCGCGCCGCTCACCAGCACGCCGCTCAGCGGCCCGCTCTACCCGCTGCTCTCGCCGAGCGCCTCGAGTGGACTGCGGGAGCGGTCGTGCGTGTTGCTCGATCAACTGCGCAGCGTCGACAAGCGGCGCGTCGTGCGCTTGCTCGGCCGAGCGAGCGCTGCCGAGCTCGTGGCTGTCGACCAGGCGCTTCGCGCGCTGCTGGGGCTGTGATGTGGATGCGAAGCGGGACGTCTCTCTCTGTAAGTCGAGCGACTGGCGAGTCAGAGCGACGGCGTCGAGAGGAGAGACATTACGGCGGCGCGGGCGAGGTCTTCGCCATGTTGTTTGGGAACGTCGCGGTGGCTCGCAGATGAGAATCAGTGAAGATTTTCAGCGTCTTATCGAGCGTCTTCAGCCCACTGGAGCAGAGCACGCCGCGCAGGAGTCTCGATCACGTGCGATTGAGGTGAGTCTGGGCCAGTTGTCGCTGCATTCTGTACGGCCCGTTGGCAGCGTCATGCGTGGTTCGTCCGTTCGTGGTTACAGCGACCGAGACCTGCTCGCTGTGTGGCCTCGCGCGCAGGCGCGGTGGGGGGATAGCTACGTCTCGAGCAATACGATGCTCGCGCGCGTGCTTTTGGCTCTCCAGTTGCGTTATCCCGCAGTTGTATTGGTAGGGACCGGCAGGCAATCGTTTGCGAGTTTGCGGACGGTTGCGCCATCGATGTCGTCCCGGCGATTTTTGAAGGCATGCAGGCAGTCGAGAGTATCACGCGCCCTCTCTTCCTCATCCCCGATGGGAGCGGCAACTGGATGAGAACGAGTCCAGATGCGCACAACGAGTACATCACGCGCTCGCACGCATCGTCCGGTCACAAGTTTCAACGGGTTCTTCAGCTCCTGAAATACTGGCGTGAGTGCCGCACGCCCCGGGTTCCGATCTCCTCGTTTCATCTTGAGTTGGTGTTCGCGGTCGAGGGGACGTTGAACCGCGTCGCAACCTATCAAGAGCTGCTTCTTGACGCCTTCAACTTGCTGCGAGCGCGACAATGCCGTCCCATCCGTGATCCGCTGGGTGTCTCCGGCACTGTGCCTGCCTGTCAGACAGACGCGCAGCTGACTCAGGCGTATGCGGCTGTGTACTATGCCAGCGAGAAGGCGGCCCGCGCCGTCGCCTTTGAGGCGTTGGGGCGCGATGCCGACGCGACAGCCGCATGGAACCTGGTTTTCAACGGTCGGTTCCCACGATGAGTGGCTCAGAGTCACGCGTACTGGGAAGGCAGAACAGTGATTCACAGCTCCGGCTTCTGTTGGCGCAGCGCTACCTGTACGGACGCGCCAAGCGATGGCGTGGCGTGCAGGTGGCCTGCACGGTGTTCTTGCCAGCGCTGCTCGCAGTGATCGTTCCGACGGGGTTGCGTGCTTGGGTGGCCCTGTCAGCTCTACTTCTGGTCGCACTCGACGAAGTCTTTCTCGAACCAGCTATCTCCGACAGCCAGAAGAAGGCGGCTAGCGTTCAGGAGGGCTTCGACACGGAAGTGTTTGAACTGGAGTGGCCGGCGTGGCGTGCGGCGCGGCCGGCGCCGGAAACGGTCTGCGCAGGGGTTCGGGATGCTGAGCGCGCGAGTCGGTCGATCGAAGTGGAGCAGTTGGAGGATTGGTATCCTCGCGCCATCGGACGAGTGCCGCACCCGTTGAGTGTTCTCGTGTGTCAGCGATTCAACATTGTTTATGGCCTTACGCTGCGGACAAACGTGGTCCGGGTGCTCACCGCAGTGCTGCTCATTGCCCTCGCGGTGCCGCTGCTCATCGCGCAGGCCTCTGGCTGGTCGATTGCGACCTTGCTGATTGAGGGAGTGCTGCCAGCGCTGCCGATCATCCGTTGGGCTTGGCGCGAACTCAACCGCCACAAGAAGCACGCTGCTTCTCAGGAACGCCTCCAGCAAACAATCGAGCGAGTGGCTCGTGATGCCGCTCGCGGCGCGCTCGCGGAGAGCGAGGTGCGGCTCTGGTTGCGACGGCTGCAGGATGAGGTCTTTGGCCTGCGGACGACCGACGTGCCGATCTTTGATTGGGTGTACTGGCTGCTGAGAAAGCGAGCCGAGCCGACGCTCAACGCCGCTGCTGAGGCGTACGTGGACGAGCTGCGGGCGTTGTTGCCGCGGTAGCAAGGGCGCCCCCTCGTGCTGCCGCGGTCGACGTGCGCGCGCTAGGAGGCGACGTGCGCGGGGCGTGCGGGGTGGTGTTTGGGTTAGTTTAGAGGAGCCCCTGCGCAACATTCTTTCGCCCCGGGACGAGCTCGGGGAACAGGTAGCGGTCGAGGGTGCGCTCGCTCTTCATGCGGCAGTGCAGCTGAATCTCCCGCTTGGTGGCGCCGGCGGCGAACGCGCTTGTGCACAGGCCCTTGCGCAGTGAGTGCGACGAGTAGTGGCCGCTGAGGCCGGCGCGCGCGACCGCACGCTGCACGGCGCGGGAGACGGCGCGCTCGCTGATGCGCTGGTGCTCGATCTGCGCGCCTTCGATGACGCGGAACACGGGACCGGCCGGGCGCCCTACCCGCTGCATCCAGCGCTTGAGCGCCTCGATCGGGCACGTGCCAGGCGTTGCGCCAAAGGGGATGTTCGTGTGGCCGCCCTTGCCCTGCTGGTCTTCCTTGCTACGCGCGACGAGCACGGTGGCGCCGTCCTTGGTGAACGTGACGTCGTCGACCATGAGGCCGCACAGCTCGCTGGCGCGAAACCCCCCGAAGAAGCCGAGCAGGATGAGCGCGCGGTCACGTAGGTCGCGCGGCGAGTCTTTGAGAGTGGCGACGATGGTGGCGACCTCGTGCTCAAGCAGCGGCGTGGCGCCTTCTTCATGCGCGCCGTGCAGGTTGCCAATGCCGCGCTCGACCTCGCGCGTGCGCGCGGTGCGATCGGGACGCGGCGCGCCGACCTGCTCGTGCATGAGCCCGATGGTGGTGCGCGCGCGCCGGATGGTCGAGGCCTTGCGGCCGATGATGACGAGGTGCGTGAGGTAGCAGCGCAGCGTCTCGGTGTCGGTGGGCAGCGCTGGAATGCGATTGGTCGCGCACCAGCGCGCGAACGCCTCCCAGTCCTGCTGTCGCGCCTTGCGCGTGCGCGGCGCGTAGGCGGCCTCGGCGTAGCGATCGGCCTGTGCGCGCAGGTGCTCGAGAGAGAGGCCGGTACCGGCCTCTGGTGGCGCCGCCGCGCCCAACGCCGCCGGCGGCACCGGCGCAACCGCGCGTGCGCGTCGCGGCGAGCGCGGGCTCTTGAGCTCGTGGGCGCGCGGTGGTTCCTGCCAAAGCGAGAGCTGGTCGAGGGGCATGGAAGGACGGTGTACCTGGACATAGATCCAGTCAACCAAAGAATGCTTGTTTAACCAGTGATCGTCAGCTCTTAGCGCGTTCTGATCACTCTTCTGTCGGATACCTTATAAGAGTCCGCCAGTCGGACACGCCATCACTGGCGCGGAACGAAACGTTGACAGATATGCTTATGTGTATACGATTGGTTCCATGGCGTCGCTGCCCAGTGCCCTTCCGTCGACGTTCACGCTCTCGCAGGCGCTCGCGGCCGGCGCGACGAAGAAAGGGTTGTATCGCTTACGCGACCGCGGCGAGCTCGAGGTGCTGGCGCGGGGCGTCTTCCGCCGCGCGGAGTCGCCAGAGCGTGACTTCGATCTGGTGCCTATTGCGCTGCGGGCCCCTGAGGCGACGCTCTGCCTGGTGACGGCGCTGGCGCGTCACGCGTTGTCGGATGCGTTGATCGCGGCGCCGGATATCGCTCTGCCGAGAGGCCGTCGCCCTCCCGCCGCGAACACTCCGGTGGAGTGGCACTTCTTTCAGCCCGAGACGTTCGCGCTCGAGCGAAGCCTGCTCGAGCTCGCGGACCAAGTCTCCATCGGCATCTATTCGGCCGAGCGAAGCATCGTCGACGCGTTTCGACTCCGGGGTCGTGAGGGGCACGACGTCGCGTACGAGGCGCTCCGCCGCTGGTTGCGTCGTCGTGGCGCCGAGCCTGCTCGCCTCTTGGAGCTCGCGGAGAAGCTGCCCCGTGCAACCGCCCCTCTTCGGCATGCACTCGAGGTGTTGCTATGAGCACGCGCCCCACCCAAGGCTCAAACGCAGGCCGCGTGTATCTCGCTCTTCGCAAGAAGGCGATCGCAGAGGGCCGCGCGACCGACGAGTATCTGCAGACGCATGCGCTCGAGTCGTTCGTCGAACGGCTGGCCGCTTCAGAGAGCGCAGGCAACTTCACGCTCAAGGGCGGGGTCTTGTTGTCGGCCTTCCACGTGCGTCGTCCAACGCTGACGTGGACCTCTCTTCGCATGGCCTCGCGAACGATCTCGAGTCGATCTCAGCCGTCATCCAGAACATCGCGCGCATGGAGCGTGACGACGGCTGGGAGCTCGTCGTGACGGGCGCCGAGCCGATTCGTGAGGAGGCTGCGTACGCGGGCGCCCGCGTCTCGGTGCGCGGCTTGCTCGCGAGTGCCCGGCAGGAGTTTCACGTCGACGTGAGCTTTGGCGATCCCGTGCGCCCTGCCCCCGGCCTCGTCACGCTCGAGCGGCTGCTCGGCGGAACGATCACGCTGCGCGGGTATCCGCTGTCGATGGTGCTGGCGGAGAAGCTGACCACAGCGCTGCAGCGCGGCGCCAGCAACACGCGTTGGCGAGACTACGCGGACGCGTATCGACTTTCCCGTGCCCATTGGATCGAGGGGCACGTGCTGCCCGAATCTCTCCGTGTCGTTGCCGCGGCACGCCAGGCAGCGCCTCGAACGCTCTCCGCGGCTACGGCCGGCTTCGCGCCTTGGCGCAGGGAAAGTGGGCGGCCTGGGTGCGCAAACAGAAGCTCACGGACCTTCTGCCGCTAGCGTTTGCGGAAGTGATCACCGCCGTGGTGGAGTTCGCCGATCCGGCGCTGGACGGCAGAGCGTCGGAGCTCGTCTGGGACCCAATCACCGGTCGCTGGATCCCGTCAGGTACTCTCGCTGGCTAAAGTAACGGCGTGGCGCTGCAGGTGGGAGCGCACGCTGCCCCTGCGCTCACCTCGGTACGTGCGCGCTGAACTCGGTCCACACCGGCCAGTGGTCGGAGAACCAAGGACTCGGCCTGTCGATGCCCCATCGTCCGGTGAACGCACTGGCCGCGCCGGGCGTGACCACGATGCGATCGTAGGCGCAAACGCTCGCCTCGTTCACGTTGGTGTCGGCGTCGTCGGGCACGAGCCAGCGGTAGGGCGCCTGGCGCAGCGCCAAGGCGTCGAGCTCGTCCGGCGAGGCGTAGCTGCATGAAGCGTTGTAGTCGCCGAGCACGATAACGTCAGGGTCCACCGCGCTGGCGGCCCAGCGCATGACGTTGTCGAGTGCGGCGATCTCGTCCAGTGCAAAGTCGGGGCTCGTGTGGACGGTGACGAGGGCGAAGTCGAAGTCTCCCGTTCGAAAGTGCCCGACGAACGGTTCTCGGTTGAAAAAGTCGGAGGGGGTGTCGTCGTAGAGCACCGGTGCACTCGCGCTCGAGATAATGTCCGTGCGGAAGTAGAATGCGTAGCGCTCGTGGAAGCTCTTGTCGCTGGGCTCGCGGCCTGAGTTTTCGCTGAGCAGCATCGCGAACTCTTCAGCGCTGCCCACGTTGAGTGCGGCGAGTAGCTTCCGAGGTGCCTCGCCGGTGGCGTCCTGAATCTCCTGCACGGCGACGATGTCGAACTGCCGAACGACTTCGGCAAAGGCCTCGAGCGTTTCGCTCCTGGCAGCCTTGGTGGGCCCGAAGTTCTGCAGGTTCAGCGTGGCGATGCGAAACGTGGCCTGCGCTCCAGCGTCTGTCTGTACATCGCCGGCGTCGAAGGTTGCCGTGATGTTTGCGTCGAGCAGACCGTGGTCGAGGCCGGCATCGGCCAGGGTGGCATCGGCGTCTGGAACGTCCTGAGCATCGCGCTCCGGAGTCGTCGGTGCGTGAACCGTCGCGGAGCACGAGACAGCGAGAGTGAGGAGAAGGATTTCGACGCGCACGCGCCACCCTACCCTACAGGGTCCTATCACTGCGCCTGCGCTCGCGACACGGTGGCCGGCGCGCTTCACTACAAAGCGTGCGTTCTTGCGCGCGGATCGGGCGTGTCCACCTTATTGCGCATGACCGACGATCCAGGCAAGCGCGGCTTCTGACCGAACTCGCGTGAACGTGCACGAGGCCCACGAGTTGAGATACTGGACAGAGGCCCTTGGCGTCTCGAAGGAGGATCTGGAGGCTGCGGTGAAGAAGGTGGGCGTCATGGCTGCCGACGAGCGAGCGCATCTCAAGGAAAGTAGCTGCCACTGAGCTGCTGGGAGCAACATCGCGGAATGGCGGTCTCTCCAGCTTCGAGAGATGGGCGCGCTCGCCTCACCTTTGCGATGCGCGTGGCGCACTCTCGTCAAGGGACTCGGATCGGGGGCCAGGCGTCGGGCCGTGTTGCCAGGAGACCATTGTCACTCAACCAGACGTCGAGTGCAGTGAGCTCATCAACCCGCAACAAGTAGCGCCTCAGCTCGTAGGCCAAGCAGAGGTAGTGAAGGCCCCAATCTCCGGACCCAAAGGGCACCTCGTAGACGTCCCAGTAGTGACGGTACACGCGGCAGAGGAGTCGCGGCAATGCCAGGGTTTGAGCCATATACTCCGAGCAGAGCTCTGCGCTTTCGACTGGGGAGCCGTGTACGGGGGTGGTGATCAGATGCCCGTAGCACGTGATGCTTTCTGATCGCCAGCGCGCAGCGGCTGTCTGTCGTGCTGTGCGCGTGCCGCTCTGGCGGTCCGCGTAGGAGTCAGGCCATCTTCCGATCAGGTCGAGCCAATCGTTGTTCGCATGAAAGAGGCGCGTCGCCAGCGGCGTGGGCAGCTGCAGAACCCACGCGTAGGACGCACGCTGCACGCCGATCGCCGCTGTCTCCTCTGCCGAATGCCCACGAGTCACCGCGAAACTGCCCTCAATGGCCATTGCGGCCTCCCCGCGAAGCGGCGAGTAGCCATTGCACAGCGTCCTCCCCTTCGCGGTCGAGGAGAGGCACGTATCCGAGGCTGGCATGAAACAGCAGTGCGCCAGCCAAACTTTTGCCGAGAGTTTCTTGCAGCCGGCAACCGCCACCGCGTGCAGCGCGAATCGCCCACCCCTCAAGAGACTCCTCGTGCGGCCTACGCGGGCCCCAGTGCTTCACAGTGCCGCCCGCAGAAAGCAGATCGAGAATGCGCTGCGGAAGTGCGGGGACCACCGGGACGATGAGTCCCTTCACGAAAACGGCGCCCTCAAGTTTGGTGAGGCTGAGGTCGTCGATGTCCGGACCGCGCCACGACGCTCCGAGGAGACACGCGACTCGGAGATCGGCTCCACGCATCCCAGCGGAACGTAGGTTGGCGCCACGTAGATCCGCGTCGCGCAAGTCTGTGTTGACGAAGTCGGCACCTGCTGCGTTCACATCACGCAAGTCGGCGCCCTGCAGGGATGCATCTTGGAACGCTGCTCCAGAGGGCTCCGCGCCATGCAGTACGGCTCCTCCGAGAGCAGTGCGGTGGAGTGACGCGGCAAAGAGCTCCCCCCTCGGTAAGGTTAGCGCCGCCGAGCCTGGCATCGTCGAGCACCTTGTACTCAAGGTCAGTCCTCACGAGCTGCGCGCGGTCGAGGAGGGCGCTGGAGAGGTCTTCGTTCGACAGGTCCCATCCCGACAGGTCAAGTCCTGTGAGGTTCGGTCGTAGTCGTGTTCGACCGGTTCGCCAGTCTGCATGCTGCTCAAGCAGACGCGCAGCGCGCCTCCCTCCGCTTTTGCGTTGAGCGGTCAGCATCGTGCCTCGCTCACCGCGTGCTCTGACCTCGACTCGGTCGCAGTCGTGCCGAGCTCTTGCCTACCCGGATTCGGCGTCTGCTTGGATTGCTCAGCATGCGCAAGAGCCAGCTGGGCCAAGAACCGTGCGTCGGCGGCCGATCGCAGTGTCGGCCACGCCTCGTCCTCCGATTCGAACTGCGCGAGCCACGTGAAGCAGTTGGCGAGTGCGCTCGCCAGTAGCCAGCCGGTGTTGGCGCGCGGACGCAGCAAACCGACTGGGTCCGTCCAGGAGACCAGAGAAGGCATCGTCAGCAGCACGCGCTGCCGAAGCGCGTCGAGCGAGGCACCGTCTGCGCTGCCAGCAAGCAGCTCATGGAGTACCCAGCGAGCATCTTCAGACAGCTTCTCGTGGACGTCCTCGCCGCGCCAATCCTGCTCCAGAATGGGCCTCGCACACTGCCATCGGTACAACTTCGCGTAGGCATCTGGCAACGGACGATGTCCCAGGATGGTCTTGATGCCTTCGAAGCGTTGCGTGCGATCGCCGAAGAAGCGCTCTTGTACAACTTCGATGCGACTAGGCTCGCCGCCGCCTGGAGACCACTCGATGATGGCGCTCCACGGATCGCCTTCGCAACCCGTGTAGCGGCTCGGACAAGGCTCAGGGTCCTCCGCTTGTTGCTTCAAGCTTAAGCTGGGATCGAGCAGCGGGTCTAAGCCGTTGCCTGCCGGATCGTCAGTCTCGACACTGGGTGCTGCGCGTGCATCAGAAGGGTGCATAATCCTGAAGCCCGCAGGTGACTCCGCGTCGAGGACGAGCCTCGGCGAGCTCTCGCTCGTCGCCCGAGAAGTCTGCTGCCGGAGGAGTCGAGCATGCAGGGCTGCACGACGAGCCCCTGCCTCAGCTCCGTGCCGCCAGTCGTCGTTTGAATAGAAGTCGAGATGCAGACGGGCATCGCTGGACAGCCACGTCAAGCAGCTCTCCAAGGCTGTCGCGAGGTCTGCACGGCCAACGCTCGACGGCTCTGCCAGAGACGCCATGCCTGCGCACCCTGAAAAAGCGGGCTCGCGAAGGATGCGGTGCCGCAGCGCGAGGAGGGCATCTGGCTCGAAGACATCTTGGATCTCAACCAGAGCCTTCACCGCGAGGTGATACATGCGCACGGTCTGTTGCCATTGACCTTCGGAGAAGAAGGCCCACGGGACCAACTCGTGGTTGTCCCGCAGCGAGATGCTACCTCCGTGTGATCCGCTGGGGCCCTCGGCAAGTAGGAAGGCATCGAGAGCCGCTGCAGCCACTTCGCAGTCTCGGACGGAGTCGAGGGGTAAGACAATCGACTTTCGTTCCTTATCGGTCCACCAGGCCAAGACGGCGCACTGGACGGCATCCTGTGAATGGTGAGTCGGCAACTTGTTTTGAGGTGCTGCAATCATGGGTGCTCCTCAGCGGGGTGTGGTGACGGTCGTGCAGAGCTCATAGACAAACCCCAGTGCGCGTCGCAGTACGCCTCCCCGATGGCTCGCTGGGCAGGCGTATGAGGCGTGGGAAAGTGCATGTGCGGCGTGAGCGGCAACGACAGTAAGGTCGTGTGCCGACACCGCGGCCCACGCAGCGCGCTGTGCCGCGTCCGCGCAGGCCGCCGCGTAGAGCGGCGCGCACGGCTGCAAAGGGCCGCGATGGTAGCTGGCCGATGCCTCCTCGTGGGCGGCGAGCGCGCACTGCGCTGTGAAGTGCGCCGAGCTCGGATCGCTGAGCGGGGGCAGTGTGCGGAGCCAGGATGCGAGGACTACGTGGCGCGCAGCTTCGAGGGCGTCCGCCGTTAGAACACGAACTGCCCAGTCGGCGCAGCGGTACGCGCGCTGCCGATCGTGCGGAGCGGATGCTGCAGGACTGACGAGCGTCTCGGTAGCAGCGATCGCCTCGGCAAAGAGTGCGGCCGGTAAGTGTGACTGCAGAGCCAGTACGAACGAGACGAAGAACGCGCGCCCGGGTAGCTCTGGGTCCTCTCGTGGGTGCGCCCAGTCGGGGAGGAGCTCTTGGCAGCCATCGTGTTCGCGTGGAAAGAGGATGCCGCGCCCTGCCCTCGCCGCCCACCCCGCTGGGGTAAGGGTTACGAGCCCTCCCTTCGTGGCCATGGTGATCAACTCGCTCTCCGGCCACGGACGAGTGATCTCCGCGCATTCGTCGGCGAGCTCGTCGCGCTCCCAGCCGTGCTCTTCGCACACGACGGCATTGGCATCTGCCAGCGATTCCGCCGCGACTATCCAGTTGCGATCCTCGCTTGCGTAGAGGTTCAGGACTGGCTTGGCGCTCCAAGTGAGCGTGGCCTTTTCAGATACGGCACCACTCATCGCACGCCGCCGTCTGCTGGGTCGGACGAGACGAGGTGGTCATGTTCGCTTGCGACGAGCAAAGATGTGACGGTGCTCTGGCTTGCGTACGCGGCGGGAGGCTTGTTAAGCCACCTGGCGAAGTCGTCGTCCTGCCACGATCCTGGGGACGTGAACGAGATCGCGCCGAGCCCTGCGCCTACCTCGGCTGCCCAGGAGAGGTCGTAGTTCCGTGCTTCTACAACGGCGTGCCTGATGGGCGAGCGTTCCGGGTCAAAGCAACCATCGAGGGCGGAGGAAAACTCCGAAAACGGAATGCGGAGATCCGCATTCGCGGCGCGGCCGTAGAGGAGCTGAGCGCGCAGGAGCGCGCCGCACACGGACGTTGGTGCTTCGAACTTGTCGTCATGAAGACGGCGAGCTTCGACCCCCGCTTCTTCGAGCACTTTCATCATGCAATGGCCGACGTCGCGGAGCAGGTGGTCGATCTCTTTGATCAGCGCGGCTTCCTGGCGCCGCGGATCCGTCTGCCGTCGATGCGGTGACCACAGGTGCAGTAACAGTGCCTGGGCTGCGCGAGCTCTCTCGTAGAGAGCTTTGAACCACGCTGCCAAGGGTGGGTGCCGGTGCGCAAGTTCAGTGCTGAGTTGCCATCGCCAGAACGCCTGGCCAAGCAGGTTTTCGATGCATGCGCGATGCTGGCCGGAGAGCAGGTCGGCCGCGGCTTCCTCGATCTGCATCAGGCTGCGGTGGAGTTCCTCCTGCTCTTGCGTGAGAGCGTCTGAATGGGTGGTGATGCCGTGAATCACGTCGCGTGCAGCCATGAGAGCCTCGTGTTGTCGGATACGGGCGGTGTTAGTGGCAGTGTGGGTCGGTGGGAACGCCGGCAGCATCGTGGCTACAGGCGCAGCTGTCGCCGTACCACCGACTCTGGAAAGTGAATCCTGGGCCAGCACAGATCGCGCGGCATTGCTCGCGCTCGCGAAGCGCCGGCGCGTTTGCCGAGGACGATTGCGTTTCGAGCGCAGCACACAAGGCAGGCGTGCTCGTGTGTATCTCGGATGTGCGCGCAGGTTGGAAGTGCCAGAGGAGAGGGAGACCGACGACCAGCCCCGCACTGACAATGATAAAATTTAGGTCAGCCTCAAGTCGCATGGACGTTCTCCAAAAGTTCTGCGCATGAAAGGGGCTGACTCAGGAAATGCCGAGTTCCCGACCCAGTTGAGGAGACGCGGCCCTGCTCAGGCGCCAAGGTTTAACGGCTCCGCACAACTTCCGAGCGACCGTTTTTTCGAGCGCCTGTGTGCTGCGCATCGAGGCGGATGGCGACCGAAACGACCGCACGCGCAAGCGGTCTGAAATGCCGAGTCCTCGGACAAGACTTGCACGTGTGAGGAGCATGACTACCGACCCCTGACGCGAATGCGCGCGGTTGGTGAGGGTCTAGCGGTGGACGCTCGGAAGCCGTAGGAGGTTGGCTTGGGAATCGGGGGAGTCGCGGTCGGCTGCGCCGCTCCTGACGATCCAGGTGCGGACGGCCGGGGGGGGGTTGCGCTGTGGATCGCAGGCACTGGTTGCGCGGTGAGGCGCGTGCTGGTTGCCGGCGTGCGCGCGCCGCCCCGTGACGTTGCGCTCGGCTCACCGTGGTGGTGATGCACGTCTTGATGCTGGGTGCTGTCGGCTCTCAGGGCATGGTGGAGGAGCCACCAGTTCAGGGCGTTCGAGCTGCCACCATGAGACTGGTAGCTGGTCGCCTGCGGTGTGCCGGGGGCAGGGCAGCTCGGGGCGACGATCGGCTTGTAGTCACTGCCGGTCCACTCGTCGCGGTGGCTCTGAGGTTCTGCCGTGCACGCGGTAGTCAAGTGAAGGATCGCCAGCAACGTTCCTGGGATTAATACCGTGCGCTGCGGCGCGAAGAGATGCTGGCGTCTCACGTCTCCTCCTGCCGACCGGCAGCGGCCCTAGCTTGGTCGAGTTTTGGCTGCCATTCGGCGCTGGCAGCACGGTCGCTCACGCCTGCGCCCGACGCGAGAGCGTCTGCTAAGCGGTGCGACGCGATGAGATGCAGTGTGAGCGCGCACGCAGAGAGGAAGGCGCCTCCGAACAGGGCCAGGTCGAGGTCGGGAGTCGGCAGGGTACCGAAGTGATGAATGCCAACTGGAACCAGGCCTATGGCGACCAGCACGACGAAGATCGGTCCGAGCGGCGCCCTGCAACAGAGCGCGCCAGCGACGCCGGCCGCGACGCTCAACACTTGCGACCACCCGCTCAGCGGAACATCGCTGTGCCAGGTACCGGCGTAGAACTCGCTGAACACCCACCAGAAGGCGCTCATCGCGACGACGGGGTTGAACCAGGCAATGACGCTGAGTGCACGCCGAGTTTGTCTGGCGTCCCATCCGAACGGATTGTCGGCGCTGTTCGCATTTTTGCGCTCGCTCATGGCAACCCCCTCGCCGTGACGGCACTAGGGACGAGCTCCTCCACCGAGCAACATGCCGCACAGCGAAGGGAGGGGTCGCCGAGCTGCCAGCCCTCGGCCGACATGTCTGGGGCGCTCTTCTCGGCGTGCTTCCAGCGAAGCAAGTGCTCGCGCAGCTCGGTGAACTCGGCGAGCTCGGACTCGTCGTGCGTCCAGACTTGTGCGTCCGAGGAGGCCGCCGCGTAAGCGAGTTCAGGCCGCGTCCAGATGGCGGGAAAGGCGAGGAGAAGTGCCGACAATCTTGGAATCAGCGCGAGGCGCCTGTGAAGTTGCATCAGGGATCTCCGGTAATGCTGTCGAGCTTTGAGGAGGAAGTGGCTTGATCGACAACGACTCGTCTTGAAGTGGCGAGTCGTAGCGAATTCAGCAGACTCTGCGCACACGTCCGCTCGAGCGGCTCTCACGAAACTAGAGGCCTCGTGAGAGCTCGCCGCCGATGCACGCTGGCGAGCCCGTGGCTGGACTACTCAGGCGCGATGCGCTTGCCGAGGACGGTCCAGACAGGCCACGTTCCGCGACTTGGCGACCAGCACAGAGTCAGGTTCTGGTACCAACCAGCGAACGGGTCGGCCTCGGGTGCCACTCGACTAGCTGCAAACCATTGCTGGCGAACCCCGCCTTGCTCGCGGCAGCTTCCCCAAGCTTCCTCTTCGGCGCTCACTGGATACCCGCCATCCCAATTTCCCCAGCCGTGCGCTTCGAAGTAAGTAAGGATGTCGCCGTAGAGTCGGACAGCGCGCTGCGCCCGAGAATAGCGGTCGTAGTAGATCGCTCCGCGCCCAGTCTGGCCTCGATAGAAGCTGTAGGCTCCGTGACCGTCGGGAGTCGGGGTGGGGGCGACGTCGGTGATTTGGAAGTAGGCGTTGTAAAGGGCCGCGTCTGAAACCTGGAGGAGGTACTGCTCGCCGCTGATCTGACGAACGATGTCGGTTCGCAGGCTCCAGTCCTCTGTGGACTCTCCTTCGCGAGGGCTCGCCCACGATGAAGTCGTCCAATCGACGCTGCCTGGAGCGGCAGAAGCAGATGCGGCAAGGAGGAAGGAGAGAAGAGCGAGGGTTGAACAGCAGGTGCCTACACGACGTTTGTTTTTCATGGGCCGAGCTCCGGTTTTTGATGACGTTCTGGCGATGGTTCCGGGTCTGAGTCAGTCAAAGTCTCTAGGTAAGTATTTTTCATGTACGAGCGTCGTTGCGTCGCTGGGCGGCTGCGAGGTCGACAGGGAGTCCGTGTCCGCGCGAACGAGCTTTGAGTCGGCGTTCACGCTGCGGCCTGACGCGGCTTAGCCGTGGCCGCGCAAGCCGTCGGCTAGTAACCGAGCCAGCCGAGGACTTCCTGGGCGTCGTAGTAGGGGCGAAAACCGAACTCCTCGAAGAACTCGGTCTCGCGCTCGCTGCCCGCGCCGATACCGTGCGCGCGAAGTTCGTGGAGCAGGCTGGCGGGCGACACGGTGATGCCCCACTGATCTTCCACTTCCCAGTCTTCGACATACTGGCCTGCGACGAAGCACCCCATGATGGACCTCCGTGTGCGTCAGATGTCGACGCGGTAGACGGATCCCTCGGGCGAGTTCAGCGCTCGCTCGAGCTCGGCTGGGAGCACGCGGGTACCGTGTGAGGGCGACCAGCAGAGCACCACTTCGCCGCCACCGTATGCGTCGGAGATCTCCCAGCTCACGTCGCCGAATAGCTGTTGCCGCACGCCGCCGGTCGAGAGGCATGGGGTGTCTGCGCTGCGGTCCTCCGCGGGCATCTCGTCGCTGCGCGGGTAGCCCAGGCGTGTTTCCCAACCCAGCGCAGACCAGGTAGAGAGGATGTCGCCATAGATGGGATGCGTGTCGACGGCGCCGTTCGTCTGCGTGTACGAGTAGATCGCGCCGAGACCGATGCTTCCCTGGAAATACTGGAACGCGCCGCCGTCAGGCGTTTGCTGTGGGACGGAGTTGACCTTCGTGTCGAAGTAGGCGGAGCGCATCGCCTGCTCGATGCCGTGGAGGTCGACGAGCCGAATGCTCCGGGCGGTAAGACCCGTGGCATCGATGGCTGAGCGCACGCTGTCTGGACCGCTGGGAGCGACGTCTGAGACGTCGGCGCAGGAAGTGCCGAGTGTCGCCACCAGGGTCACGACGTAGATAGAGCGCCACGAGAGGGAAGTCCTCATGTGCGTCCCTCCGCCTGCGTGGTGATCGCGGGCAGCGTGTTCGGAGGGCAGGTCCACTGCTCCTCTTGCGCGGCGAGGTGGGACAGGACGCGGGCGGCCCGCGCCTGGAGCGACGCCCCGAGTTGGTCGAGGGAATCATCGCCCTCGAGCTGTTGTGCGAGCGCTTCGGTCGCCCGCGCTGCGGTGAGCAGCGCGGGTGTGATGATCGGCCGTGCTTTTGTGCCCAGAGCTTGGGCGGAAAGGAGGTGGTCGCCTCGACGATGCTGGGCCAGAGCGACCAGTCGGCGCGCAGCGCGGTTCAGGTCAGCTCGGGCGTCTTCGTACACGTTCACGAGCTCGTCGACCTGGCGCATCAACACCTCGCCATTCACCAAGCCCAAGAGGGGTGGCTCCGTGGAGGTATCGAAGACAAGGCCTTCGATCCAGAGCATGAGAGGGACAACTCTGTTGGTCAGCAGTCGCAGCTGGTGCGCCTTCGCGATTCGGAGCGTCATGTTCGGTTCGCCTTGCTGTGCGGTTGGTGGTGGTAGCGGTGTGGATGGCTTTCGGGGAGCAGCGCAGTGGCGGCTCAACCGGGGTGTGCGTAGCTATCGGCGCGGCGCGCGTGTCCGTTGCGTCTTCGCGGCGCATCAAGTGCGGTGGCGCTCACGCGCCGCGCTGAACGGGGGGCAGCCGCTGGCGGACTCCTTCTTCGACCCATTCGTAGGTCCAGATTTTTCCGGGTGCCCAGCAGAGGACGCGGTGGTGCTCGGGCCCTACTCCGCTCTCTGGCGTGAAGGCCTGCTCTCGGAGCGCGCCGTCCTTTTCGCAACCCCAGCCGGCGTCGTGCTCTTCCTCGAGCGGATACCCGATCCAGGTGTCCGCACCGTTCTGCTGCCAGAGCGTGAAGATCTCGCCGTAGACGAGGTGCAGCTCGCCGTGGGTCCGACGGTGATGGCCGTAGATGGCGGCGGGACCGACTTCGCCTGCCCAAAACTCGCGCGTGCCGCCGTCAGCGGTGCGCTCGACCTCAGAGGTGGGGGACGTGAAGTAGTCGCGGTGGAGCTGGTAGGTGATCGAATTGAGCGCACTCTGGGCGCCGGCCACGTCCGTCGCTTCATGTTCGTCGAAGCTCGCGGGGAACTCTTGTTCCTCCATGGGTGGGTCGCCACCATCGCCACACGCGGCGAGCGCGATGAACAACACTGTAAGGAGCGGATACGCTGTCTTCATCATCGAGTTGGGCTTTCGTTGAGGGCGATTTCTGGACGCACAGACGCGCTTCGCCGTGCTGCGGATGCAGCCGGTCGCTCTTCGAGCAAACGGATGGGTCAGAGGCGGTGCCGTGGGAGTGCGCTGAGCACGCGGCGCCGTTCGCACGCTGGCCGTGCGGTGATCTCAACTGCCGAAGCGAGCTGTGTCGTGCGGGTTCTTCCCGCACGCACGATGGTTATAAACAGCATCGTGTATTATCGCAATACACGAGATGAAAATATCGATCATGCGGTGGCTGGGGCTCGAGAAGAGCTGCGTCGCGCGGCGGTTAGGCTGGTTCTGCCTCGGACAGTTCCTCCAAGGCGGCGAGCTCGTCGTCGAGCGCTGCCTCCTCGGTTTGCGCAACAACGGCGGCAGCTTCCTTGGGGACCGGTGGCTCGGTAGGCGCCGCGACGCTGGCCGGGACCTCGGCGGGTGTCGGCGCGGCAATGGCCTGACTGACGGGCTGCGGCGGGTGTGAAGGCGGTGCGGATAGTGCAGCGCGTGGGGGCGGAGTGACCCGTGGGCAGCCAGGTGCTGACGGCATCTGCGCTCGGGCGAGTAGCACCGGATCTTCCCAATAAAGGATCTGCTGCCCGTAGATGGGTGCGCATCCGGTCTTGAAGACGAGGACGTCTCCCGGTGCGACGATCCGCTCTTCCCCTTGCTCGTCGATCTCTTTGACCGGCCCGGGGATGCGCATCACCTCGTCAGCGCTGAGGAGTGGGCGACCGGTCTCGTGCTCGGCGGCGTCCGACTGACCCGTGCGTCTCGGGGTCTGGCTCGTCGCTGTGGCCTTGCCGAGCAGCTTGCTGATCTCTTCGGCCGTCTCGAGGCTGTTGGGCGGATAGTAGACGCGCACGCCGAACTGAGGGGTCAGCGTTTCCTTCTCGCCGTAGAGAGCCCGAAGCATGGCAGGGTCTTGAAGGAAGATGGTCACCTGGATGCCGAAGCTCGGACAGACGGGAAGTGCTTTTTCGACAGCGTCCATACGGCCCAGTCCGCCGAACTCGTTGAACAAGCAATGCAGCTTGTACTTGTTGGGCCGCACCGGCTTTCCGTTGTGCAGCAGCATCTCTTCGGTCAGGCGCTGGAAGAGTTGCTCGACAAGCATTCGAAAGATGGGTGCCAACCGCGCCTGATGGGGATGCGGATAGACCAGGTAGAGCGAAGTGGGCTGGTCGCCATTGACGAGGTCGTGGGGGCTGAAGTCGCTCGAGCTGAGATTCGAGCGCAAGCAGTCGTCGTAGAGGAGCTCGAGGGCAGATGTGATGCAGAACTTCACGTTCTGCCTCAGCTTCTTGTCATCGGTGAAGAGTTGCTCGCGCGCGCACGACGCCACCATCGGATGCGTCTTCGTCGGCGTGCCATCAGGGTTGGTCCAGCCGCGTGAGTAGTCCGGGTCGTGCTCGAACGTGAGCCACTCCGTGAGGACCTGGTCGTAGGTCAGCTGCGGGTTCATGAACTCGTGGAAGACGTGCGGGAGCCCAGCGGTAGGTTTCCCGAGCCGCTCTTCCCGATAGAGGACGTGAAGAAAGCAGGCGGTCAACAGGGGACGGGCGGCGAAGGCGAAGATGGCGTTGTTGCCTTGGAAGCCCAGCCCGTCGCCATTGAGAAAACTGGCGGCGAGGAGCTGCGCGTCCGCGACCTCGTTGAACGTGCGCACGCGGATGTTGCTCAACGCGTTTAGGCGGGCCGTGAGATGGGGCTCGAGGCTCGGGGCGAAGCGGATGACACGATGGCCCTGGGAGGCTCGATAGCCTGAGGTCAGCTTCCAAGCGTCACCCTTCGGGTCGTGGACCAAAACCGACTGGTCCGGGTGGGCATCGAGCAGGGTGGTCACGAGGTTGCCGGCGTCTTTTCCGATGCGAGGTGGCCCGCTGACCATCGAGTGCGTGGCCCCGTGGTGACGCAAGTACCGAAGTCGAGGACTACCGAGGAACCAGCGCTTGGGCTCGATCCAGTGCGCCAGAAAGACGCCTCCCGAGCGGCCAAGAAGGTGCGTGCGGCCCACCTCCTCAGGCACAGCGAAATGGGCCGACCCGTGTAGTTCGTCGATGCGGTTCGCTCGCTTGGCCTGAAGCTTGACGAGGATGTAGGCGAATACCGCGAGGGACACCAACGCGATGAGCTCGGCTGCGCCGTCTGTATTCCGCACGATGCCCGACGTGGGATAGTGGGCGGCAATCGTGGCGCGCCAGGAGAGCCAACTCCACGGCGCGTAGATCCCTTCCTGGCCTAGTGAGACCCATGGCGTGCCGAGCACAGGCCGGTAGGCCAGACGGTCGGCAAACCATTGCGTCACCGCGGCGTGGAGCGCGAGGGCCACGAACAACGTGCAGAGGAGCGCGAGGCCCAGGTCCGCGCGGCGAAGCCGGAGGTTCTTTTTGAGGCCCCACTGCCCGCGGGCTTGGTTTCGGAAGCTCATGTCCGACCCGCGTCGTGATCGGCGTGTGACGTTGCGAAAAGCTCAGTCGCGCTCATGTCCCATCTCCACGTTCGTGTGCTCCATCGGGTGCACGGTCAGTTCGAAGGCCGAGCTCACGCTGATCTGATGGTCCTTTTGGACCGCAGCGAGGTCGGAGCCGAAGCGCGCGGCGTCGAAGGCGACAAGGCCACCCTTGTCGTCTCGGCAGATGACGGCGTCGTCGACGCCGAGGCGTTGGACGGCCACAAAGCGCATGTCTCGGCCGAAGTCATCGTGCTGCGCGATGCGCATCGGCGTGCTCCAGCGGTGTTGGCTGACGGCGCGCGCGTTGAGCCGCTCGATCCGCTCGGCGAGTCGCACCTCGCGGTCCGGCCGTGTGTGTTCCTCGGTGAGCGCACGGGCGGTTTCGTAAGCCTGGCCGAGCTGCCGGTTGTGCGCGGCAGCGTCGGCCGCGGCGCGGGCCCGTAGCTCGGGCTGCTCAAGCAGGGCGTCGAAGTGCTGCCGCGCTACGCCGACTGCAGCCTCGGCGTTGGCCAGCTCGCGAATGCGCCGATCGGTGAAGAACTCGCCGACCTTCTTCACGACGCCGGCCTGCTCGCGGAACGCGGCGCGGTGGGCGAGCTGCTCTTGCAGCGTGCTCTCCGCCTTCATGACGGTCCAGTACGCTTCCTGTACCTCCGGGAGGGCGAGCAGGGCCTCGTGCAGGGAAAGGGGAGCGCGCCCGCCGGCCGCTTCCAACTTCGAGCGGTAGGATGCGCGTTCCGCCTCCGGGAGCGCGTCGTGTTGGCTGCGGTGATCGCTCGTGGCTGCAAACGACTGCGCCTGCTCAAGCTGCTCGCGGATCTCGAACGCGTGCTCCTTGGGACGCTCGCGTGAGATGGCCTCCAAGAAGGTGTCGAGTGTGGGATTCGAGCCTTCCAGACCATGGAAAGAGACCTGTCCGAGATTGGGTGCGGCGATACGCTCGCGGGCCAGGTCGTCGAGGCGCTCGACGCCGAACACGATGGCGCGCTCGGTTGTCATCCCCTTGGTTTGCTCCAGGGAGACGGCGTAGCCGTGGTCGATGTCGCGGTGTTGAGCGGTGTCGAGCTGCACCGTGCGCCCGTCATCGAGCTGCAGGCTCAGGACTTGCCCTTCGTGATGCAGGAGCGTGCCCAACGCGCCGCGCTCCAGGGCGAGCTCGGGGATGGCGTTGCTGATCTGCACCCGATCGCCGACGGCAAACACGCGCGCCCCGGCGAGGGTGCGCACCCAGAGGTCGGCGCCAAGGCGGCCGTCGAGCTCGGCCACCTGCCGAGCTTCAAGATTGAGAGTGCGCGCCTCCTCCGCGGTGGGTGCCACCAACAGCGTGGGCCTCGTGCCGTGGTCCAACGAAGCGCGCCACTCGTCGAGCACGGCCGCAAGGGCGGTGTCGGGATCGGGATGAAGAGCGATTGCGCCGGTGAAGTCGGGTAGCCGGACCTGAGGGTTGGCCGACCTCGGCTGAAACTCGTCGTGTCCCCAGTGCAGCTCGACGGACTCACGGTGGCGAGTCATGGCGACGTACGTGGCGCCCGAGTCGAAGGGCGTGGACGCCAGGACGTAGGCCCTGTCGACGGTGACCCCTTGGCCCTTGTGGACCGTGCCGGCGTAGCCGTGATCGAACTCGTCGTAGGCGGTCGTGTCAAACGTCAGCTCACGGTTCTCGTCGAGCATGACGGTCATCGTCGTCCCGGAGATTTCCTGCACCGTGCCGAGCGTGCCGTTCATGACGGCCATCGGGGTGTTGTTCGCCAGGAAGTAGAGCCGGTCGCCCTTCGCGAAGGCTTGCTCGTGCTGCACCCCATCTCGATCACGCACGAGGATGCGGTGGTCTGGTCCGAGGGCGCCTGCGGCCCGGCGCAGTGCGCGGACCCCGTCGTTGAGAGCGCGCACGTCTCTACGGCGGTAGCTCAGCAGGATTGAAGTGGCAGGCCGCTCCTTCGTCAGGCCGTCCTTGCCGGTGGTGCGTACCGTGGGACGCAGTCTTTCGTCACGTTCCCACGACGCGATGACGGCATCGCGCGCGTCGGTGTGCTTGCTGTGCTCGTAGATGTCGCCGTGGTCCGCGTAGGCGTAAAGCCCGTCGAGGGGGCGCGTCTGCGCGAACGCGAGCGTGGCCTGCTTCTGCCATTCCTCCTTCTGGCGCTGTATGTCGGCCAGTACCGCGGTGGCGTTCATCTTGTCGCGCAACACGCGCATGGGAGAGCCGGCCGCGATGGGTTGCAGCTGCTCAGCGTCTCCGACGATGATCACCTTGGCGCCGACGTCGCGCGCATGCGCAAGAACGCGTCCCATCTGCGCAGTGCCGACCATGCCGGCCTCGTCGATGACGATGATGTGCTTCTGCGTCAGGAGGTCGCGTTCGAGACTCCAGGCGAGTTCCCAGCGCGCAAGCGTGCGCGACTCGATGCCAGAGGACTCGTGCAGTCCAGCCGCAGCTTTGCCAGCGAGGGCCGCTCCCACGACGACGTAGCCCTCGGCTTCCCAGACCAGGCGCGCAGCGCCGAGCATCCAGGACTTGCCGGTTCCGGCGTAGCCCGAGACGACGGCTAGGCCTCCGGTCCGCCGTGTGAGGTGCTCCAGCACGTTGTGCTGATCGGGGGTGAGGGTCTTTTCCTTGGAGGCTTGCTCGATGTGGGAGGCTCGGACGCGGTGATTCTTCTGCGCGACGAGCGCGTACCCATCGTCGATCACCCCCTCTTCCTGGACCAGGACCTGCCGCGTAGTGAAGTGCTCTTCTTGAAAGTCGTCTTTTCCAAGGCTGACGAGGTCCTTGTCGCGAAGGACGGAGTGCAGACACTCTGCAAACTGCTCCGCGTCCGCCGTGTGCCCGTTGAGGAACCGAAGCAGCTCCTTGCGGGTGAAGGTCGACTGGTTGCTGGTCAGTGCGCTGAGCGCCTCGCTCGGAGAGCGGGAGATCGTGTCGCCGTTCTCACGCGCGACGCGGAGCCACTCGTTCCACATGTCGAGGGTACGGTCGCGGCGATCCTGAAACGGGCTCTTGGTTTGATAGCGGCCGCGTTTGGGCTGCGGGGTAAGGTCGATGCCGCGGTCCTTGTAGCTGCGATGGTCGACGCGCTCGGAGCGCCCGGCTTTGGCGAGAGCGCGATTGACGTAGTGTTCCCAGGCTTCGCGCCAGTGCTTGAGCAGCCGCGGTGAGTTCCAGTTCGTGTTCTTCTTGCGGAACCCGTGCAGGCCGAGCTCGCGCATGGTCAGCATGATGTGGACGTGGGGCTGAGGGTCGTCTCCCTCGTTCCGATGGATCGCGAAGTCGGCGACCATGCCTCGCGAGACGAACTCGTCCTGGATGAACTCCCGGACCAGGGCGAGCTGCGCCTCCTCGTCGAGCTCGACGGGGAGCGCGAGCTGCACTTCGCGCGCGAGCTGCGAGTCGGACCGCTTCTCGGACCGCTCCACGGCATTCCAGAGCTGCTCTCGATCAAAGACCCAGGCCGCGGCGCCCGCGGGCGCTAGGATCTCAGCGTGTTTGACCCGCTCGGGATTCGGGAAGGCGAAGGCCTTCCCTTCGCGAGTGGAGTACAGCGTCTCGCCTGCGCGATACGCGGCGGACGCAACGGCGCTCTGCCCTGCCCGACGGCTGATGATCTTCACCGAGAAGCGGTAGAGCGCCACGGTCGTTACCTCGACCTGGGTGACTGCGCGGACGGTGCACTCGCGCCGCGCGCAGCCAGAAGCTGGATGAGATGCGCCTGGCGACGGCGATGCCACGTCACGCCGACGCCTCGAGCCTCGCGGTCGCTGATCTCTTGCTCGATGAGGAGCAACTCTTGGTCGGGCGGATACAGCCACCGACGGCGCTCCGGTGCTTCTCCTTCGATGCCGCCAGGAGCGCTGTCTCCTTCGGCTGCTGGATGCGGCGGATGGGAGAGCAGGAGCTCGATGGGTTCCCACCCAAGGCGCCTCAGCTCGGCCGCGGTGGCTCGCAGCAGGCGAGGCAAAAGCTTCGAGTAGCTGGCGCTTCCCTCTTCGACGCGTCTACCGACTTCTTCGCAGAGTTCGTGGAGTTCCACGGCACGTCTCTGCGCTTGCTTGGCGCGCCAGCGCCGGCATCGGCACGCCGCCGAACAGAAGTTCGCGCGCGGGCCTCCCCAGAACGGCTCGCCGCAGCCGTTGCACACGCGCTCGTGCTCACAGAGCGCGGTCATCGGCGCGCCGCCTTGGGCGGCTGGCGCGCGATGTAGCGTTCGAGGAAACCGAGAACATATAAGCGCGCACTCTCGGTCACTTCGTTCCCTCGTGCTCTCGCTCTGCGGCCGTTGTCTCGGCCTGCTCCCCACACGCGTCGTCCATCTCTGTTCGCATCATGTATTGACATAATACACGATGCCGATACGATGTCGGCATGCGAAAGATGAGTTCCAGTCAGGTTGAGCGAGAAGCCCACGAGCTCTTGAAGAAGGCCAAAGCGATTCGTGCTCAGGAAGCGAAGGTGGCGAGGGATGACGCCCGCTATCGGCAATGCCTTCTCGGGATCGCTCTTCAACAAGAGATGATCGCGGACCCAGTCCTCATGGCCCGCTTCCACGCGGTGATGGGCCGCTTCTGCACACGCCCTCGGGACCGCGAACTGTTCGGGTTCGCCGGAGCGTCGGGTGACTTCGCGACGTTGGTCCGCGCCGACGTGGCGGGGAAGAAGCGCAACAAGGAAGCCGGAGAGGCCGCTGAGGCCGCGCCAGCTCAGACCAGCAACACCGGGGCGCGGGAACGCGCTGGGGGCGTCGTGGCGCCGTCCAGCTCGCCGGCAGGCGTATCGGCAACGGGTGGTCGCGCGCGGGCCGCAGAGGGCGCCGCCGTGGGCGGCACGGCCGGTTCCACAGCGCCGACACGAGGCGTGGACGCCGGGCTGGCCGTCGGTGGTCCTCGAGCGAGTGTGGCTCCCTCTCCAGCCGCGGCGGGCGCTTCCGCTTCGATGCACGCGGCGAGCGCGCAAGGAGGTGCAGGGTGATCACGGTCGAGCGCTACGACGTGTGTGTCAACGGCACGCCTACCGACGCTGTGGCCTTGCGCCGGCTCGGGGCGCTGGCGTTTGCTCACCAACTTCTGCGTGCGGCGCCCCAGCGCCTCACGTCGATCTCCATCTTCGAACACGTGACCGGTGAGCCGCGTGCTTGCTGGTTTCGCGAGTCGGGCGGCTGGCAGGCGGTCAGCGTCGCGGAGTGGTTGTCATGATGTCGCCGCTCGTTCTCAGCCCCGGGCACCTTGCCCAGGTGCTCAGCGCCTTGGCTGCGCTCCTGCGCAGCAGCACGCTCTTGCCGTCTGCGAGCGCGGCGACACCCCTCTGCGTTTGGTTTGCGCTGGTGCGCAAGTGCGTCCTCGACGCGGCGCAGCAGGCAGCTGGCCAAGGCCACAACGGGCTCGGCCTCGGCCTCGGTCGCGAGGAGCCCGGCCTCTCCCTGGTTCGTGACGCAGAGCCCGCGAGCGTCGGCGCGCTAATTAACTCGCGGTGCGTGAGCGCGTTCCTCGCCATCGACAGGCGAGGGCTCGCGAGATGGCGGCCGGAAGCGGGAGTAACTGCGCTCGAGCTTGCCGAGCTTTTGGTACGCGCCTCCTCGCGCTTTGTTGCGCTCGGCCGTGGCCGTCCCGGATGTCGACTTCTGGCAGTCGAGCCCGCCCTTCTCTCGCTGCAAGTCGATCTCCAGCATGAGGCGCGCTTGGCGCGGTCCGGCGCGTCTTTGGAGGACGCACCGGTCCGCGCACCGCGCCTTCGCGGGAGGCGAGCGAGGCTACTGACGCGCGCGAGGAGCGTGCCGGCGCGTGCCGCCGGAGGTGCACCGTGATCGTCGTCGTGGCGGAAAAGCCCTCGGTCGCGCGCGAGATCGCTGGGGTCGTCGGAGCGACGACCCGGAAGACGGGTTACTTGGAAGGAGGCGGATACCAAGTGACTTGGGCTCTCGGGCACCTGGTGAGGCTCTCCGAGCCCGCCGAGATGCGCGCGGAATGGGGCTACCCGTGGCGCGCGGACGTGTTGCCGATGCTGCCCACAGAATGGCCGCTTCAGGTGATCGACCGGAGCAAAGACCAGTATCGCGTGGTGTCGCAGCTCCTTTGTGGCCGCGCCGTTCGTGAGGTCGTGTGCGCCACCGACGCGGGCCGCGAAGGCGAGCTCATCTTTCGACTCATTTACGACCGAAGCGGTTGCACGCGTCCAGTGCGCCGTCTTTGGATCGCGTCCCTCACGAGTCAGGCCATCGCGGATGGGCTGCGAAGCCTGAAGCCGGCCGCTGCGTACGATGCGCTCGCCACCGCGGCGCGGGCGCGCTCGATGGCGGACTGGCTCGTGGGCATGAACCTCTCGCGCGCCTACCAAATGGGGCGCGGCAAGGCGACGAGTGTCGGCCGCGTGCAGACTCCGACCTTGGCGTTCATCGTCAAGCGCGACAAGGAAATCGCAGACTTCGTGCCGAAGAAGTTCCGTCAGGTGAAGGCGGACTTCACGACGGCGGCCGGTGCGACCTTTGAAGCGATGTACGTGCGCGCGGTGGACGGCACCGACGGTGCGCCGAAGCAAAGTTCGTTTTTGCCGATGCCGCGTCCTGGGCTTGCACCCGAGCATGATGCGGATGCGGTCGCGAGTCGCGCGCGCTCCGGCCAGGCCACGATTCTGCGCGTCGACGGCGTCACCGCCGCCGAGCAGCCGCCCCAACTCTTCGATCTGACCACCCTGCAGCGGACTGCGAACCGGCTCTGGGGATGGACAGCGGCGGGCACGTTGCAGGTCGCGCAGTCGCTCTATGAGGCGAAGCTGCTGAGCTACCCGCGGACCGATTCGCGTTATCTGTCCTCCGATGTTGCGCTGACGCTGCCGCGTGTCGTCTCCGGCATCGCAGGGTTCTACCCCGGGCTCGTCGCGCCAGGGACGGGGCAGACGTCTCTCGGAAAGCGCTTCGTCAATGACGCCAAGGTCTCTGACCACCACGCCATCATCCCGACGGGGACCGAGCCGCGTTCGCTGGAGACTGGAACGGACGCCGCCCTGCTCTACGACCTCGTCTGCCGACGCTTGCTGCAGGCCTGGCACGAAGACCTGCAGCTTCGGCGCACTGAGGTTCTCGTCCAGGTGAGCGAGGGCCAAGCGCTCGATCGCTATCTCGCAAGGGGTACGACGACCGTCCGAGCGGGCTGGAAGGCGCTCGAGGTTCGGGCGAAGGAAGCGAGTGGCGAGGTGGAGCTTCCGCCCGGGTTGGTTGCCGGACTGAAGCTTGACGTAGCCGACGTGCGCATCCGGGAAGACAAGACGCGCCCCTCCCCTCACTACACCGAGTCGGAGCTTTTGCGGACGCTCGAGACGGCCGGCTGCGGCCTCTCCGACGAGCTGGCAGAGGCGATGAAGGACAAGGGGCTTGGCACGCCAGCCACCCGGGCGGCGATCATCGAGACCCTTCTCGCTCGCAACTACATCGTGCGATCGGGCAAGTCGCTCCGCGCGACGCCGGCTGGGAGCGAGCTCATCGACGCCGTCGACATTCACGTGTGCAGTGCCGCGCTCACGGCGGAGATGGAGGAGAAGCTGCGCCGCATCGAGCGCGGTGAGCAGTCCGCACACGTCTTCATGGAGGAGCTCGAGAAGTTCGTGAAGACCCGCGTGCAGGAGGCGCTGAAGAACGGTGTGGCCAAGCGTCTGCCGACGCCGGCACGTGCGTCGGCAGGTGCTCCGGGTGCCGGACGTGGGTCGTCCAAGAAGCGCGCGAAGGCCAAGCCCCGCGCGACTTTCGTCATCGGCAAGGTGCGCTCATGACCCAGCAAGCATCTGCACGAGAGCGGAGTTGCCCGGCTTGCGGAGGGACGTGCCGCCGGCCGCCCGCCGGCTCTTCCTGGGTGATGGTGTGGCGCATCGGGTCCGGTCCCGAGTGCGAGATGGTCACCCAAAGTGAGGAACCCGAGTGCCAGGCTGTGGCGCGAGTGCCGAACTCGGCGCTGCCTCATTCTTACCAGCAGCTCCTCGTTGAGGAGCCAACGGGCAGTCGCTCCTGGTGGTTGACGGTCGACGCTCGCCGGCTCGCGAGCGCGCGCCTCGACCTACTCAAGGGCGCGGCGTTGTACGTTCGCGACGTTCTGGTGCTTGCGACACCTTGGGCGGACACCGCTTTCGAAAAGCTCAGGAGGTTTGCACGCGACGAGATGCAGAGGGCCCGGCAGCCTGATCCTCTTCTCGAGCTGTGCCGATCTATTGGAAGGTCGCCGGCCCACGGCCGCGGCGAGGCCTGGGACTCGTTGAGCCGTGATGCGGAAGCGAGTCTGTACGCGTTTGTCCAAGTGGTAGTGGACGAGGCGACCCGGCTTGGTCAGGCGTGGCGTTCGCACGATGCCGTCCTGAGCGATGACTTCTTCCGCATGGCCGGAGCACTCTCGGGGTCTTCCCGCCTCAAGGATCGAGTGGTGCCGCCTCAGCCTACGGCGACACCGCTCGTACGTCACCACGTCGTGATTCCCACGGCAACAGGCGGCACGGGACCATTCGACAACAACTTTGCAGGTTGGTTCCGAGAGTACCGAGACCGCGGAGGTGCGCTGTGACGGCCGTCGTCGCGTCCGCCAGCGCATGCCGTACTGCGCTCGCCACGCTGGAGGTGCAGCGCATCCCCAACGACCAGCTGCGGTTGCAGGTCGCTGTCGGCGAAGCGATTCGCAGGCGTCGTCTGCAGCGGGGGATGTCGCAGCGCGAGCTCGCTCTGGCCGTGGGTACGCACCGGCCGCTGGTCGCTCGACTCGAGCGTGGGCATCTCAACAACTCGCTCGGTCTGCTCCACCGATACGCGGTGGCGCTCGAGTGCGCCGTCTCGGAGGTGTTGCGGGATGCGGAAAAGCTGGCCGCGCGCGCGGGCGGTGAGCCGCTGCAGGCGCAGCTGACGAGAAAGCCACTGGTGGCGGATGGAGGTGCTGCATGAGTGAGCTATCGCGAAGACTCAGAGCGATGGCGTTCGTGTCGACTCTCGTCGCTTGCCTCGCGGACATCGTTTCACGAAGAACGTGTCTCGAAGTCGTGTGGGCGAGCGATGAAGGATTGCTGGGCGGGGCTATACGGTGCGCAACGCAGCCGTCAGAGCCCTGGACAGGGGTCCTGGCCGGAGTGTCCACCGGCGTCTTCCTGTGCCTATTCGTGAGCCTGCGTTTTCCGCCGCAAGGCGAGGTGCAAGCTTCGAGTCTGGCGAAGGCTGAGGAGACGAACAATTTAGGGGCAGGGTCGTGACTGCTATGAGCTCGTCTGCTCACGCGGAAGCGGTGCCCCGCGTGATGGCCTGTCCCCGGGTTCCACTCAGCCGCTCGCCGCGCTGGTGTCGGGCGCATCTTCGAAAGCTAGCGCCGCGCCTCGTTCCGAGCGGGCTTTGCCTGCTGTTGTTCGTGCTCGCCAACGTCTATCGCGAGTCGATTTGGCTTCGCGGCCTACCATTGCTGTCGTTCGCCCTGTTTGTCCTCTTCGGCCTCCTACTTGTCGGTGGCGTGAGATCGTTTGAGCTCCTGCTCGACTTGCCGCCGTTGCAATGGAGGAGGCGAGCGCGGCGAGCGGACGCGCTCAAGGGACGGCTTTGGGCAACGCTCGACGACCTTGCTCGAGGAGAACTCAGGCAGGTGTGTCTCTTCCCTTGCCCGGGCTGCGACGGAAATGCAGCGTGGCCCACGGACCGGATCAGGTACCGGTGCCGGGACGTCGAGTTCGAGGTGCGCGGTCCCTACGTTTGGATCGCGTCTGCGAGCGATGCTGATGAACACCCCGGGCATGGCGAGGACCCGTTCGTGGAGCAAGGGAGGGTACTCCATTGAGGCTCCTGCTGTTGCTGCTGTCCATCTGGTTGCTGGTGACAGCGATCTCTCCTCGGTGCCTCGTCATCGGCGCGGCGTTGTTTGTGGCGGCCGTCGGAGTCTGGATTGCCGACTTCGCAGTCGCTGAATGGCCGCCGCTGTCGGGACAAGTCGAGGAGGTGCACAATGCGCCGTAAGTGGAAGCCGAGCCTGCTGCTGCTGGTGGTGTTGGCGGTGGTCAGCGCCGGGGGGTTTGCGGTTCAGCGCCTTCTGACAGAGGCGTGGTCCATGGCGTCGGTGCCCACTGCTGTGTGGGTCACGGCCGCTTCGCTCGTCGCGGTCGGCGCTCTCACCTCGGTGTTCGACGGTGAGGAGTTCGAGGCCTTCATCGTATGGGTGGCCGTCGATGCGCTGCTGCATTCGTTCTATTGGCTCGGCCTCGTATGGACGAGCGTAATGGTCGTCGGTGCGATCATGGTGACCACGACGCTTGCTAGCATCGCGGCGACTCCTCGCGTCCGGCGCGTACGAAGTGCGATGCGGGTGCGCTCCGATGGCGAGGGCCGGCTGCGTGGAGAGCTTGCTCCGTTGTCGGACATGACGCGCTTGCGGATCGGGCGACTCCCGATGCGAATGGCGGACCATCGCACCCCGGCCTTGGTGGCGGCGAGCACGAGTAAAGCTGGTTTGCGTCAGCGCACCGTGGCGCTCGATGCGCCCGACAAGGCGCGCACGACGTGCAGTCGGTGCTTCTTTCGTCGTCCAGTGGACCTGTGGCCAACGGGGCCATGCCCCGCGTGCGAGGCCGAAGCTGATAGCAACCAAGACGACGGGAATGTTCGAGAGGCGCCCCTGCCGGCCCGCTTTCCTCTACACGGTGCGGAGAACTGACCATGGCCATGATTCGCATGCACGCAGCCGCGCTTCACCTCGCCGCGACGGTCGCGCTTCTCTGTCCTGCATGGTGGGCCGACCGCCATCGCAGTCCCGAAGATCCATTCTTCGCCACGCTGGGTCCCCTGCTCGACGTAGTGCCGTTCAGTGCGCTGGCCGTGGTCTTGGGTTTGGTGGCCCTCCTCCCGGCATACGTGCTTCTTCACGGTGCCGCGGGGTGGCTTGTGCATCGAAGCACGCAGTCAAAATCGAAGGGGATGCAGCGCTCAGCCGCCTGTTCTTCTTCGGCGGGAAGCGAGCGAGCGGCTCCTCAGCACCGCGAGGTAGAGCTTGCCTCCGAGCGCCATCAGCGCCTCGGGACCAAGGTCCGGGAGCGACGCCCCGCTTCTCGTGCGCAGTCTAATGAGCAGCGCCGAGGTGACGACGATGCGCTCGGGATCGCACTGCTGGGGCTCTCTGCGGAGCAGGCCTGGAGCGATTCCGCGCCGTCCTCGCCGGAGCCGGCAGCGCCGGATACGGATGCGGGAGTGAGTAGCTACGGCAGCGATTCAAGCGCCCCCAGCTTCGATGGCGGCGGCGGTGACTTTGGCGGGGGCGGCAGCTCCGGAGAGTGGTGAGGACATGGCAGACGAAGAGAGTCGGGACGTGGTGATCGTCGGCGAGCAGCTGCTCGAGCTCGGGCGCAGACGCCGATTGATTCTGGGTGGGTTGTGCGTCGCTCTTCTTTGTGCGCTTGTGACGGCGATATACGCTGGCATGCAGCTCTGGACGGGAACTTGGGCTCTTGAGCGGGTGTCCCCGATCACCTGGATCGGAGTCTTCGGTTCAACCTTGCTGAGTGCGGTGTTCATCCGATTCGCCTGGGACACTGTTCGGGACGATGGCTGGCGCGCGCTCCTCTTGGGGATCACGCCTGTTGCCGCAGGGATCGCGCTGGTGTCCGCCGTGTACCTGTATGGCATCAGTCGAGTGCTGGGTTGTGCGCTGATCGCGAGCCCGCTTCTCGTGGCCGTCGGTGGCTGGATTCTCTGGCGTCGAGTGGGAGTGGACCCTGAGGGACCCGCGCGGCCGGAAGAGAGGCCGAGGTCGTGACCAGCGAGGACGTGACCCAACAACCCAAGGACGGGGGCGCGTGCGCGCGCAAGAAGCTGAGTCGGTCGTTTCCCGTGTGTCCCTGGAATCTGCTGCGACTACTCCCTCGGCTCGTTCCAGGCGGGTTTTTCGCACTCGTGGTTTTCGTCGATGTGATTCACAACGACTGGCCACTCGCGAGCGACATGACGACCCACTTGGTACTCGCCATCTCGCTTCTTGGCTGGGGCTTAGCGTCCTTCGAAGGTCGCATCGACCTGCCACCATTGAAGTGGCGAAAGCGCGCGCGGCGAGAAGACGTGCACAGCCGACGGCGAGTGAAGTCGGTCTACAACTCGGTCCGCGGCGATGACGACGCCCAAGAGCGATTTCGGTGCCCAGGGTGTGAGTCCGAGACAGATTGGCCGTCGGAGTGCGTCAGGTACCGTTGTCGGGTCGTGGAGTTCGAAGTTCGTGGGCTCGACCTCTGGACTGCAGCAGCGCAAGGGACGGAGCGAGCCGCGGCTCAAACCGGAGGAGAGCGGAGCGTGCGGCAAGAGACCGACAGCACAGGGGTGAAGAGCGACACCGGCGGCGTCGAGCTCGCTTCGCTGGAAGCGGCCGTGCCGGTGACCTCGCAGCCGGTGGCGGTATCGCGGCCCGCGGAATGGAAGGTATGGACGCTCTGGGGGCTATTGTTCGTCCTCTTCGTTGGCATCTACCTATGCTTTGGGCGCAGCTCTCACACTGACGGGAAATTCCCGATCTTTTCGTAGCGGTCGTGCAGCTCGATGACGGGCGCGATGACACGGACGTCGGTTTTGTACGTGACGGCGAGTATTGCCCATG
>JBEGTL010000023.1:0-31434 GCA_041179425.1 Pseudomonadota bacterium | reverse complement strand
GTGCTCCATCCACGACACCCAGGCCGCCCTCGAGTACGGTACCAAGCTCGCGGCCGAGGCGACCCGCCTCAAGGGCGAGCTGTTGATCGTGATGCGCGTGTACTTCGAGAAGCCGCGCACCACCGTGGGCTGGAAGGGTCTCATCAACGACCCCAACCTCGACGGCAGCTTCGCCATCAACAAGGGCCTGCGCACCGCGCGCGGCTTGTTGCTCGACCTGCTGAAGCTGGGCGTGCCGTCGGGCACCGAGTTCCTCGACACCATCACGCCGCAGTTCATCGCCGACCTGGTGACCTGGGGCGCCATCGGCGCACGCACCACGGAGAGTCAGGTTCACCGCGAGCTCGCCTCTGGGCTGTCCATGCCGGTGGGCTTCAAGAATGGCACCGATGGCAACGTGCAGATCGCGGTCGACGCCATCCGTGCGGCCAGCCACCCGCACCACTTCTTGTCGGTCACCAAAGAGGGCATCCAGGCCATCGTGGCCACGCGCGGCAACGACCGCTGCCACGTCATCCTGCGCGGCGGCAACGGCGGCCCCAACTTCGATGCCGAGCACATCGAGCAGTACGCCAAGGTGCTCGAGCGCGAGAAGCAGCCGGCCCGGCTGATGGTCGACGCGAGCCACGGCAACAGCAGCAAAGACCACCGCAATCAGCCCAAGGTCGCTCTGACCATCGGCGACCAGCTCCGTGCAGGCGAGACGCGCGTGTTCGGCATCATGCTGGAGAGCCACCTGGTGGAGGGCCGTCAGGACTACAAGGTCGGGCAGCCCGCGGTGTACGGGCAGAGCATCACCGACGCCTGTATGTCGTTCGACGACACGCTGCCGGTGCTCGATCAGCTGGCCGACGCCGTGCGCACGCGGCGCGCGCGCGGCACGGGACGATGAGTAGAACCAGCGAGCTCGCCACGCTCCTGGTAAGCTGCCCCGATCGCAAAGGCATCGTGGCGGCGCTGGCGCAGCTGCTGTACGGCCACGGCGCCAACATCGTCGACGCCGATCAGCACACCGACCAGACGGCCGGCATGTTTTTCCAGCGCATCCGCTTCGACCTGCGCGAGCTGCACACCGACCGGGTGGCCCTCGAGCACGGTATCCGCGACGTCTCCGAGCGCTTCGACATGACGTGGCGGCTCGCCTACGAGAGCCACAAAAAGCGCGTCGCCATCTTCGTCTCCAAGTACGATCACTGTCTGTACGACCTGTTGTTGCGCCACCGTGCGGGTGAGCTCGCGTGCGACGTGGCCTGCGTGATCAGCAACCACGCAGACCTCGGCTACGTGGCCGCGCAGTTCGGCGTGCCGTTCCACGTGTTCGCCATCGACAAGACCAACAAGGCCGAACAAGAAGCGGCGGAGTGGCTGCTGCTCGACCAAGAGCGTGTCGACCTGGTGGTGCTCGCTCGCTACATGCAGGTCCTCAGCGCCGAGTTCTCCACGCGCTACAAGAACAACATCATCAACATCCACCACTCGTTCTTGCCGGCGTTCATCGGCAGCAAGCCCTACCATCGGGCCTACGAGCGAGGCGTGAAGTTGATCGGCGCCACCGCGCACTACGCGACCAGCGAGCTCGACGAGGGCCCGATCATCGAGCAAGACGTGATCCGCGCCTCGCATCGCGACTCGGTAGACGACCTGGTGCGCAAGGGTCGCGACCTCGAGAAGTCAGCACTCGCGAGAGCCGTGAAGTGGCATTTGGAAGATCGCGTGCTGGTCTACGGCAACAAGACGGTCGTCTTCGACTAAAAGTATTGGCTCACGCCGAGTTGTACGAACCAGTCTTGGTGCGGCAGCACGAGGCGGGCGACGTCTACGCGGAACAGTAGCGACGCTAAAAAGGTGGGGATGACGCGCGCACCCAGGCCTCCGCTAAAGGCGTGGCCCGTGCCGTCGCGCTCGCCTGCCGGCGACAGCCTGGCGAACACGGCAGCATCGGTGAACACGACGGCTTGGAGCGCGAGTCGATCGAACACCTTCACCGATTGACGCAGCTCGAGGTTGGCAAACGACTGCAGCCAGTTGCGGTAGAGCGCGTCTTCGAGGCCGCGCACGCCCTCGATGCTGCCCACGAGCGAGCTGTGGTTGGCGTTGCCGCGACTGGTCCAGCTGCCGTCCAAACGCCCGAGCAGCACCGCGTACGGCCACAAAGGCTGCGCTGCGATGAGGTGGAGCTCCGCATAGGCACGCGTCTGGTTGGCAGGGACAAACGCGCCGACGCCCGCGCCAGCGAGCGCCTTGATGCCGTGCGGCACCAGATCGTGGAAGCGGTAGCCGTCCCAGATCAGCTGACCGCCCGCGCCGATGGTACTGCCGCTAGGCGGGCGTACGGCACCTTCGACCTCGTCCATCTTTTCGTGCTGGTACAGCAGGTTGGTGCGCGCGCGTAGGTGCGGCCCCGCGAGCGGCACGGACGTGGACCACAGGTTGAGGGCGCCGATGGTGCTGAACCACGCGTTGCCGTCGGGGAAGCGCAGGCTCGCGCTGCCGTAGGAGGCCTCGCCACCAAACGCCCAGCGATGGCGACGCGACTCGTGCTCGGCAAAGGTCGCGGCAAAACCGAAGCCGCGCTGCTCGCGGTACACCGACGCGCCGAGCGCGCTGGCGGTGCCCAAGAAATTGAACTCGGTGGCGCCGAGCGAGATGTACAGGTCTGCCAGGGTCTTGCCGGTAGCGAGCGCGAAGTCGGGGATCAGGGTCCACTTCTCGCGCACGTCGATTGCGACGTCGGCCGACGCGACAGTTCCGCCTGCGGCACGCGACACCGCCACGTGATCGAACACGCCGAGATTACTGATGCGACGCTCGGTCTCGCGCAGCTCGGCGTCGGTGTACTCCGAGGGTGGCTCACGCGGCAGCAGCTCGACCACCGTGCGCGTGCGCGTGCGCTTGATGCCCGTGACGGACACGCCGTAGCGCGGGTCCGCGGCAGGCACCGTGGTGGATGGGGCAAGCGCGGTGTGGGGCAGCGGCGAGGGCTCCGCGTGCACGGGTGTATTCAGCAACAGCACGAGCGCGGCGACCCACCCCAAACGCACGCGGGCGACCCACGATCTCGATGACTTGTGTTGCACAGACGGGCTCGAAGCTCAGAGCTCTACGGTCTGGCGATGCGCGCCTTCTGCGCGAGCCTGCGTGCGGCGTGGGACCGTTCGAGGGGCGCGCGGACGGCTTACGGCAGCGAGACCAACACACGCACTGACCAGCACCAACAGCAGCGCGCGCACTTGCCAGAACGCGGCCGGTCGCTCGCCCACATCGCGCGTCAGCGCGGCGCCGTAGTGCGTGACGTCGAGCACGAGCGCGAGCGCGAACAGTCCGCTTGCCAGGCTCGCCAGCACGAACGAGCGCCGCGCGAGGCTCGCCTCGAGGCCCATCCCGAGCGCCGCGAGAACGACCCACGCACCGGCGAACAGCGCGAACTCGAGCTCTGCGCGCGCACTCTGCGTCGCCGGCAAGAGGCGGTTGGCGACGAAGTAGACGCCCGTGGCAGCCACCAGCCCGGTCGGGATCGCCACGGTGACGCGCTCGAGCAGACGATTGCCCCGTCGCTCGCGGAGCGGGTCGCGTCGCTCGAGCCAGATCAGGTTGCCGCTGATCAACAGCACGCAGGTACTCAGCGCCAGCGCGGTGTACAGCAGCTTGATCAAGAAGCCGCCAAAGTGCGCGAAGTGCAGGCCGTGCAAGATGCGCTCGAAGGCAGTGGACGGCGTGAGGTCGTCGCCGCTCGAGCGCGCGAGCACGTCTCCTGTCAGAGCGTCGAGGAACACGAAGGAGTAGGCCCCGAGACCTTCCTTCGGAAAGTACGCCTCGAGCCAGGCGTTCTGGTCGTGCGCGAGCCGGAGCGTGAGGTAGTCGGCCGACTCGGCTTGGCCCGATAGCTCTTGCGCGCGCAGGACGAGCTGATCGATGGGCAGCATCGTCGCTGACAAACCGCTCGGCGGACGCGTGAACTCGGGGCCGTAGTGCAGCTGCGCGGCCTTCTGTTCGTCGCCGCCGAGGACGCTGGTCGTGAGGCTCGCCAAGGTCACCTCGCCCAGACACAGCAGCGACCCCGACCAGCCCAGCACGAGCAAGAAGGGGATGACGAGCACGCCGATCAGCTTGTGCAGATCGGAAGCGACGTGGCGCAGACGAAGCCTGGGCCGAAGCTGGAGCCACTGGCGGCGCAGATCTTTGAGGTGGATCAAGAAGCCGCTGACCACCGAGATCAAGAGGGCGACCGCGACGACACCCGCGAGCTCCCCGCCGAGTGGGAGCTGGTCGAGGAAGTGGAGGTTGTAGAGCTCTTCGGCGAGGTGACTGCGCGCCTCGGTGCGCGCGAGTGTGTCGACGTCGAGCAGCTGGACACGCTCGGTCTTGGCGCCGGGCGCGATTGTGGAGAGCTGCGCGACGCGAGCTCCATGCTGGGGCTCGAAGGAGACGCTGGTGCCACGCGCGAGCGGAGCGGTCTGCTCGACGGCCGCGAGGAGCCGCCCAAACGAGGGCGGCGCGCTGTGACTGTGCGCTTGTGTGGGCTCTTGCCAGAGCGTGAGCTGTTCGTGAAAGAGCGCGAAGATGCCGCAGAAGAAGACGACGAAGAGGAGGATGCTGGCGACGACCCCGACCCAAGCGTGAAGCTCCCACTCGACGCGGAAGGTGCGGGGGGAGAGCTTCATGAGAGGGCGCGGAGGAGGAGCATGGCCGCCGCGAGGGAGGCCGGCGTGAGGCAGTAAGCCCACGCGGCACGCGCACTGCGAGCGAGCGGGAGGGTGCAGCTGAGGACGACCCAGAGGGGGATGACAAGCTGTCCGCCGATGGCGAAGGAGGACTCGTCACTCACGGGCAAGAAGGCGCTCAGCCAGCTGCCGACGACGAGCGCTAGCAGGGGGGCTCCGAGGAGAGCTGCTAGTGCGCGGCCTGGGTCGATGGCTGGCTTTTTCGCTTGGGTCGTCACTGCTAGCTAAGATGTCTTATCGATATTGGAAGTCAACAGCATCTTGCTTTGGCGGTCGCGGTGGACATGGGTCCTTGTTGGCGGCGCGGACGAACCCGTGGCCGTGGACATGGGGCCTCAGTTGACGACCGGTGGCCGTGGACATGGGGCCTCAGTTGACGACCGGTGGCCGTGGACATGGGGTCGGCCCCCTGCGGGGAGCATCTCCGTGCTCGCAAAGCCCGCGCGCGCCGATGCTCCCCTCCGGGGCCCACGCACCTCGCAGCGAAATCGCTCGGGGTGGCGCTGGTTGGGTCGCGTTCGTCGCTCTGATCTGAGGGTGAGCAGTCTTACTGGGGCTTTCGCGGGTGGTTGCTCTTGTGTGCTTCTCTCGCGTACCTTGCCTTGCATGCGTACCGTTCGACTCGTCATGCTCTCGATGCTCGCGCTCGCGGCGTGTGGCGACGACGGGGTGGACGGGCCTACGGCTTGCGAGGTGGGGCCGGACATCGTGAGCGCTGCGACGTCGCGGCTGATCAGCAATCAGCCGCGGTGCACGGTGGACGATGAGTGCGTGGCCGTCTGGCTGACTGCGCGGTGCACGGGTTACGAGTTGGACCTGTGCCCCGCCATCGTGCATCGAGAGGCCGCACCACGCTGGGATGCAAAACAGATCTGTCGCGACATCGATCGTGCATCCGTGCCGAGCGACATCGCGTGCACCGAGCAGGCAGCGTGCGCCGAGACCGGGCCACCCGTGTGTCGTAGCGGGCGTTGCGTCGGCTCGATCGACCCCTGACAACGGTCCAGACGTCCGAGATGTGAGCGCGGCGCGCTTACTCTTCCGTGTCGGGCGCCGCTGGCTCTTCTTCTGCTGACGCTGGCTTGGGCGGGTGGAGGTTGAGGTCGACCTCTGGAGCCGCGTTCCTTTTTCGCTCGCGTCTCGCTGCGCGCGCTGCGGCTCGATCGCTCGCTGTGCTCGCTGCGGTGGCGCTGGTGGCTGCAGGCTTTGGTTTTGCCGCTTGCGGGGCCGGCTTGCTTGCCGTGGAAGCGGCGGGGGGCTTGGGGGCGGCCTCGCTATCGCCGTCGCCCTCGCCTGCTGCGGGCTCGTCCTTGACTGCGACCGCTGGCTCGCCGGGTTCGGGCGCTGCGGGCTTCTGGCGGTCTCCCATCAGGCCTGCCACGAAGCTGTCGGTCCAGTAACGCGGTCTAGGTTCTTGGAGCGGGGCGGCGCAGCGGACTTCGGCGCGGGCGACCATCTGCAAAGTGTCTTGGTAAGGCGCTCTGTCTTCGGGCTCGAGCGCCTTTTCCCAGAGGCCACTCGCGAGGCGCAGCTGGACGGTAGCGGGCTTGCCTGGCGCGACCGCAGTCACGATCTTTTCGGAGCGTGCGAGGCCAGCGGACACGCGCAGCTCGGCCTGCCCTGCACAGTCGCTCTTGAGGGTGACGTCGCAGGCGAGCGCGTGGCCCTTGAGGTTGGTGCCCGCGCCGGCTGCTCCGGGTGACTTCCACGTGCGTAGCGACTGCGCGCTCTGGCCGGGCTCGGTCCCCGTACAGTCGAACATCGTGATGCCAGCCGGCTCAGGCGGCGGAGGCGCGAGCACGACCGGCGCGAGTGCGGCGTCGTGCGTCAGCTCGACCACGACCGAAGGCGTGCGCTCGCAGGCCCACAAGACGCACGACCCGAACACGAGTGCTCCCCACGAACGCACGACAGGCGCAAACATCACAAGCTCCTCAGGGCTTTTCGTAGCTGGGTTGCAGAGGCGCGCTGCGCAGGGTCACGACACAAGCAGGTCGCGATCACGGCTGCGAGCTGCGCCGTGCGCTCTTCGTTGTACAGCTCGCGGAGCGCCAGCGGATCTCCGTCGTGCGCGCGATGCTGCTCGACGATGGCGCCCTCACTCGCGGCATGAAACAGCGGGCGGCCCGTGAGCATCTCGTAGGCGAGGCAGCCCAGCGCGTAGATGTCCGCAGCAGGCGGCGTGGCTTGGCTCGAGGGCTCGGTCTCCCACAGCTCGGGCGCGAGGTAGCCAGCCGAGCCACAGCCCGGGCGCAGGTGGCGACCCGAAAGGCCGAAGTCCACCAACACCGGGTCGACCTGTCCGCCGCGCGCGCGCAGCACCACACGACTCGGCGTCACGTCGCCGTGTCCGATGCCGAGCTCGTGCAGCACCTCGAGCCCGGCCAGCACACCGTCGAGCACGTGCACCGGGTCGAGCTGACGCTTCCTGACCCGGGACAGCGCGGGTCCCTCCACCCACTCCATCACCAAGAACGGCCGCGGACGCGCGCGCGTCTCGACGCTGACGAACGACGCCAGGTGTTCGTTGGGAGGGACGCTGAGCAGCGCGGGCAGCTCGCGTCCAAACGACGCCTCGAACTCCGACTCGGACAGGAAGCGGGCCACGCGCGCGTCGTAGCGAGGAACCTTGAGCGCGAGCCCACGCGCTCCCGCGTCGGCGCGCTCTTCGCTGCGCTTGACCAAAAAGACCGAGCTGGCAAGCCCCGCACCCAGCGGCCTCATCACGCAGTAGCCGCCGAGCCTGCGCGACGCGGGCACCCACGCCGGCAGCGGACACGCCTCGGCACTGGCCGGAGCGAGCAGAGCGTCGAACTCGGCGTCGAGCGGGAGCGTGCGGACGCTGCCCAGCACCCTCACGATGGCGTGCACGACGGGCAGCGGCAGCGTGCGCTCGAGCTCGCGCTCCAGCCACTCGAGCGTGGGCCCGAGGTCGCCGAGCTCGCCCTGCGTGGCCGCACTCTCGAGGGCACGCGTGAGCGCAGCGACCGGGCTCTCGTCGACCACCACGCCCGCCTGCACCACACCGAGCCTGCGCCGCGCGCCTCGCGACAGGTACGCCAAGTCGACCACGGCCGACTCGAACAGCGTCAGCGCGCGTCGCGAGCGCACGAGCTCGCGCACCGAGTGGGCGGCCAGTAACGCTTCGAGCGAGCGTTCTAGGCCGAGCAGCGCACGACGCAGCGCCTCGGTGCGCGGCGAGTCGTCACTGGGGATGGCGTGCGCCAGCTCGCCCAGCGCAGCCACCAACGGCTGTGGGCGCAGCGACAGGTCTTGCTCCAGCGTGGCCATCAGCGCGCCGAGTGCGCGCAGCGAACGACGTAGGTCGGGCAAGAGGCAGCTGTCTGCGAGCGCGAGCAGCCCCTCTGGCCGCGGCACGTAGCTCGCGACGACCAGCACCGCATCGGCCAGCTCCAACGTCTCGGCGCGCACGAGTGCTTCGACGCCCCGCGCGAGTGCGGCGTGCACGATGCGGTCGAGGGCGCTCGACACGTCGTCCTTCACGCGCTCGCACAGCTTGTGGACGGCAGAGAGCTGCTGCTCGCGCACGCTGCCGAGCTGCTCGTCGCTGGCTCGGTAGTCGGCGTCCAACAGGTGGACCAACAAGCGGAGGCGGCGCAGACGCAACGCCAAGTACGGCACGCTGTCCCCTCTGTGCGGCACCGCTTCGTGGCGCATCAAGAGACCACACAGCCCGGACAGCAACGTCGTCAGCTGCTGGCCCATGCGCGCCGTTTCGTCGGCGGCTCCACCGGCGGCGAGCAGGTCGAACAACGCGGAGGACTCGGCCAGGCCCGCATCGAGCTCGACGATCAACCGAAAGGCCTCGCGCCGTGCACGACGACCTTGGTGATCTTCGAGCAGCGACAGCCGCTCCACGTGGTGCGCGGCCGTGGTCAGCGCGCGTCGCGCCGGCTCGAGCGCAGCCAGGGGGCCCGTCTGTGCGTAGATCAACAGCGCTTCTGCGATCTGCTCGGGGAGCCGCGGCCCGAGCTCGCGCGACTGCGGCGCCAGCGCCTCGGCCAGCAACGTGTACAGCTCGTGCTGCTCGGGGTCGTCGATCGCGCTCTCGCAACTGCGTACCATCTGTTGCTGCGCTGTACGTGTAGCGCGATCCCAGAAGTAACTACCGTGCAGCTCGCGACGGAGCTCGAGCAGCGCCTCGACCCCGAGCGTGCCCCCGTGGGTCAGCGCGAGCGAGAGCAGCTGCTCGGCCGCCTCGGGCTCCACCTCGAACGTCGGTGACAGGCCGTGCAGCAACGCCGCCGCAAACCCCGGGTCGCGTGCGGGCAGCGGACCCCGGAGCAGTTCCTCGGCGCGGGTCAGGGTCTCGCTCGGACGCACACACAGGCGAGCCGCAAGCGACAGCGCGCCGCGTCGCACGCGTGAGAGCGACTGCGACGCCATCAGATCGCGCTCGAGGTCTTCGGCGTAGCGACCGACGTGGCACGACAAGAGCCCGCGCGCGCCGGCCGCGGGCCGAAACACCAGGGGCTCGCGATCGGACAACAGCTGCGTGAACAGCGCCTGCACGTGCACGGTCTCGAAGATGCCGAGCTCGCCGTCGTCGCCTTGCTGTGCGCGCATCGCCGCGTGGCGCGCCGCGCGCTCGAACAGCCGCGCCGCGTTTCGTCGCGCGGGCAGGTCTTTGCCGGCCGGCTCGATCAAGAAGCGCGCGCACAGCTCGCGGCGCGACAGCAGCGCAAACGCGAGGGGGTCGACCGTGACCGCCGAGCCGACCGGCAAGAGCAGCACGAGCTCGAGTCGGCCGCGCATGCTCAGCCCCTCGAACGCACGGGTCGACCCCAGCGCGAGCGCCGTGGCGAGCGCAACGAAGCTGTCGGCATCGCCGTGGTGCAGCTGCGCCAACACGCGTCGACCGAGCTCGCGCCGCTCGGCACCCAGCGCCGGCAGTGCAGTGGCCAGCGCGTAGAGGGCGGAGGCTGCCCCCGCGCTCGACAAGAAGCTCAGGTCGTCGAACAGCTTGTGCGACAGCGCCACCCGCACGCTCTCGAGCAGCAGGTCGGGCTCCATGCCCTCGAAGGGCACAGCCGCCGGGTCCACCGCGACCTGGGCGAGGCTGGCCATGCCCTGCCGCAAGGCGCGCACGAGCTCACGCTCCGAGCCGAGCTCGTGCAGGGTCCCCAGCACCGCCACCTGTCGCCGGAAGTCTCGCATGGCGCGAGAGCAACGATAACAGGGTTTGGCGAGCGGGAACGAGGCCTCGTTTCGTCACTTCACGGCCCCGTGAGGCGTGCCGCGCGCTCAGACCCTCAGTTCACCGGACTGCAGGCGGCCGAACAGCGTCTCGTCGAGGGGCACGTAGCGGTCGCCGTCGAGGAAGTAGAGCGGGCCCTGGACCTTCTTGGGATCGTAGCCCTCGTCGCGGTAGGCCACCTTCTGGTGCTTGAAGGTGCCGGTGACCCGCTGGCCACCCTCCTGCTGCAGCCGCACGAAGTACGGGCGCTGATACACGGGCAGCTTGCTGATGACGTACTGGCCGAGCGACGCGATGTCGAAGTCGTCGCTGGCGCTGATGCTGGCCATACCGGCCTTGCCGTCGGTGCCGGGCACGCTGACGCCGTAGACGTTGGTCTCGAGCACGCCCTTGGCGCCGTTGAGCACCTCGGCCACCTCGTTGGTGGACACGTTCTCGCCCTTCCAGCGGAAGGTGTCACCGATCCGATCGGCGAACGAGACCCAGCGGTCGTCGTGCAGCTGCAGGATGTCGCCCGAGTTGAAGTAGCGGTCGCCGCGCCGGAACACGTCGGTGACCACCTTGCCCTGCGACGCCTTCTGGTCGACGTAGCCGTCGAACGAAAACACCGGGTTGATGTGGATGAGCAGGATGCCCTTGCTCCCCGACTCGCACTCCACGCACAGGCCCTTTTTGTCGCGCTTGATCTCGCCGGTGGTCTCGTCGCACTGGACCAGCTGTTGGCCGGGGCGCAGGCGACCGAGCAGACCGGGACGACCCTCGAAGTTGAAGATGGGCGCGTTGCCCTCGGTCGCCGCGTAAAACTCGCGGATCAGCGGCACACCGAAGCGGCGCTGGAAGGCTTCCCAGATGTCGGGGCGGAGGCCGTTGCCAATGGCCACGCGCAGGCGGTGATTGCGCTCGTCGGGCGTCTTGGGCGCGTTGAGCAGGTAGCGGCACAGCTCGCCGATGTAGATGAACGCGGAGGCGTCGTACTTGCGCACGTCCGACCAGAACTGCGAGGCCGAGAACCTGCGACGCAGAGCCACGGCGGCGCCGGTGACCAGCGAGCTACCGAGGCCGATCATGCAGGCGTTGGAGTGGTAGAGCGGCAGCGGCAGGTAGATGATGTCGCGCTGCGAGCCCTGCAGCATGGACAGCCCGAACAGGTACGCGCCCCCCAGCCAACGGCGGTTGGTGATGATGGCGGCCTTGGGCAGACCCGTAGTGCCGGACGTGTAGATGAAACAGACGATGTCAGACGTGTTGGGCTGCGTCAGACCACTCGGGCGCGCGTCGGACTGCTGCGCCAGCGCCTCGTTGATGCGCTCGAGCTCGGGCGGCGTCTCGTCGCTGTCGCGCTCGGCATGAAACCACAGACGCCCGGAGAGGTTGGGCAAGGTGGGCACCACCTCGCGCAGCGTGGCCGCATGCTCGGAACCCACCAGCACGGCCTTGGGTTTGCACACGCTGACGGCGTGCGTGAGCGTGACGCCGCTGAGGTTGGTGTTGATGAGCGAGGCCACCGCGCGCAGCTTGGTGAGGCCGTAGAAGATGAAGACGAAGTCTGGCCGGTTGTCCATCAGCAGCGCGACCACGTCGCCCTGTCCGATGCCACGGCTCTGAAAGAAGCGCGCGTACTGGTTGGCGCGGCGGTCGAGGTCGCGCCAGGTGTAGCGCTCGTCACCGAACGCCAGCGCCAGGCTGTTGGGATCGGCGGCCACACGCTGGTCGAGGACACCCGAGATGCCGTAGGGCATGCTGGGCAGCAGCTTGACCAATTGTTTGGCCATCGGCGCCAGACACTGCAGCTCGTACACCCGCGATTTCACCTGCTCGAGCCTGCTCATCTGCCGCTGCCTCCGTCCTTGTTCTGCGCGGACACCACGAACCGCGCGACGATGTGCGCATTGTCCACGTGCCGAGCTCGCTGCCATCTCACGTCAATGCACGCTTCGGGAGAGCGCTCTTACCGACCCACCGAGGCGCGGCATCGTGGCAGAGCGTATTCGCTTCGACAAGCCCGTAGGGCATTCTGGGAGCCCTAGGTCAACGACGAGGACTGCGCGGGGCAAGAGCGTCCCCCAGCACGATTGCAGCGCGTAGGGTCTGGCGGTCGCGGATAGCGCTCGCGATCGAGCGCCGACGACCGCCGCGCGCCGGCGCAGGCGGTGGCCGCGTGGCTGGCTTCGGCCGCTGAAAGATGGGCGGACTGCTCGCGGGGGCCTCGCCGCCCATGCCCTCGCTGCTCGGCTCGGCCTCGACGTATTCGTCCGGAAACTCGAACAGCCAGGGTGCTTGCGCCTCGGCGGGAGAGCCGCGCAAGCGCTCGGCAAGCGCCTTGCGAAGCGCTTCACGCGCGGCGCGCGGGTCCCGCAGATCGGCGAGGGCGCCGGCGAGGGCGCTACCGGCCCGCGCGGGTTTGGGTCGCTCTCGAGCCGTGCCCGTTGACGCCGGCTGGTCGTCCGCCTTGCCGAAGTGGTGCCACTTGCCGGTGAAGGCGTAGAGCACCAGCTGCACCAGCAGCTTCAGCAGGACGATGACCAGCTCTTCCATCTACCTGGGCTCCTCGTCTTCGCCCGGCGTCGGCGCCGCGAGAGGTGGCACGTCGTGCGCGCTCGGCGCGGCCACGTCGTCTCGGGCGCGCGCATCGAGCGCTGCCCTGGTGCGGTCAACGATCGACCTCACTCCGCTGGCCGGCCCCCGCCCGCCCTTCGGAAAGTGTCGTCGCGCCAGGGGCCCTTGCCCTGGCTTGGCGATCAGCTCGGCCACGATCAGGCCCTCGAGCAGCTCACGTTTGGTTGCGTTGTACAGCATCGTCCCCCCTCGTCATGTTTCCCCCCACGTCAGGTCTCGGTGTTACTTGGTCGGGTCGTTGCGGCCGATGGACGACCTCATCTCGGTGTCGGCCTGCACGTTGCGCAGCTGGTAGTAGTCGAGCACGCCGAGGCGTCCCGCATCCAGCGCCGCGGCGATGGCCCGCGGAATCTGCGACTCGGACTCGACCAGCTTCGCCCGCATCTCTTCGACGCGTGCGCGCATCTCTTGCTCTGCGGCGACGGCGAGCGAACGGCGACTCTCCGCGTGCGCCTGCGCGACCTGCTTGTCGGCCTCGGCTTTTTCGGTCTGCAGCTTGGCGCCGATGTTGGCCCCCACGTCGATGTCCGCAATGTCGATGGACAGGATCTCGAACGCCGTCCCGCTGTCCAGGCCGCGGCCGAGCACGTTCTTCGAGATGCGGTCGGGCGTCTCGAGCACCTCTTCGTAGCTCTTGGCCGAGCCGATGGTGGACACGATGCCTTCGCCGACGCGCGCCAGCACGGTCTCTTCGGTGGCCCCACCCACCAAGCGGTTGATGTTGGAGCGGACCGTGATGCGCACCACGACCAAGAGCTGAATGCCGTCCTTGGCGACGGCCGAGATCTTGGGCGTGGTGATGACGCGCGGGTTGACGCTCATCTGCACCGCTTCGAACACGTCACGACCCGCGAGGTCGATGGCCGCGGCCTGCTGGAACGCGAGCTTGATGCCCGCCTTGTCGGCGCTGATCAACGCGTTGACCACGCGCTGCACGTTGCCGCCCGCGAGGTAGTGCGACTCGAGCAGGTCGAGCGGGATGTCGATGCCCGCCTTCATCGCCGTGATGCGCGGGTTGACGATGCCCGTGGGCGTGACGCGTCGCAGGCGCATCGCGATCAGCGTCATCAAGCCGACGTACGAGCCGCTCGACCAAGCCGCGATCCAGAGCTGCAGCGGAATGAGCCACAAAAAGAACGAGCCGCCGATGAACAGCAGCACCAACACGATGAAGAACCCGACCAGACTCGACACATCCATGCTCAGCTCCCCGTGGGCCGGCTTCGGGCTGCGTGTACGCTCCATCTTCGCTCGCGCGTGGGAAAACCACGCGTCAGCGCCATATTCGCTCGCGCGTGGGAAAACCACGCGCTCGTACGCAGCTCGCGCTCAGGCAATGTCCTCGTCGGACGAACCGTCTCCCTCGAGCGCGCGCACGACGATGCGCGCACCCTCTACCTCGAGTACGCGCACGCGCGTTCCGGCGCGCACGTAGCCACCTTCACTGATCACATCCACGCGCGCGTCGCCAAAGCGCGCCACCCCGACCGGCCTGAGGTCGCTCTCGGCGACCCCGACTTTGCCAGCAAAACGGGTCTCGTCGGCGGACACGAAGCTGGCCGGTCCGTCGGGCGTCACGTTGCTGGCCAGCGTGCTGGACAGGATGAGACCGCCCATCGCCCGCGTCCGCGGCAAAAAACGAAGTGCCACGATCATCAGCACGATGGTGATGCCGAGCGCCATGGCGACACGCGTCAGCGGCTCGACCCACGCACCCGTCTGTAACAACACGCCCAAGGGTAAGCCGATGGTGGTGAGCACCAACGACGCCATGATGCACAGGATGCCGCTGATGCCGGCCGCGCCAAACCCGGGAATGACGAACACCTCGAGCGCCAGCAAGCCCACGCCGAGCGCGAGCAGGATGAGCTCCTCGAGGCCCGCCAAGTTGACGATCAGGTGCCCGCCAAAGAACAGCGACAGACAGAGCACACCGATGGCGCCGGGCAGGCTGAGCCCTGGCGCATAGAGCTCGATCATCAGGCCGAGCGTGCCGATGCTCATCAAGAAGCCGCTCACCACTGGGTCGGTCACCAAGCGCACCAGCTTCTCGGCCCAGTTTTCGTGGATGTCTACCGGCGTGACGCCGGACAGCCCCACCGCGGCGAGCGCCTCGGCGACGTCGCTGGCGCGCGCATCGGCGATGCCGAACTCGAGCGCGCTGTCGGTGTCCATGGTGAGCAGCTTGCCGGCCGGGTCGAGCCCCGCGATCTCGACGCTGGCGTCGACCATCGCCTCCGCGATGTCACCGCGCCTGCCCTTGGCTTCGGCCGTGGTCCGCATCTCGGTGCGGAAGTACGAGACCATCTTTTCGGAGACGGGCTGGGCCCCGTCGCTGCCGATCTGAATGGGCGTGGCCGCCCCGATGCTCGCGCCCGGCGACACCACGATCACGTCGCAGGCGAGCGCGATCAGAGCGCCGGCACTGATCGCTCTGGGGTGCACGTACGCGATGGTCTTGGCTTTGCTGGCGAGCAGCGCGTCGCGCATCTGGATGGCCGCGTCGACGCGACCCCCGAGCGTGTTGATGTCGAGCAGCAGCACGCCGGCGTCGCCGTGCTTGTCGAACACGCGCTTGAGCAGGGCAGCCAGGCCAAGGTCGACGGTGCCGTCGATGGGCACACGCACCACCCCACGCGCGCGCCGCGAGCCGAGCTGCAGGTCGTGTTTGTCGCCCCCGTGACCGCTGGGCCGTGGGGTGTACGAGCCCCCGGAGGGCGCACGACCGGCCGCGTCGTCGCCCTGCACGGCGCCGGCATCGTGCACCGCGCCATCGTGGTCATCGGCGCGGGCGGCGCGGACCATGTGCAGCACGAGGCCCAGCGCGAACGCGGCGATCAGCGTCAGCGCGGTCTTCGGAGCTGTTGACCGCCCTCTCACCTGGCGACGCTACCTGTGGCGCACAGAAGCCGCAAGGAATCTCACGGTTCGAGCTGTTTGACACGACGCTGCTGCGTGGGCGCCAGAGGGCGGGCGCGCGTGCTGGCCTCCCACACCAGCCATACGGCAGCGAGCGCGAGCATGAGCCCGGCGATGATCCAGGCCACGCCGCGCCGCCCTGTGGTCTCGGCGCCAAAGATGGAGCCGCTCGAGTCGCTGTCGGCCGGCGGCATCTCCGGTGGCGCGAGGCTCACCTCGCTGATCGTGGAGGGTCCCTCGTCGGCGACGTGCTGGCTGCGCGCGACGGCACGCAAGTCGCGCATCAGCTCGACCAGGTCGGACAGGCGACGCTCAGGGTCCGCCTCGAGGCAGCGCGCGACCAGCTCGTCGAGCTCGCGCGGGATGGGCTCGACGCTGAACGCCGCCACCGACGGCGGCTCTTCGTCGACGACCGGCAGGCTCGGCGCGCGACCGGTCAGCATGCGGAACAGCAGGGCACCCACCGCAAACACGTCACTGCGCGTGTCGGGCGAGCCACCGCGCACGCACTCGGGAGCGCAGTACGGGCTGCTGAAGCCCGCCACAGGCAGCAGATGGCGCGGCGACAGCATGGTGCAGCCGAAGCCGACAACGCGCACCAGCTCGCCGCCCTCTTTGCGCAACAGGCGCACATTGGCCGGCGTGAGTGCACCGTGAACGATGCCGAGCTTGTGCGCGGCGCGGAGTGCGCGCCCGATCTGAAGGGTGATGGTGAGCGCGCGAGACAGCGACAACACCCCCGAGTCGTGGAGCTGCGCCTCGAGCGAGACGCCCTCGAGAGGCTCCGTCACCAGATACGCCGAGTCGTCGCCCACGGTGCGTCCGTGCTCTTCGAGCGCGATGACGTTGGGGTGTGACAGCTGCGCGCACTTGGCGACGGCCAACGGAAGCGCGCGCGCCAGGGTGCCCTCGCCATCGTCCTCGAGCGTCAGAAAGTGCAGCGCGACCTCACGCTGCTGCACGGTGTGGCGCGCACGAAACGCGCGACCGTAGGCAGTGGAGCCGATGGGCGTCAGCAGCTGGTACGGCGCGGTGTCCTGGCCGATGGGCGTGCGCTCGGCTTGGGCCTCGTGCGCGGACGTCGTGCGCGGCCCTTCCGCGCGCGCCTCTTGTTCGCTGGTGACCGCACGTTTGTCGCGCAAGCCGGAGCTTCCGTCCGACGCGCTGGGCCAGAGCGGCGAATCGTTGGCTTCCTTGTCGTCTTGCTTCACAAAGGCCACGTCAGCTGCGCTCCTCGCGCGTAACACCGGCTGTCCGAGTTTGTCCTGCACCGTTCGCACAGAGCCAATCGTTCACTCCGCGACACTCAACTTCACATGGTATCGCGGTCGGCGTCCATTGAAGGCGATATCGGCGAAAGCTGCACAACGAACCCGTCGCGTCCCACGTGCGGCGAGTGCCCGGAAGGCGGCTTCGCACAGTCGAACGTGTGGGTCATCGGCCGGTGCGAGTCAGTCAGTGAAACCAAAGCCGGGTGACAGCTTTTGGGTATCGAGCAACGCGGGGCCGCGCAGGCTGGCCACCGGGTAGGTCGTGTAAAACGTCGAGAAAAGTGCGGCTGGTCGGTGATTACCGCTGTTTCCTAGCCCCCCAAACGGCAGGCGTGACGAGGCCCCGCAGGTCGGCGCATTCCAGTTGACGCACCCATAGCGCAGACGCGCGAGTGCGTACTCGAAGGTGCTCTCGCGGGCACAGAACACACTCGCACTCAGACCGTAAGGACTGACGTGCGCCCGCGCGATCGCGGCGTCGATGTCGTCGACCGATTCGAGTGCGAGGTTGGGCCCGAAGAGCTCATCGACCTCGTAGGGGGACACTCCCGGCGTAAGGTTTCGATGCACACTCGGACTTACGAACGCGCCACGCGGCACACCCGACACGGGGTCTCCACCGGCGACCCGTAACACTCCATGTTGCTCGGCCTGTGCCAGCGCCGCGAGGTAACGAGTGCGCGCTGCCTCGCTGACGAGCGGGCCCATGAACACCCCGGGCGAGAGCGGGTCACCGACACGAATCTTCGCGAGCTTGTCGGTCAGCCGCGTGGCGAACGCGTCGAACAGCGAGCGCTCGACCAGGGCGGTGGCGGTCCCACTGCAGCGCTGCCCGCTGGTGACGAAGGCACCCCACAGCACGTCGTGCACGGCCTTGTCGAGGTTGGCATCGGCCAGCACGATGGCGGGATTGCGACCGCCGAGCTCGAGCGCGAGCAACTTGTGCGGCTGGTCGAGGGTCGCGCGCTTGATGGCTTGGCCCACCGCGTAGCTGCCGGTGAGCATGACGACGTCGACGTCGGGATGAGCCGCAAGGCGCGCACCCGAGCTGCCCACGCCCTGGACCAGGTTGAACACGCCGGGTGGAAACCCTGCCGCGTCGAAACACTCCGCGTAGAGCTGCCCGACCAGCGGCGTGAGCTCACTCGGCTTGACCACCACCGTGTTGCCGGTCGCCAGCGCGGGCACCACGTGGCCGTGCACCAAGTGGAGCGGGAAGTTGAACGGCCCGAGCACGGCAGCCACGCCGTGCGGCCGAAACGCGTAGCGCTGCGCGGGCCCTCCCACCTCGCGCGCTTCGACCAGCGCGAGGCCGTCACTCAACGTGACATCGATCTTGGCGAGCGCAGCGGCGACCTCGGTCTCGGCCTCCCACAGGGGCTTGCCGACCTCGCGCGTGATGGCCAGCGCGAGCTCGGACGTGCGGCCGGCAAGCACACGCTTGAGCTCGAGCAGCAGCGCCTTGCGCTCGTCGAGCGGCAACGCTGCCCAGCCGGGGAACGCCCGACGCGCGTGTTGCACGGCCTCGTCGACGGCGCGCTCGCGGTAGGCGTGTCGGCCCACGACGTCGGCGAAGTCGCGCGGGCTCACGCGCTCGATGACGCCGTCGGCCTCGTCGGCAACGACCGCGACGAAGTGACCCGCGAGGTAGTCGCCACGCGCGGCGACGACGCCCAGCTCGCTCAAGCTTTCCGCCACACCGCGTAGCCCACAAAGAAGGGACCCATCTTTTGGATGTACTCCGAGGTCTGCTTGGTCTTGCGCATGCGCTGCACCAGGTGCGAGAGCGGGTGCAGGTCCTTGGACAACAGACCCAGCACGAACTCGTTGTCTTGGGCGTCGATGCCGTGACAAGCGAGCCGAATGTCGGTGGCCAAGTGTTGCTCGCCGTACGCGCGACCGATGGCTGCGTGCTCGCGCAAGATGCCGGCCTGCTCTTTGATGGCGAGCGCCTCGAAGCTGCCGGTGCGCCGCAGCGGATACCAGACGGCCCAGCGGTGCGCCTCGCTGACGGCGTTGAGCACGGGCCGCTTGAGCAGCCAGAAGTCGAGGTCGTCTTCGTAGCCGGTGGCGTAGGTGCGCCCGATCATCGTGAAGTCGTCGCGCAGGGAGAGGCCCTTGAGCTCGAGCAGGGCCGCGCGCACCGTGGTCACGAAGTGTTCGGGCTGCTCGCTCCAGGTCAGCACGCCGATGCTGCGAGGGTCGTTGGCGTCGCGGTAGATGACCCCGGAGATGTTGGCGGCCTCGAATGCGCGCCCTGCCCGCTCGATGGCCACGTCGGGGTGCTGGTCGCCCTCGACCCGATACACCAAGAGCTGCATGAACAGCCGGCTGGCGAGCGAGCGTGGGTCGCCGGTGTGGTGCCCTGCCAGCTCGTTGATCTCGATCACGGGCAGCTTGGGCGTGTCGCGCACCATCTCCGAGGCGCGTGCTTTCTGGTCGTCGTCACTCATGGCGCGACTCTAGCACCCTCGCTGGGGAGGCTTGGGGCCGAAGCTTGCCCGGCTGCTCGCGCCGCTCGAGGTTCTGCTCGACCTCAGCGCGCGACAGCCACAAGGGTCGCAGCGTCCGCGCCGAGAACAGACGTAGCTGATCGCCCAGGTGCGGCGACCCGGGCTGACTCGCATTGCCGTAGGTGAGCAGCCCGACTGCGCGCACGGTGGGTCCAAACGACACCACGGCGACGAACGTGTCGCCACCCCACGCGCGCCGAGTTTGCGCCCGATCGGGCGCAAACTCGGCCGCACTGTAGGTGCCGTACGCGACCGGACCCGTGCTCGCCGGCAGGTCGTGCGCCGCGAGGCGAAGCCGGTACACGTCGCCGTAGCGGACGTCGAGCCGACCGTGGCGCGCGCGCGTGTGTTGCGCCGCACGAGCGAGCGCGCAGCGGGCCGCGTCGAGGTCGGCGAGACCGCGCGGTGTGGCCAGCGGCTCGCTCCTTTGCCACGGCTGTCCGAACCAGTCGCCCTCGGCGCCGCCCATCTCCTCGACCCACGAAAGGAACAGCACGGCGCCGCGCGCCTCGGCCGCGAGGGTGCGATCCCAGCCGGCAAGGACCTGTGCAGCGAGCGCCAGCTTGGGCTCGCCGGCGACCGCCTGCAGCAACGCCGGCAGCACACGCTCGGCCAGCTCGACACGATTGGACAGCTGCGCAAGGACCAGCTCATCGAAGCTGATGGAGGAGTCTGCCACCACCGTGCGCAGCGAGTGCTGGGCGCGGAAGTCGAGCAGAGGACGCGCGATGTACGGCGGGTATTGGGCCGGGTCGAGCGGCGCGGGATAGCTCGCAAACCAGGGCGGATCGTTAGCGTTCTGCACGAAGCCGCTGGCCGGGTTGAGCACGCGCGGCAGCGCCTCGGCGCCGTAGTAAGACGTCCACAGGTTGGCCGATGCGTGTCCTGGCTGGATGCCCTGCCACGAGTCGTAGTCGCCGCCGCTGCGGCGCGGCATGCGCCCCTCGTAGCGAAACAAGATGTCACCGCGGCGGTTGGCGTACAGCGTGTTGAAGGACGGCAGCGGATAGCGCGTGGAGACCGCCTCGAACTGCTCCACCGTGCGGCTGTCCGCGAGCTCCCAGTAGCGCTGCACGAGCTGACTCGAATCCGTGTGTTGTCCGTTTGCGGAGAGACCTGAGGCTTCGACGCCCGTGAAGCGAAGCGCGAGCGCCTTGCCCCGCGCCGGGTCGATGGCCACAAGAGGGCCGTGCACGGACGAGGCGCGCGGCAGCGTGCGGCGCACGCGCTTACCGCCTGCTGTGCGCACATCGATCTGCACCACATCTGCCTGCTCGAACGCGCGTGGCTGACCGTCGAACTCGTAGCCGCCGTCGCGCAGCGTCAGCTCGTAGGTGTCGAGTCCGTCGAAGCCGTTGACGGTGTGCGTCCAGCCCGCGTGCGGCGTGAACGCCATGGAGAGGTAGGGCTGACCGACCAGCGCGGCGCCGTACACGTAGCTATCCCCTTCGACGATCTGCGCCTCGAACAGAGTCAGGTCCCCAGACCACGGCAGGTGCGGGTTGATCAGCAGCATGGCTCGTTTGTCGGCGCTGCGCGATGGGGCGATGGCGTAGCCGTTGGAGCCCTGCTGTGCCTTTTCGGGCCGCAGTTCGTTGCTCTGCACAGCCCCGGATCGCCACGCCACAATCGCGCCGGCATCGGAGAACAGAAAACGTGTCAGCAGGATACGCTGCACGTGCGCGAGTACGTCGACGGCACGAAAAGGTAAGGTCCAGCGGTTGCGTGGAGCCACGGCTTTGGGGTGCTCGGCTGCGTAGTCGTTGAGCCCACGCGTGAATGCCTCGAGGTAGCGCCGGTAGTCCGGCGACTGTTGCTCGAGCCACTCACGCGCGCGCTCCGGAATGCGCAGCGACCACACCAACGCGTCTTCGTCGTACGCATGCGCTCCCCAGTGCGCGGCGCCCTCCCCGCGCGCCGTGCCGTACAGCGCTGCGATGCGATCGGCGTGCGCGGACATCTGTGCCCAGCCGAGCTGATAAAACGCGCTGTCGCGACTGCTCGCGTAGATGTGGGGCACGCCCCAGCTGTCCCACAAGACCTCGTCGGCCTGCGCGTGAGCGCCCGTGCAGACAGTAAAAAGTAGAGCGCACAGTCCGATCGCGAGCGAGAGCGTCCGCGCGGCTCTCCTCGGTGCTGACAACGGCTCACGTCCTGGCATCAAAACCTCGCAAATTCTCGATTAAATGAGGGCAAGGACCGAGTCGCAACGCGTGCGACCGACCCTCAGGCAACAGTCTAAAGTGCGCTTATGGCGCGCGGACGTACGTGCAGTCGTTGTGGAGGGAGGTCTCGAATGTCTCCAAGAACTCGCCGTCGGTGAACGGAGCGCAGCCGGGGAACGGGTCGAGCACGAAGCCCTGGTGGTCGAGGTAGCTCTGCACCACCGGACTCACCGGCGTGGCGCCTTCGCTGCCGACGAAGCGGTAGCTGTCCTCGCACGTGAACTCGAACAGGTTGCCACACAGGCCGACGGGCGCGCGCACGAACAACGAGTCCGAGCCGAGGCCGCCGAGGTCGATGGAGAGGCCGCAGTAGACGTTGGCTGCAAACTGACCCCAGTCGGCACCGTCGAGCACGCACTGGCCGAACAGCTGGTTGAGCTTGTACAAAAAGCCCTCTGCGTAGCCCTGTGCGCGGCACTGTACGTACCGCGTCGGCTCGGCTCGGCCGGCGAGACCCGTCAGCGCCGTCTCGAGCGACGACAGGATGACAGGGAGGTTGTCGCTCAGCGAGTCCAGGTTCTGGTGAACGGCAGCCGACTTCCAGACCGAGGTCAGGCGCGCTTCGCCAGCCGCACGGCCGGCGGCAAAGCCTTTGGAGTCCCGCGCCTCGACGCACTGTGCCGGGACGGTGGGCGGCGAGAGCGCCGCTGCACTGTTGGCCGCCGCGGAGCACGCGAGCACCACCGCGAGAGCCAGACCACTCGTAAGGTTTTGTCTCATTCTTCGGATCTCCTGAAAAATCTCGGCAGCGCGTGGCTGCCCTGAAAGGGAAGGTTCGGTCGCTTTACTTGGCCGTGATCTCGATCGCCCAGCTCGTGATCGAGCCGTCGAACCAGTAGAAGTCGTCAACGACGTAGAGCTTCCACTGGCCCACGGGTGACTTGCCGTTGAAGACACTCAGGGGCGTGCCCCCGGTGACCGTGGGCTGCGTGTTGGTGGGGTAGTTGGTCGGAGCGGTGACCACCGAGGTGGGCGTCACGAGACCCTGCGGCGCGGGCGCGGGGAAGATGTCGTTGTCGCCGCCGTTGTCGTAGTCGCTGGGCTTGAACGTGCGCTGGCTAGAGTCGGTCCACACGTCCTTCCACTCGGGGTAGATCAGGTCGTACAGAGGGTTAGGCTGCTGCACGCCGCCGACGGTGATCGTGCGACGCGTGGAGGCGCGACCTTCGTTGGAGTTGGAGTTGGGCAGCGGCAGACGCGCAACATCGTCGAACTTCCAGTTCAGGTTGGCGGCCACGATGCCCGTGGACACGTCACCGCCGCCAGCGGCCGAGACGTTGGACGCGAGCACCACGTATTGTCCCTCTGGACCCACGAGTAAGATGTCGACGTCGTCGAGGTAGTCGTGGTTGAGGCCGTTGATCGTGACGTTGACGTCAGTGATCTTGGCGTTGGCGACGAACGAAGCGGCCGGCACCGTGATGCTGGACGGGTAGGCGCTCGCCGCAACGACCGGAGGCAGCGGCGCGCCGTTGACGCCGTAGATGTCGATGAGCGCCGCGCACTCCTCGTCTTCGGGATCCGCGCAGGTGTCGTTGATCTGGATGGGCGTCAGGTTGTTGAAGTTGCGCGTGCGCGCCGCGAAGTCGGTGCCGCCAGCGGGAGGCACGAACTGCGCGAACGCGGTGGCCGGGAGCGTGGCGCCGAGAGCGAGCCACGAGAAGCACGCACCGAGCCGGAGGCGGCTCTTGGGCGTCTGTACAAAGCGCATGACGGTGTCTCCTGTCTTGGTTTTCTTCAGTCGATGTTGATGTTCAATTTCACTAATCATCCGTCAAGCGATTCCGAACGTGCACATGCGTTTTCGACGACACCGCTCTCCGTTAACCCCGATGCCGCCTTCAACCGTGCCGACCGTCGACGCATAAATCAGAAAAATTAAGTGGTTAGACGCCACCTATGGGCACGCATCCGAGCGCGATTGGGACGCGCGTTGGTCAACTTTCGCCTTGACGCTCTTGACTATCAACATCAACACACGGCTTTCCAAACGACTCGGAGAGGCTGTGAAACAAGGACCGAAGCGCGCGTACGACGCGATGTTTGCGGCGTTGGCCCTGGGCCAGCTGCTCTCGACCCAGCCGAGCCAGGCACAGCCGTTTGCGCCGAGAGCGATCGACGGCGGTGTCGGGCCGTCCATCGATGCGGGCGCGCCCCTGCCCTCTTCAGCGAGCGACGCGGCACTCGCTGCAGAGTGGCGTCCGGCGCAGCTGGCCGAGCCATCGCCGAGCCCCACCACCAATCTGCGTGTTCAGGCCTCCCCAGAGGGAGCCGTCGATGTGGTCGTGCGCGACAAGACCAAGGTGCAGCGCCAGCGCGAGTCGTCGTCGGCGGTCACGGTCGTGGAGCTCGCGAGCGCAAAGAAGCAGTCGGCCGATCTCGGCGAGGTGCTGGCGCGCGTGCAGGGCATCGGCGTACGGCGCGCGGGCGGACTCGGCTCGTACACACGCTTCTCGCTCAACGGTCTGGCCGACGACCAGATCCGGTTCTTCCTCGACGAGGTGCCGATGGAGCTGGCCGGCTACAGCCAACAGGTCGGTGACATCCCGCTGTTGCTGCTCGAGCGCGTGGACGTGTACCGGGGCGTGGTGCCCATTCGTTTCGGCACGGACGCGTTGGGTGGCGTGGTCAACTTGATCACGCCGCAGCCGACGCGCGGCTCCGGGACCAACGGCTACTATCAGATCGGCTCCTTCGGCAGCCATCGCCTGGGTGTCAGCGGCTACTACGTCCACCAGCCGAGTGGGCTGTTCACGCGCCTGAGCGTGTACGGCGACAGGACCAGGAACGACTACCCGGTCGAGGTGGACATCGCGGACGCGAGCAATCGCTCTACGAAACGAAGCGTCGATCGTTTTCACGACGCGTACAGCGCGGAGGGCGCCGCCCTGGAGGTCGGCTTCATCAAGAAGCCATGGGCCGAGCGTCTGTTGCTGCGCGTGTTCACGATGCGCCTCGACAACGAGATCCAGAACAACCAGATCATGACCGTGCCCTACGGCGAGGCGCGCTCTTGGCGCGAAAACCACGGGGCCACCCTGCGCTACGAGCAGACGTTCAAGGAGCGGCTGCGGCTCGAGGCGCTGTCCGGCTACTCGTACGTCCCGATCGGCTTCAGCGACAAGAGCCGCTGGCGCTACAACTGGCTCGGCGAGCGCGTCCGCATGCAGTCGCAGGGTGGCGAGACAGACAATCGACGGCGCTACGACCAGACCATCGACCAGCAGTCGGCGTTTGCGCGCGTACTGCTGACCTTACGGGTCGGCGAGCACCACCGCGTCTCGCTGACCTGGACGCCCACCTACACCACGAGACGGGGCGACGACCGGCTGCTCCCGGCCGGGACACACGATCCGCTGCACGAACGCCAGTCGCTGTTCAGCATGGTCAGCGGAGTCGCCTACGTGCTCGACGCGTTCGACGACATGCTGGAAAACACGCTGTTCGCCAAACACTTCGTGTACCGCACGAACGCGCGCGAGCGCCTGCCAGGCAACGTGTACAAGGAGCAGGATCGCAAGCTCTCGCGCTTTGGCGTGGGCGACGCGCTCCGCGTGCGGCTCACCGAGACGCTGTACACCAAGGCGTCCTACGAGCTGACCACACGGATCCCGCGTCCCGACGAGGTGTTCGGCAATGGTGCGCTGATCAGCGAGAACCTCTCGTTGCAGCCCGAGCACAGCCACAACGCCAACCTCGAGCTGACCCTCGATCACCTCACGCAGCGGGCCGGCAGCTACCGCGGCAGCGTCAACGGCTTCTTGCGCAACGTCGATCGGCAGATCCTGCTGCTGGGCGCCGCCATGCGCTCGGCCTACCAAAACGTCTACGAGGCACGTGCGACGGGCGTGGAGGGCAATGCCGGCTGGACCTCGCCCGCGGAGTACCTGGCCCTCGACGGCAACTTCACCTACCTGGACTTCCGCAACACGTCAGACAAGGGCACGTTCGGCCGCTACGAGGGCGACCGACTGCCCAGCCGACCTTACTTGTTCGCCAACGGCACCGCGAATGGCAAGTACCGCAGCTTGTGGCTCGTGGGCGACGAGCTCGCGCTCAGCTACTACGTCCGCTACGTGCACGCGTTCTATCGCGCCTGGGAGAGCGACGGCGCGCCCGCGACCAAGCAGGTGGTGCCGCACCAGGTCACGCACACGCTGGCGCTCATCTACTCCATCGCGGTCGGCAAGCTCGACCTGAGCGGCTCGCTCGAGGCGCAGAACCTGAGCAACGCGCGCGTCTACGACCAGTTTGGCTCGCAGAAGCCGGGGCGCGCGTACTGGTTCAAGTTCGTGTTCAAGCGCTGACGACGTGCGCCGCCAGCCTCGCTCTTACTTGATGCGCACGAGCTGGTACGCAAAGCCCGGCAGCTCGAGACGCTTTTTGGCCGGACCGCTGGTGGGCAGCTCGAACAGCGTGGTGCTCTCGTAGCTGGCCGCCGGGAAGAAAGCGAGCGTCAGCCCATCCAGCTTGAGCTGCGTGTAGCCACCGGCAGAGCGGGGCGCGCCTTCCATTTTCGCCACTGCCTTGGTCTCTAGATCGACGGTGTACAGGTCCCAGCGCACCTCCTTGGAGACCTTGCTGAGATCGGTGTTCGCGTCGAACGTCAGACCGGTCGCATCGAAGACCGAGAGCAAGGCCTTGCCATCCTTGGTGTACGCGAAGCCCGCGCCCTCTTTGCCGCCGGTGATGTCGGCGTAGGGGAGCACCCAGCTCGGGTCCGCCGTCTCGGCACCGGGCAAGATGCGGATGGCGCAACTCTTGGGCGCCTGACGGACCAGCGTCTCCGCGACGTTGTAGACCCAGTTGCTGAAGTAGAGCGTGCCCTTCTCGTCCGCCGTGATCTGCGCGTTGAGGCCCGGGCAGCGACTCTCGGGGGTCTTGCTGAGGAGCTTGTCGGTGTCGGTGTCGTAGACGAGCACGTACTGCTCGCTCGAGGTCTTGAACTCCTCCCAGTTCTTCCAGAACACGGTGCGGAACAGACGGTTGCCACGCACGAAGCCCGGGCTGCCATCGATGGAGAGCCCCTCACGAGCCAGATCGACGGCGGGGATGCGACCGGTGATCGCCATCGTCGTCGGGTTCCAGACGATGAAGCCGCCCTCGCCGTCCGAGAGGTACGCCTTGGTCGGGCTGATGAAGGTGTTGTTCCACTCGTCGAGCGAGACTGCCGACAGGCCTTCGTTGCTGAAGTTGAGCTGCTTGTCCTTGTCTTCGGCGAGCTTGCCGTCCGCGCCCACTGCGAAGCGCCGCAGGACCGGCGACTCTTCCTCGCCGATGAACAGCCAGCCGCCGACGGTGGCGATGCTGGAGCGACCGCCGACCTCGATGGCCTGCTTGGTATCGACCGTCTGCGGCTCGAGGTTCTTGAGCGTGGAGACGTAGGTGTTGTCCGCTTCGTCGCCCAGCACTTGGACCGAGACCGCGTAGACCGCGTTCTTGGTGTCGACCACGGGCGCACCACTGTCTACCGGCGCGGTGACGACGGGGGTGCCGGCGTCCGTCGTGGCGACCGGCGTGCTTCCATCGGCAGCGGGCGTGACGGGCGTACCGGGCGTGCCCGGGGTCACGACGCCGCCGTCGGTGGTGGCGGGAGGGACGGTGGACGGAGACGAGGACGCGTCGACCGCCAAGGGGCCAGCATCCGCCAGCGTCTTCGTGCCGTCGTCATCGCCGCAGCCAGCCAGCACGACGCACAGGGTGAGTCCTGCCCATGCGCACGCCGTCTTGGTGCTCTTCGTTGTCGCGCGCACGCGCGGATTACGACCCAACCGACTCATTCGCTGCCTCCATCTAGATAATTGAGAATCATTATCGACAGAAGGTGGCAGCGGACTTGTCCACGCGCAAGCGAGGAATTGGCGAACCCGTGTTCCTTCTAGCTTTTGCTAGGCATATTCATTTTCATTAGATGAGTAAAAAAGAAGGTCTCAAGACAGCTCACGAAGCGCGCCCGCAGCGTGTGCGTAGGGCTCGCGCGCGGGGATGCCCTCGGAGGTCCACTCGAGCGGCGTGGGGGCCGCGTCGGTGCGGTACACCTGACGCTCGAGCAAGCTGTTGACCACGATGGCCGAGCGCCATGCAGCCAGGCTCAGCTGCGCGTCGGCGATGCCGTGCGAGCTGCGTCCGCCGTTCATGACGTACAGGCGGTGCCCGCTCGGCCCCGACCAGTGTGCGGTGTAGTCCTCGCGCAGGCGCAGCTGTCCTTGGCTGTCCCGCGCCATCATCGGCGCGATGGAGCGCATGCAGCTCGGGACGGCAAAGCGGTAGCCCGTGGCCAAGATGACGACGTCGCTGGTGACGAGCTCGTCGCGCTGGCTCGAGCCGTTGCGCATCTCCATGCGGTAGACGCCACCATCGTGGTGCATGGTGCGCACGTCGCGGTGGGTCATGATGCGGTAGTCGTGGCGCTCGTGGTCCACCAAGAAGTCGTTCTCGTACAGCGTCTGCGACAGCTCGCGCAGGGTCTCGGGAGACACGCCATCGCCCGTGAGCTTCTGCGCCTCGACGATGGCGTGACGACGCGCCTCGGGCAGCGTGTAGAAGTAGCGCACGTATTCGGGCGTGAAGTACTCGTTGACGAACGCGGTCTCGTCGAGCGGGTCGAGGTTGGCCCGACGGCTGAGCCAGTGGAGCTGCGTTGGACGTCCGCGCGCACCAGACAGCGTGTGCAAAAAAATCTCTGCGCCGCTCTGGCCACCCCCGATGATGGTCACGCGTTTGCCCTCGAGCGAGACCTTGGACTCGAGGTAGCCCTCGCTGTGGAAACAAGTCTCACTCAGGTGGCGCTCAGACCAGGTGGGGACGAACGGCATCACGCCCGTGGCGGCAACCAGGTGTTTGGCGCGCACCGGCTCGCGGTGTTCGAACGAGAGCAAAAAGCCCCGCTCGTCGACATCGACAGACTCCACCGCGGAACCGAACGACAGGTTGTCGATCTGACTCGCTGCCCAGCGCATGTAGTCGGCGAACTCGTTGCGTCGGACGCGCGAGAAGTCGGCGTTGACGAAGCGGTAAAACCTACCCTTTTCGACCAGGTAAGACAGAAAGCTGAAACGATTGGTGGGGTCGATGGGCGTGACCAGGTCTTTGAGGAACGAGGTCTGCATTCGGGTGCCGGGCAGCATCATCCCGGGTCGCCAGTCGAAGCTGGGCCGCTTCTCGAAGAAGCGCCAGCGTAGCGTGTCGTACGGAGCCAGCAGCGCCGCCAGACTGAGGTTGAACGGACCGACGCCAATACCGGCGACATCGAGGTTGTGCGCGAACATAGAGCAACATCCTTTCGCGGCGACGCGGCTCGGCCGCAGCGCCAACACTTGAGCTCAGAGACCGAAGCGGAGAAAAAAGGTCTGCCGCGGCAAGATCATCAGGGCGGCTCGTTTGTGCGGGAAGTCGAACAGCTTTTTTTGGTAAAAGCCGACGCGCTCGAGGTACGTAATCATCTTGGCGTTGTCGGCGCGCGGCTCGGCCACGATGTTTTGGGTGCGCGGCTCGTCGAGGAACATGTAGTGCACGAGGGAGACGAGCCACGCCTCGACCTTGTCGGGCCCACGATGCCGCTGCTCGCCCACCAGCATGTGCAGCCCACGATCGTAGTCGTCGACCTGATAGTAAGGTGCGATGCGGTCTTCCTTGGCCCAGTACAGCTCGAAGTAGCCGAGTGGGTCCTCGTCGAAGCAGGCGAGCACGGCGAGCGTGTGTGCGTCGCGCGCCACCTTCTCGAGGTACGCAGCCTGCGTGTCGACGTTACCCGTCTGCTCCCAAAAGGCGGCCACGCGCGGGTCGTTCATCCAGCGGTGAAAGCGCGCCAGGTCGGCGACTTGGTCGACCGTGCGCACGGAGAGCTCGCTGCCCAGCTTGGGGATCGCTCGGCGGTACACCACGCCCACGGGCTTCTTCGGGCGCACAGGGTGGCGCTTGGCCTCTCCCTCGATTGTCGAAACGGAGCTATCGGACATACGATTCCTCTTCGTCGGCGCGCGCGCTCTCCTCGAGCCGCAGCGCGAGTGAGCGCAAAAATGCTGGGTCTTTGACGATCTCCTCGTGCGTGGTGGCGAGCTCTTCACTGGCGCGGGGCGCACGACCGAGACCGCGCTCGAGCGCACGCTGCACCGCGCTACGCAGCGCCCTGCCCTCGCTCGACCACCAGCACGTGGGCGCTGTCTCGAGCCGCGGCAGCACGAACGAGCGCGACAGCGCGGTGAGGTGCACGAGGGTCAGCTGGCCCGCGGCGCGCTCGCTGTCGTGAAACAGCGCCATGGCAGGAGGCGCGCTCGGCGGCTCGGGCAGCGCTGCGTCAAGCTCGTCGTCGAAGCCCGGCACGAAGCCGTCGACCAGACCCAAGAAGCGCACCTCGTGGCCGCGCGCCTCGAGCTCGGCCGCGGCCGCGAGCGCGATAGCTCCTCCCAGCGACCAGCCGAGGAGCGAGTAAGGCCCGCGCGGCTGCGCAGCCACGATGTGTTCGGCGTAGTCCACGCCCAGCTGTGCAATCGAGCGATCGCGGTGCGTCGGGTCGAGCAGCGTGCGGCAGACGAAGCCGTACACCTGGCGTTGGGGCGCCAGCGCGCGTGCGAGCTCCGTGTAGCCAAAGCAGGCGCCGCCCGCAGGGTGAAAACAAAACAGCGGCTGCTCACGGCTCGCACCGTTGAGTCGGACCAACGGAGAGAGCACACCGGGCTGGGTGGACAAAAGAGCGCGCGCGAGGGCCTGCACCGTCGGATGGAACACGAGGTCCGACAACCTGACGGTCAGCGTACCGTCGCGCTCGAGCAGCGAGACCAGCGTCAGCGCTCGCAGCGAGTGACCGCCGAGCTCGAAGAAGTTGTCGGTCGCACCCACGTCGGAGCGTCCCAGTACCTCGGCAAACGCTCTGGCGATGCGCTGCTCGAGCTCGCCCTGCGGCTCGACACGCACGCGCGCTCCGCCGTCGTGCGACGCCTCGCTGCGCAGCGCTCGCGCATCGACCTTGCCATTGGGTGTGCGCGGGATGCTCGGCAACAAGACGAGCTGAGCGGGCACCGCGTACGCCGGGAGCAGTGTGCGCAGGTGAACGAGCAGGGCCTCGCGCGAGACTCCGTCGGCGACCGCGTAGGCCGAGACCGAGAGCTCGCCGCGCTGCTCGGCCAGCACCGCCACATCGCGTACCGCCGGATGGCGCGCGAGCGCCGCGTGCACCTCGCCGAGCTCGACACGGAAGCCGCGGATCTTGAGCTGCTCATCCGTGCGCGCGACGAACTCGAGCACACCGTCGGCGTTGAGGCGCACGCGGTCGCCGGTGCGCAGCATGCGTGCGCCCGTAACGAACGGGTCGGGTACAAAACGCTCGGCCGTCCGCGCCGGCTCGTTGCGATAGCCCCGCGCGAGCGGCTCTCCTCCCAGGTAGAGCTCCCCCACGGCACCTACGGGGAGCAGACCGAGGCAGGCGTCGAGCACGTACGCGACGCGGCCGGCCAGCGGCGTGCCGATGGGCGCGTACGCCGGAAGCTCCGTGAGGGTCTCTGTGCCGAGCGTCCAGCTGGTCGGCGTGATGACCGCTTCGGTGGGACCGTAGGCGTTGATCAAACGCGTGGGTCGCAAGCTGTCGCGGATGGACAGTAGACCCGGAGAAGACACCGCCTCCCCACCCACCGTGCAAGAGCGAAGCGTCCCTGCTGGCAGCGGCGTCCCCTCGCGCGCCAAGTGTTGTGCGAGCGTGAGTGCGTAGGCGGGAGGGAGGTCGAGACGTGTCAGGCCGCGCTTGGTGATCTCCAGCGTGGTGCGCGCTGCCGACCACAACGACTCCATCACGTGCACCGTCGCTCCCACCGTCAGCGGCAACAGCCACTGCTCGAGCGAGGCGTCGAACGCGAGCGACGAGAACAGCAGCACCTGATCGTGTTCGTCGAGCTCGAGCGCGCGTGCACTCGCTTCGCACTGCAGCGCCAGCGCGCGCGCCGTGACCTCCACGCCCTT